>DASZUN010000218.1:0-11758 GCA_035547615.1 Gemmatimonadaceae bacterium | reverse complement strand
AGGAGCACCTCGACTGCGCGCGGGTGTTCGTGCCGATGGCCTATCGCCGGGCGCGGCGAAATATTCGCGGATTAAGACGAAATCAGGATTCACGGCTCAAGGCGATCGCCACGCGGTCGCTGGAGAGCGGCGAGCTCGGGCCCAAGGCGCCGCAGGACGAGTAGGGGGAGCGCCACCGTCCTGTCATCCCTCAGTCGCTTCGCTCCTTCGGGATGACGAGTGCGTGCCAGGGCGACCGGAAATCCAGGGCTCAGCGGCGACGGGTTGCCGCCGTCTCCGCGTCGCCGAGCACCCGGAGCACGTTCTCGCACGCGAGCTTCGCGAGATCCTCGTCGCTCCAACCGCGCCGGGCGAGCTCGGCGAACAGCGCCGGATACGTCGACACGTCCTCGAGCCCCACGGTCGTCTCGTCGAAGCCGTCGAAGTCGCTGCCGATCCCGACGTGCTGCACCCCGACGATGCTCCGGACGTATTCGATCATGTCCGCGACGTCGGCGAGCGTGGCCTGCGGACGCGGATTGGCGTCGCGCCACGCGACGATCTCCTCTGCGGCCGCGGCGGGATCGTGCGGGTGGCTGGCATGTGCGCGCGTCCGCACGTGTTCGAGTGCATCGTCGTCCGCCTTCACGGTCGCTGACACGAACGAGGGCAGAAACGGCACCATGACGATCCCGCCATTCGCCGGGATGCGCGCGAGAATCGCGTCCGGCACGTTGCGCGGGTGATCGCACAGGGCGCGCGCGCCGGAGTGGGTGAACATGACCGGCGCATGGCTCGTGTCGAGCGCGTCGCGCATGGTGTCCGGTGAGGCGTGCGCGAGGTCGACGAGCATGGCCAGGCGGTTCATCTCGCGAATTACGTCCCGGCCGAACGGCGTGAGCCCGCCGTGCAGCGGCGCGCCGAGGGCGGCGTCGGCCCAGTCGGTCGTCACGTTGTGCGTGAGCGTCATGTAGCGCACGCCGAGCGCACGGAAGGTGCGGAGAATGCCGAGCGAGTTCTCGATCCCGTGGCCGCCTTCGACGCCAATCAGCGAGGCGACCGTGCGACGCGCGATGCAGCCGCGGATGTCGTGCACCGTCGGTGCCCATTCCAACTCGGCGTAGCTCGCGATGAGACGGTGCGCGACGTCGATCTGATCGAGCATGACCCGCGCGTAGCCCGGTGTGCTCGTGACGCCGCCATTGGGTGCGTAGGCCGGATTGTCGCGCTCGCCCGGGGTGTACGCCGCCCAGAACTGCGCGCCGACGCGACCGGCGCGCAGTCGCGCGAGATCGGTCATGCCGGGCGTGCGCGCGTGCAAGTCGTACGCGTCGACGTCGGGCGGATTGCCGGTGTGCTCGCGGATCCGCCAGGGCAGGTCGTTGTGCCCGTCGAAGACGGGCGACGTCTCGAGCACGCGCAGCGCGCGCGACAGAGCGGGATCGGTCATGGGAACGCTTGAGTATAACAGTGCCGCGGGATTGCGTGCACGACGGGATACAGGATCCGGCGTGCCATGCATCTTGACGAGACATCCGGCGCGGCGGATTCTCTCGCGCATGACTAATCGACGCACGTTCGTCTCATCCATGCTCGGCGCAGGCGTGTCGCTCCCCGTCATGCGCCACTCGGCCTTCAGGCACCTCTTCGCCGCCGAGCACGTTGCCGGCGCGCGCGCTCCGGTGTCCGTCGCCGAAGACGAGACGTACTGGCGCGAGATCCAGCGCGCGTTCGATCTCGATCGCACGATGGTCAATCTCAACAACGGCGGCTGCAGCCCGGCGCCGACCCACGTGCTCGAGCAGATGATTCGAGATCTCAGATTCTCGAACGAGCTGCCGGTGGACAACATGTGGCGGGTGCTCGAGCCGCGCATCGAGTCGGTGCGGCGCGACCTCGCCCAGGACTTCGGGTGCGATTCCGAGGAGATGGCGATCACGCGCAATGCGTCCGAGGCGAACGAGACGATGATCTTCGGCACCGATCTGCAGAAGGGGGACGAGGTCATCTTCACGACGCAGAACTACCCACGCATGCAGAACGCCTGGCGCCAGCGCCAGCGGCGCGAGGGCATCGTGCTCAAGCCGGTGAAGATCGAGACGCCGGTGAAGAGCACGAAGTCGTACGTCGACCAGATCGCCGCCGCGATCACGCCGCGCACGAAGGTCATCGAGGTGATGCACATCAGCTTCATGACCGGCTACATCGCGCCGGTGCGCGAGATCGTCGATCTCGCGAAGCCCCGGGGGATCCGCGTGTTCGTGGACGGCGCACACGCGTTCTCGCACTTCCCGTTCAAGCGCGACGATCTCGACTGCGACTACTACGGCACGAGCCTGCACAAGTGGACGCACGCGCCGATCGGCACGGGCTTTCTCTACGTGCGGCGCGACAAGATCAAATCACTCTGGCCGCTCATGGCCGGCGGCGTCGAGCAGGAAGACAACATCCGCAAGTACGAGGAGATCGGCACGCATCCGGCGGCGAACCACAACGCCGTGGCCGTGGCGATCGCCTTCAACCGCGGCATCGGTCCCGAGCGCAAGATCGCGCGGCTCCGCTATCTACGCGATCGCTGGGCCAAGCAGATCCTCGCCGCGAGCGACCGCGCGTACATGATCACGGAGATCGGCCCCGAGAAGAGCGGCGCGATCGGCGTGTTCGGCGTCAACGGGATGGACATGGGCAAGCTGGGCGGATGGCTGCTGTCGAAGCACAACATCGTGACCACGCCGATGGTGAACGACGAGTTCAAGGGCATGCGCATCACGCCGAACGTGTACACGACCGTGGACGAGGTGGACCTGTTCGCCGATCGGGTGATTCAGGCGATCAGGACGGGCGTGGCGTAGCGCGCCGAATCGGGCTCCAACACGTTGAACGCGAACGACCTCGGGATCCTATTGCGTCCCGAGGTCGTTCCCAAAAAATTCCCGGCTCGTTGCGCACGAGAGGCTTTGGCCTCGCCGCAGCCCTCCGCGCCCTCTGCGCACTCCGCGGTGAAAAATTGCCGCGGCGCAACGAGCCCAGATCCCTCGACTCCCCCTCGCTTCGCTCGGGGTCGCTCGGGATGACATGTGCGGGCCCCGTCGCTTCGCTCGGGGTCGCTCGGGATGACGGTTTACTCCTCCGCCCGCCCGAGCTTCGGCGCCACGCGCGCCGCCGTGCCGTAGCACAGGACCTCCGTCACGCCCGACATGATCTCCGTCGCGTCGTAGCGGACGGCGATCAGGGCGTTGCCGCCGAGCGCCTGCGCGTGTCGCACGGCTTCCTCGAACGCGTCGCCGCGGGCGCGCTCGCAGAGCTCGGTGAGGAGCGAGATGTTGCCGCCGGCGAGCGTCTGCAGCTTCGCGCCGATGCTGCCGAACACGGAGCGCGAGCGCACGACGATGCCGCGCACCACGCCGAGCGTGTTCGTGACGACGTAGCCGTCGATCCCGTTCGCGGTCGTCGTGAGGAATTCGGTTCCGGGCAAGCGAGCCATGCCGAACGCTCCGAGCTGAAGTGGGTGAATCGAAGATACGCAACCCGTGCGGCGCGAGCGATAACGCAAGAACTGCCCGTGTAATCCGGATCGTGTATCTTCGATCCTCGCTCCCGTGGTTCTCTCCCCGACGGACCTTTTGCCGCAGGATCGATGTCTCCCCAGCAGCACCTCGTTGCAACCATCGCGCGCGAGCTGACGCTCGCGCCCCAGCAGGTCGCCGGCGCGCTCGCGCTGTTCGACGAAGGCAACACCCTCCCGTTCATCGCCCGATACCGCAAGGAGGCCACGGGCGGCCTCGATGAAGTCCAGCTCCGCGACGTCCACGACCGCGCCGAATACCTGCGCGAGCTCGCCGACCGGCGCGCCGCGATCCTCAAGAGCATCGAGGAGCAGGGCAAGCTCGACCCCGAGCTCAGAGCGAAGATCGACGCGGCCGAGACGAAGCAGGCGCTCGAGGATCTCTATCTGCCGTTCAAGCCCAAGCGCCGGACGCGCGCGATGATCGCGCGGGAGCGCGGGCTCGAGCCGCTCGCCGACCTCCTCTGGGCCGGCGAAGCCGACGACGCTGCGCTCGCGACCGAAGCGGCGGCGTTCGTGAATGCTGAAAAGGAAGTGCCGGACGTCGAGCACGCGCTCGCCGGAGCGCGCGACATCATCGCCGAGCGGATCGCCGACGATGCGGACCTTCGCGGCCGCGTGCGCGACCGCACGCGCGCCGAGGGCGTGGTGCGTTCGCGCGTCGTCACGGGCAAGGACAAGGAAGTCTCCAAGTTCCAGGACTATTACGAGTTCTCTCAACCCCTGCGCGAGCTCCCCTCGCATCGCGTGCTCGCGATTCGCCGCGGCGAGGCGGAAGGATTCCTCCTCTGGTCGGTCGATGCGCCGGCCGAGGCGATCCTGTCGGACATCGGGCGGACGTTCGTCGACGGCCGCCGCGCGACGCAGCAGATGACGCTCGTCGTCGCCGACGCGTACAAGCGCCTGATCGCCCCGGCGGTCGAAGTCGACCTGCGCCTCGAGCTCAAGACGCGCGCCGACGAGGAGGCGATCGCGATCTTCGGACGCAACCTCGAGCAGCTGCTCCTCGCGCCGCCCGCGGGCGAGCGCGTCGCGATCGGGCTGGACCCGGGCTTCCGCACCGGCGTCAAGGTCGCGGTGGTGTCGAAGACGGGCGCGGTCGTCGCCACCGACGCGTTCTTCCTCCACCAGCCCGACCGGTTCGCGCAGTCGCTGCTCGCCTACATCGCGCGTTTCGATCCCGATCTCATCTCGATCGGCAACGGCACGGCATCGCGCGAGACGGAAACCCTCGTGCGCGACGTGCTCGCGGAACGCAAGCTCGCGCGGCCGCAGGTCGTCGTGGTGAACGAGTCGGGCGCATCGGTCTACTCGGCGAGCGACGTCGCGCGCGACGAGCTGCCGGATCTCGACGTCTCGCTGCGCGGTGCGGTGTCGATCGCGCGGCGGCTGCAGGACCCGCTCGCCGAGCTGGTGAAGATCGACCCGAAGTCGATCGGTGTGGGGCAGTATCAGCACGACGTGTCGCAGCCGCGCCTCAAGCAGCGCCTCGACGCCGTCGTGGAGAGCTGTGTCAACCGCGTCGGCGTCGAGGTGAACACGGCGTCGGTTCCGCTGCTGTCGTACGTGGCGGGCATCGGTCCGTCGCTCGCGGCGAACATCGTCAAGGCGCGCGACGCGCAGGGCGGCTTCACGTCCCGCGAGGATCTCACCGCGGTCCCGCGTCTCGGGGCGAAGGCGTTCGAGCAGGCGGCGGGGTTCCTGCGCGTGCGCGGCGGCGCGCATCCGCTCGATGCGTCGGCCGTGCACCCGGAACGTTATGCGCTCGTCGAACGCATGGCGAAGGACCTCGGGCTTCCGCTCGGGCAGCTCGTCGGGAACGACGGCGCGCTGGAGCGGATCAAGCTCGAGCAGTACGTCGGCGACGGTGTGGGCTTGCCGACCTTGCAGGACATCCTCGGCGAGCTTCGGAAGCCCGGCCGCGATCCGCGCGAGGCATTCGAGCCGCCGGCGTTCCGCGCCGACGTGACCGAGCCCAAACACCTCACGGAGGGCATGGAGCTCGAGGGCGTGGTCACGAACATCGTCGCCTTCGGCGCGTTCGTCGACATCGGCGTGCACCAGGATGGCCTCGTGCACGTGTCGCAGCTTGCCGATCGGTACGTGAGCGATCCGAATGCGGTCGTGTCGGTGGGCCAGAAGGTGACGGTGCGCGTGCTGTCGGTGGATCTCGAGCGGAACCGGATCGCGCTGACGATGCGCCGGGGCGCCACTGGCGAGCGGGCGGCGGGGAGCGCGGCGGGTCAGGGGCGGCGTGGGGCGCGGCCGGCTACGTCAGCGGGAACGCAAAAGCAACAGGTGCCAAGAATTCCCAAACCTGGCGAAATTGCCCCAAATGGCATGAGGTTTCGCTAGGTTTCACATGGGCGGCCTTCCGTCGCCTGGAACGACTCGGGCACGCCTCATGCGGCCACGCTGGTCGCCGCCGGAGAATCGCCGAGCGACTGATCGAATCAATCCAACCTGGTAAGGAGCACCACAGTGAGAACGACGAGTGCATTTCTCGTCGCCGCGGCGTTTGCGTTGACCGCGTGCGGCGGCGGTGGCGAGAAGCAGGCAGACACCAGCGCGGCGGCTCAGCCGTCGGCGACCCCGGCTCCGGCCGCGGCCGCTCAGAACCCGGGCGCTCCGGCGGCCGCCGGCACGGCCGCGGCGATCACGGGCAAGACGTGGGACGTGAAGATGATCGGCGACGCGTCGGGCTATAAGTTCGACCCCGCCAACCTCACGATCAAAGTCGGCGACGGCATCAAGTTCACCGTCACCTCGGGCCCGCCGCACAACGTGACCTTCTGGTCCGACAGCATCCCGTCCGGCGCAGCCGGCCAGCTCGGCGCCAACATGCCGAACACGACTGCTCCGCTCACCGGCCCGCTCCTCATGAACCCCAACGACACGTACACCGTTTCGTTCGCGGGCGTCCCGGCCGGCACCTACAAGTTCTACTGCACGCCGCACCTCGCGCTCGGCATGCACGGCCAGGTCACGGTCCAGTAAGCTCCGAGCAGCACATCAAGGATTGCTCGAACGCGCGCCCGCGTCAGGGAATGACCGACGCGGGCGCGGCAATCCGCCGATCCCGTCTCTACGCCTGAGAAATAGCCTTCCGAGCGTGCAGTTCACTGCCGCTTTGAGGGAGGCTGCAGGTGAGATTCTGGTTCCGCAGTTCGCAGGGTGAGTCACCGTCCACGCGTGCCGCGATCGCCACCAAGGCGACGGGGCGCGCGTGCGATCCGTGCCCCAATCCGTGCTCCGGCCCGTGCGCGCTCTCGTCGCTGCCGGCCGGTGTTCGCGCGGTCATCATCACGGTCGGGTGCCCTTTCAGCGAAGCCTCGCGGCTCCGCGCGCTCGGCGTGTTCGAGGGCGCGCGCGTGGGCATCGTGGAGCGGTGCGGCGGCCTGCACATCGAAGTGCACGGCTCGCGGCTCGCCATCGACGCGATCGTCGCGGCGTCGATCCTCGTCGAACCGCTGCCGGCCTGACGACGATGTTCGCCGAAGCGCGCGGCAACGGACTCGCGGGCGCCCCGGCAGCTCGCGCCGAACAGGCGCCGCTCCGCGTCGCGCTCGTCGGAAATCCGAACACGGGGAAGAGCACCGTCTTCAACGCGCTCACGGGCATGCGCCAGCAGGTGGCGAACTTCCCGGGTGTCACGGTGGAGCGCGTCGAGGGCAGCTGTCTGCAGGACGGCCGCCGGCTGTCGATCATCGATCTGCCGGGCACGTACAGCATGCAGCCCGAGTCGCCCGACGAGCGCATCGCGTGCGACGTGCTCGCGGGGCGCGCGGCAGGCGTGCCGGCGGTCGACGTGATCGTCGTGGTGGTCGACGGCGAGCAGATCGAGCGCAATCTGTACTTCGCGAGCCAGGTGCTCGAGCTCGGCCGCCCGACGGTGATCGCGCTCAACCGCATGGACCGGGTCGCGAAAGCCGGCACGCGCATCGACATCCCTGAATTGATCCACGCGCTGGGCGCGGTCGTCATTCCCGTCGTCGCCACGCGCGGCGCGGGGATCGACCATCTCCGGCGCGCGATCGTGACCGCGCCGTCGCTCCCGCTGCCGGATCAGCGCGTCCTTTCGACGGTCGAAAGGAATGACGGCGGCCGCGCCGAAGCCGCGGCGCGCTATGCGTGGATCGCGTCCATCGCCGAGCAGTGCATCGTGCGCAAGCCGGCCGCGCGCCGCTCGATGAGCGACCGCGTCGACGCCGTCGCGCTCCACCGCGTGTGGGGGCCGCTCGTCTTCCTCGGCGTGATGGCCGTGATGTTCCAGGCGATGTTCGCCTGGGCGCGCCCGCTGATGAACGGCGTGCAGGCGCTCGTCGGGCTCGCGGCCGCCGCTGCGTCGTCGGCGATCCCGCCCGGCGAGCTGCGCAGCCTGATCGTCGACGGCGCGATCTCCGGCGTGGGCAGCGTGCTCGTGTTCCTGCCGCAGATCGCGATCCTCTTCCTCTTCATCGGACTGCTCGAGGACTCGGGCTACATGGCGCGCGCGGCGTTCGTGATGGATCGCTTCATGCGCCCGCTCGGCCTCAACGGCAAGAGCTTCATCCCGCTGCTGTCGGGCTACGCGTGCGCAGTGCCGGCGATCCTCTCGACGCGCACGATCAAGGATCCCAAGGAGCGGCTGGCGACGATCATGGTCGTGCCGCTCATGAGCTGCTCGGCGCGGCTGCCAGTTTACACTTTGCTCATCGGCGCGTTCGTGCCGGCGGTGACGGTCCTCGGGTTCGCCAATCTGCAGGGGCTGACGCTGCTCGGGATGTATCTGCTCGGCACCGTCGCGGCGCTCGCGGCGGCGGCGCTGTTCCGGCGCACGCTGCTCCGCACGCCGGCGCGGGGGCTCATCCTCGAGCTGCCGCCGTATCACGCGCCGAGTGCGAAGGTGCTCGCCGTGTCGGTCTGGCAGCGCGTGAAGATTTTCCTCAAGCGTGCCGGCACGGTGATCTTCGCCGTCTCACTGCTCCTCTGGGGACTGGCAGCGTATCCGCGCGCTTCGACGCCGGATGGGACGCCCGCCACCCCAGAGGCGCAGCTGGCGCAGTCCGCGCTCGGCCGCACCGGCCGCGCGCTCGAGCCGCTCGTCAAGCCGCTCGGCTACGACTGGAAGATCGGCGTGTCGATGCTGTCGTCGTTCGCGGCGCGCGAGGTGTTCGTGACGACGATGTCGACGATTTACAAGGCGCCCGAGGGCGAGAGTTCCACGCTGCGCGATCGGCTTCGCACCGAGCGCGATGCGAGCGGCAGGCTCGCGTACACGCCGCTCGTCGCCGTGGGGCTGATGGCGTTCTACGTGTTCGCGCTCATGTGCACGAGCACCGTCGCGGTCACGATCCGCGAAGCGGGCGGCGGGGCGCGCGGGCTCGCGTGGGCGTCGCTGCAGTTCGGCTACATGCTCGTATTGGCATACGGTGTTGCGCTGCTGGTGTATCGCGGCGGCCTCGCCGTCGGGCTGGGGGGCGGCGCATGAGCGCGCAGCTCCAGCACTGGATCACGCTCGCGATCCTCGCGGCGGCGGCGCTGGTCACCGGCCGCCGGTTGTGGATCGCGGTGCGCACGAGCCGCGCGCCGGCGGGCGATTGCACCGCCTGTGGCTGCGCGGAACCGGCGCCGACCGACCGAGTCGGGCGCCGCAGCGGAGGAAAATCATGACGCATCCTGGTGGACATCCCACGGCGGCCGGCGCCAAGCGCCTCGGCATCGCCGATTTCGATTTCGCGAAATCCCCGTTCCTCGTCATCTGGGAAACGACGCGGGCGTGCGATCTCGCCTGCAAACACTGTCGCGCCGAAGCGGTGCCCTATCGTCGCCCCGACGAGCTGAGCACCGACGAAGCGAAAGCGATGCTGCGCAAGGTGCGCGAGTTCGGGAAAGTGTTGTTCGTGCTCAGTGGCGGCGACTGCCTGAAGCGGCCAGACGTATTCGAGTTGATCGAGTACGGCTTCTCCCTCGGGCTGCGGATGGCAGTCACGCCCGCCACGACCCCGCTCGCGACGCCCGAGGCGATCCACAAGCTGAAGGACGCCGGCATCTCGCGCCTTGCCGTGAGTCTCGACGGCTCGTGCCCCGAGATCCACGACGCCTTCCGGCGCGTGGACGGCTCGTTCGACTGGGGCATGAGAATTCTGGAAACCTGCCGAGAGATCGGCATCTCGACGCAGGTGAACACGGTGATGTCGAACCACAACATCGACGATTTCGACAACCTCGCCGCGCTGATGGCGAAGCTCGGGATCGTCTTCTGGGAAGTGTTCTTCCTCGTGCCCACGGGCCGCGCCAAGCCGGGCGACGTGGCGAGCGGGGAAGCGTTCGAGCAGATCTTCGAGAAGATGTACGATCTCTCGAAGACGGCGCCGTTCGACATCAAGGCCACGGCCGCGCCGCAGTACTCGCGCTACATCATGCAGCGCCAGGTGGCTGAGCGCCGCGCCGGCGACCGCGCCGACGCGCCGGACACGCTCACCGGCGGCGTGATGTTCTCGCTCTCCGACGGCATCGGCCGCGCGCGGAGCGTGAACGACGGCGACGGATTCATGTTCATCAGCCACACCGGCGAGATCATGCCGTCGGGCTTCCTGCCGATTCCGGCGGGCAACGTCCGCACCGACGATCTCATCGAGGTGTATCGCGAATCGCCGCTCTTCAAGACGCTGCGCGACCGGTCGCAGATCAAGGGCAAATGCGGCGTCTGCGAGTATCGCAACATCTGCGGCGGAAGCCGCGCGCGCGCCTACGGCATGACCGGCGACTACATGGCCGCCGAGCCGTTCTGCACGCACATCCCGCATCGTTGGGCGCAGCAGCAGGGAGAGGAGGCCGCCGATGATTAGCTCACTGGCCGAAGCGATCGTCACGCCGAGCGCGGAGCCGCGCTCGCATCCCGGCGGCCGCCCGGGCGCCGCCGCCGATCCCGACGTCGAGAGTGTGACCTGCGTCGGCGTCTCGTTCCGCACGGCGCCCCTCGACCTCCGTGAGCGACTCGCGCTCTCCAAGGAACAGGTCGCGGCGCTGCTCGCGCGCACGGGCTGCGGCGCCGACGCCAAGCGTCTCAGCGAGCTCGTCGTGCTCTCCACCTGCAACCGCCTCGAGCTCTATGCCCCGGGCGGCGACGGCGCGACGCGCATCCTCACGCGCCTGATCGCCGACGCCACGGGCGTGAGCGAAGGCGAGCTCGCGCCGGTGCTCTACGACATGCACGGCGGCGAGGCCGTCCGGCACCTGTGCCGGCTGGCCGGCGGGCTCGAGTCGATGATCGTCGGCGAGCCGCAGATCCTCGGACAGATCTCCGACGCGTACGCCCTCGCGCTCGCGCAGGGCTCGGCGGGGCACGCCATGGGCGCGCTCTTCCGCGGCGCCATTCGCGCCGGGCGCCGCGCCCGCACGGAAACGGCGATCAACCACAACCCCGCCACCGTCAGCTCGGCCGCGGTCAAGCTCGTGACGAGCGTGGTACCGGATCTCGAGAACGCGCAGGTGCTCATCGTCGGCTCGGGCGAGATGGCCGAGCTGGCGCTCTCGGCGCTGCACTACCGCGGCGTCCCCAACGGCAGTGCCTGCGTGCTGAGTCGCACGCGCGAGCACGCCGGCACCCTCGCCGACCGATTCGGCGACCGGATGGAGTCGCTCGAGCGGCTTCGTGATGCGCTCGCGGCCGCGGACATCGTCGTCACGTCCACGTCGGCGCCGCATCACGTCATTACGACCGAAATGGTGTACGACGTGATGGTCGGGCAGGGGCGGACGCGGCCGCTGGCGATCGTCGACATCGCGGTTCCGCGGGACGTGGAGCCGAGTGCCGCCGAGGTGGCCGGCGTGACATATTTCGACCTGGACTCGCTGGAACGGAGCGTCTCGGCGGCGCTCGGCGAGCGCGACGCCGAGATCCCCAAGGTCGAAGCGATCGTGGAGGAGGAGGCCGAGGAGCTGATCGGCGTGCTGCGCCAACTCGACGTCGAGCCGCTGATCGCGGATCTGCGGAGCCGGCTCGAAGAGATCCGCCAGGACGCGTTGTACAAGGCGCGCCGTCAGATCGGGCAGATGAGCGACGGCGACCGAGCGCAGATCGAAGCCTTCTCGACCGCGCTGGTCAACAAGCTGTTCCACGAGCCCACGTGCCGGTTGCGCGCCGAAGCCAGGCGCGGCCAGGCTGCGGGATATGCACTGGCGATTCGCCAGCTCTTTGGATTGTCGTGATCATGAAGCATGTCGTAGTCA
>DASZUN010000217.1:0-2625 GCA_035547615.1 Gemmatimonadaceae bacterium | reverse complement strand
GGCTGCGATAGTCGTTGGTGGTAGGAGTGAGACCATCGGGTCGAGTTGGAAACACGTAGAACCACGAATTGAGCGAGAAAGGCACGAATGGATCGCCAGGCTTCGTCGCGAGGCCGGCGGACATTCGTGCCTTTTTCGCGTGATTCGCACGGTTCGTAGTCTCGCCCAATTCCGACCGCCGCCACCGGCGAGACCTCGCCGCGCGCGCCGAGAATTCGTATCGTTGTGCCCGCACCACCACACGGAGCCGCCATGACACGCCGATCCGCGGTGATCGCCGCCGCGCTCACGCTGGCAGTCGCAACGCCGGGCATCGCACAAACCGGGACCACGGACCCCGTCCTCCAGCGCATCTGGCGTCTGGGGATGGACAGCTCGCACACCTGGGATCTCGCGCAGACGCTGTTCGACTCGATCGGCCCGCGTCTGACCGGAACGCCCAACGGCAACGCGGCCAGCGACTGGGTGATCAAGACCTACAAGTCGTGGGGCATCGACGCGAAGCGGGAGCAGTACGGCACCTGGCGCGGGTGGGTGCGCGGCTACACGCACGTCGATCTCGTGAAGCCGCGCGTGCGCTCGCTCGAGGCGACGATGCTCGGCTATAGCCCCGGCACCGCCGGCCGCGATCTGATCGGCTCGACGGTCATTCTGCCGAACGTCGCCGACAGCAACGCGTTCGTGCGATGGCTGCCGATGGTGAAAGGCAAATTCGTGCTCATCTCGCCGGCGTACCCGACCTGTCGGCCCGAGGATGAGTTCGACCAGTTCGCGACGCCCGCGAGCAAGGCGCGCATGGATACGACCGTGGTGCGGCTCGTCCACGACTGGACCGAACGCATCCGGCGCACCGGGTACCCGGTGACCGCCGGCAACCCGACCGGCGCGCTCGGCGTCCGCCTCGATCAAGCCGGCGCGGCGGGGGTAATCGTCTCCAACTTCGCCAATCCGCTGAGCGAGGCGTGGGGGACGTTTACCGTTTACGATACCAAGAATAGTCATGCCGTGGGCCTCGCGATGAGCTGCGAGGACTACGGGCTGCTGTATCGCCTCACCGAGCGGAATCAGGGGCCGCAGCTCCGTGTCAACGCGGCGTCGCGCGCCCTCGGCGAGGTTCCCGTCTACAACACCATCGGCATGATCCGCGGCACGGAGAAGCCGAACGAGTACGTCATGCTCTCCGCGCACTTCGACTCGTGGGATGGCTCGCAGGGCGCGACCGACAACGGCACGGGCACGATCACCATGATGGAGGCGATGCGGATTCTCGAGGCGGCGTATCCGCATCCCAAGCGCACGATCATCGTCGGACACTGGCCCGGAGAGGAGCAGGGACTGCATGGCTCACGCGCGTACGCGTACGATCATCCGGAGATCGTCCGGCGGATGCAGGCGTTGTTCAACCAGGACAACGGGACCGGGCGGATCCAGACCACGTCCGGCGTCGGGCTGCCGAACGCGGGTGAACACATGCAACAGTGGCTCTCCAAGCTGCCGCCGGAATTTCAACAGCAGATCCACTACGCCGGCGTCGGTGGACCGGCCACCGGCGGCACCGACAATGCATCGTTCGACTGCTATGGCGCACCCGCGTTCGGGCTCAGCTCCCTGAACTGGGACTACGGCACGTACACGCACCACACGAACCGCGACAGCTTCGACAAGATCGTGTTCGACGATCTCAAGGGAAATGCGACGATCGTCGCGATGCTCGCGTATCTGGCGTCCGAAGATCCGACGTTCATCACGCGCGAGCGCGCGGACCTCGCGGCCAATGGCGGCCGCGGCGGGCGGGGTGGTGGGCGTGGTGGTCCGCCGAGCGGGCGCGCCGCCCTGAACGTCGCGCTGTATGGCGGAGGGCGGGGCGTCGGCGGCGGACGCGGTGGCCAGCTCGACGCAAAGGGTTGGGCGCTCACGTGCCCCAAATCGCCGCGATTCACGAATGACACGTCGCACGTGACCGCGGCGTCCAATCGTCCTTGATGGAACCAGTCGCACTCTGGACGCCGAGCGCCGAGCAGATCGCGCGCGCGAACCTGACGCGATTCATCGCCCGGGTTCGCGCCATCGGCGAACGCACAGCCGGCGTCACTGATTTCGAATCGCTGTATGCCTGGTCCGTGCGCGACCTCGAGCTGTTCTGGACCGAAGTCTGGCGCTTCTGCGGCGTAATCTCGGGCGCACGCGACCAATCAGTCGTGTGCGAGCGCGTGTTGGTCGGCCGGGATCGTATGGCGCCGCCCGACCCCGACCTCGGACCGCGCTGGTTCGTTGGTGCGCGGCTCAATTTTGCCGAGAACCTGCTGCGTTACCGCGACGATCGCGAAGCGATCGTTTTCTGGAATGAGCGCGGTCCGCAGCGCCGGCTCAGCTACCGCGAGCTCTACGCCGACGTCGCGCGCGTCGCGCATGCGTTGCGCGTGATGGGCGTGACCGCCGGCGACCGCGTCGCCGGATTCATGCCGAACATGCCGGAGACGATCATCGCGATGCTGGCCACCGCGAGCATCGGCGCGATCTGGTCGTCGTGCTCACCGGATTTCGGCGTGAACGGCGTGTTCGATCGCTTCGGGCAGATTCAGCCACGCGTGCTGTTCTGCGCTGATGCGTATCTGTACAACGGAC
>DASZUN010000216.1:0-42313 GCA_035547615.1 Gemmatimonadaceae bacterium | reverse complement strand
TCCGGCGCCGGCGACCGCGTTCGCGCACCTCGACGCCACGGTCGTGCTCTCGCGCGCGATCACGGAGCTCGGCATCTATCCCGCCGTCGATCCGCTCGCGTCGTCGTCGCGCATTCTCGACGCGCAGTACATCGGCGCGCGCCACTACAAGGCCGCGACGGACGTGCAGCGCATTCTGCAGCGCTACAAGGAGCTTCAGGACATCATCGCGATTCTCGGCATGGACGAGCTCTCGGAAGAGGACAAGCGCATCGTGGGCCGCGCGCGCCGCATCCAGCGCTTCATGTCGCAGCCGTTCTCCGTCGCCGAGCAGTTCACCGGCATCCCGGGCAAGTACGTCAAGCTCGAGGAGACGATCTCGTCGTTCGAGCGGCTCACGCAGGGCGAGTTCGACAACCTGCCCGAGCAGGCGTTCTTCATGGCGGGCGGCATCGACGACGTCGTCGCCAACGCCAAGAAGCTCCAGGGCTGAGCGGATCCACATGCTGAACGTCTCGGTGATCTCGCCCGAAGCGGTGCTGTACGAGGGCACGACCGATTCCATCGTCGCGCCGGCGTTCGATGGGGAAGTGGGCATCCTCACCGGCCACGCGCCGCTGATGACGCTGCTCGGCAAGGGCGTGCTGCGGCTGGGCGGCGCAGGCGGCCAGCGGTTCAACGTCGACGGCGGGTTCCTGCAGGTCGTCGACAACACGGTTCGCGTGGTGACGGAGACGGCGTCCGGGGCGTAGTAGACCCAGTATTCCAGACCCCGACGGGGCCGGCGATGGCCGGCCCCTTCGTGTTCTGTGCCAGCGCGGCCGCGCCGCGCGGCCTGCCGTCAGCGCTTGGCCATCGTGACGATCTGGATGACGCCGTTCAGGTTGCCGTTGCCGAACCGCGCCTGCGCCTCGGACGACGAGTAGAACTTGAGCTGCGCCGCCTGCGTCGGCGTGAACTGCTTGAGGACCTCGAGCCCGCCCGCGTGCTGGGTGTCGAGGAAGACCTGGATATCGGTGTCCGAGCCGCTGCCGGATACCGCGGAGCCGGGGACGCCGACCGTGCCTTGCGTGTGCGGCACGAGCCATTCGGGATGAATGCGCTGCACGACGTCGTAGAGCGTCGACGCTTGGGTCTCCTTCAGTTCGTCGGCGCTGATCGTGTTGCGATCGTGTCGCGGTCCGGCGGACGCACTGCCAGCGGCGGCGGCACAGGCGGCGGTCGCGGCCGCTGTGACGAGCAGGACGAAACGGCGGAGTGTGCGGGCGAGCATCATTCGACCTCCGAGGTGGGTGGGTGGTGCACGACCAGCGATGATTGGGATGGCAACTATCGCAGCGATCGATCACGCCGCCTGCGCGTGCGCAAAGAAATATTGAATTCCGCACAAAATTCTCTTGCGAGCAGCGGCGCGCAACTCTAGGTTGCGCGCGCCGAAAACTCGTTCCCTGTGACGATTCGTCACAACGATGTGCCGCCATCCATCGTGGATGTGACGCGTCATCCCCCTCCCCGAGTTGAAGGCACGTACAGCAGGTCAGCGGTCATCCCAAGTTGCCATCTTCGAGTTCGCTCGGCCTCGGCTCTCCCCCGAGTGCGAGCATCATCGCCATACACGGTTTGATCTGAGCGTTCGCCGCTTGGCTGACGCTCAGGTTGTGTGCTGCCATTCAACTTTTCGGTGTGACGACCCGGTCGTCCCAGTGAAGTAAGTGGCGGCAGCGGTTCGCGACGCAGGCTTCGCGATGCAGGTGAACGGCAGCAGTGCCCCATTCCTCATCTTTAGAGAGTGAGATGACCATCATGACCCGTGCTCGAGCGATAGCCGGCGCGTTGTTCGGCGTATTGCTTACCGTGCCGTTGGCACGAGCCCAGGCACAGAGCGCGGTGATCACCGGTAAGGTGAGCACCGAGTTCGGCCAACCCCTCGAAGGCGCGAACGTCTACATCACCGAGATGAACATCTCGGTCGGGACGAACGCCCAAGGCCAGTACACCATCACGGTGCCGTCGGCGCGTGTGAGCGGGCAGCAGGTCGTGCTCCGCGCCCGGTCGTTCGGTTTCGTGCCGCAGACCAAGCCGATCACGATTCGCGCGGGCGCGCAGTCCGCGGACTTCGTGCTCAAGCAGGACGTGAACCGCCTGCAGGAAGTGGTCGTGACGGGCGTGGCGGCCGGCACGGAGCAGAAGAAGCTCGCGTTCACCGTGGCGCACGTCGATGACAAGGACATGCCGGTTCCCGGACAGGATCCGCTCCAGGCGATCCAGGGCAAGGTGCCGGGCGCGACGATCGCGCAGACGAGCGGCCGCCCGGGTGCGTCGCCCTCGATCCTGCTCCGCGGTCCGCAGTCGATCAACGGCCAGGGACGCAGCCAGAACCCGCTGTTCATCGTCGACGGCATCGAGATCAGCGGTGATCTGCCGGACATCAATCCGCAGGACATCGAGAGCGTCGAGGTCGTGAAGGGCGCCGCCGCCGCATCCTTGTATGGATCGCGCGCTGGCAACGGCGTCATTCAGATCACGACGAAGAGCGGTGCCGCCGCGGGTGAGGGCATCCACTTCAGCGCGCGCTCCGAAGCGGGCGTGGGCGACATCGAGCACCAGTATCCGTTCGAGCAGAACCAGTTCCTCACGATGACGCCGGACGGCCAGAACTTCTGCGTCAAGCAGGGCGGCACGAGCGTCGTCGCGACCTGTCAGATCGCGATCAACTTCGGTCTGGAAGAGCAGCGCGTGAACGAGCTGGGCGGCGTGTTCGCGCTCCAGCCGGCGAACTTCGAGCGCGACGGCGGCATCGCGTCGGCGCCGAACAAGATCCTGCTCCGCGGGCTGTACTCGAACCAGCTCTGGCCGGTGTCGTACAACCCGATCTCGCAGGCCACCACGAACGCGCCGAGCCTGAACAGCACGGTCGACGCGCAGGGGCACGTGGGCGGCACGACGTTCTTCACGAGCTTCAACAACTACAATCAGTCGAACCAGATCCGGTACATGGACGGGTACAAGCGCAACTCGATTCGCTTGAACCTGGACCAGAACGTGGGCAGCGCCTGGACATTCGGTCTCCGCAGCTACTACGCCGCGTCCGTGGACAACGGCTCGAACCAGGAAGACGGCGGCAACCTGTTCTTCCGTCTCACGCGGTCGCCGGGCGGTGTGAACCTGCTCGGTCAGGATCCGAGCACGGGCCTCCGGTACATTCGCTCGAACCCGCTGCAGCAGGGCGGCCAGAACGAGAACCCGGTGTACGTGGCGGCGAATGAGCTGAGCCGCAACAACAATCAGCGGTTCCTGGGCGACTTCACCACCAAGTGGTCGCCGGTGTCGTGGGGCAACATCGAAGCGAACATGAGCTTCGATCGCGCGGGGACGACGTTCCTGCTCGAGCGCGACAAGGGCTACCGCACGACGGCGGTGAACAGCGGCACGAACAACGGCCGCGTCAGCCAGTCCGAGAACATCAACACGTCGTACAACGGCGACATCACGGGATCGGCGAACCACAACTTCGGCGATCTCTCCTCGCGGCTCACGGCGCGCTACATCTACGAGCAGCAGGACAACAACAACTTCAACGTGGGCGGCGGCCAGCTCGCGGCGCCGGGCCTCGTGACGCTGAACGCGGTCTCGGACAACACGACGATCACGCTCGGCTCGGGCATGTCGACGATCCGTTCGATCGGCATGATGAGCAGCCTCGATCTCACGTACAAGGATCGGTACATCCTCGGCGGCCTGGTGCGCCGCGACGGCAGCTCGCTGTTCGGCTCGGCGAATCGCTGGGCGAACTACGGTCGCGCGTCGGCCGCGTGGATCATGTCGGAGGAGCCGTGGTGGTCGTTCAGCGCGATCGACCAGCTCAAGCTCCGCGCGTCGTACGGCACGGCCGGCGGCCGCCCGCAGTTCTCGGCGCAGTACGAAACCTTCTCGATCGGTTCGGGCGGCTCGCTCTCCGCGAACCAGCTCGGCAACAAGAACCTCCGTCCGGAGACGGTCGGCGAAGCCGAGTACGGCATCGACGCCGAGTTCCTGAACCGGTACGGCCTGACGATCGACTACTCGCAGTCGACCTCGAAGGATCAGATCCTTCCGGTGCCGCCGTCGGTGTCCACGGGCTTCCAGACCCAGTGGCAGAACGCCGGCACGATGCAGAACAAGACGTGGGAGGCCTCGCTCAACGTGCCGGTGCTGCGTCGCCGGAACGGGAGCTGGTCGATGCGCTTCAACTACGACCGCAACCGCGCGTACATCACGCAGCTCAACGAGCCGCCGTTCGCGTTCGGCGTCCCGGCCGAGCAGAGCGCGGGCAACATCTTCTGGGCGGCGGCGGGCGAGCGGTACGGCAACTTCTACGGCCGTGCGTTCGCGACGAGCTGCAGCCAGCTGCCGGATCCGTTCCGGTCGCAGTGCGGCGGGTCGGGCTCGCAGTTCCAGAAGAACAACGACGGCTTCATCGTCTGGACGGGCGGCCACTCGCTGGGCGAGGGCATCACGAGCAACCTGTGGCAGTCCGGCCTCGTGTCGTGCGTGAAGGGCGGCGCCGCGCTGCCGACGCTCGGCAACCAGGCCTGCCACGCGCAGGGCGGCACGGTCAACGCGCCGTGGGGCACGTCGCTCAACTGGGGCACGCCGATCATCATCCGTGATTCGACGGGTTCGGCGAACACGCACGTGCTGCTCGGCAACGCGCTGCCCAACTACCGCCTGTCGAACACGCAGCAGATCAACTACAAGAAGTTCTTCGCCTACGCGCTCTTCGACGGCAGCTTCGGCCGCCGGGTGTGGAACGAGGGTCGGGAGTGGTCGTACGGCGACTTCCAGCTCCACCAGACGGACCAGTTGAACCAGAGCGTCGCGACGGCGAAGCCGATCGGCTACTACTGGCGCGTGGGCCCGCAGGAGAGCTCGGGCATCGGCGGTCTGTACGACGCGCTGAACGCGAACAACAACACGGTCGAGGATGCGAGCTTCGTGAAGCTCCGCGAGATGAACCTGTCGTACAACATCGGGGCCGTGCGCGGCACCGGCGACTGGACGGTCTCGCTGATCGGCCGGAACCTGAAGACCTGGACGAAGTACCAGGGCTTCGATCCGGAAGTCGGATTCGGCGGCGGCACGAGCGGCTCGTCGGTGATCAACGCGCTCGACGCGTACACCTTCCCGCCGATGCGCACGTTCACCGTCGCGCTGTCGACGAAATTCTAAACCACCACGCGGCGGCGGGCTCGGACTCGAGCCCGCCGCCGGGGCCGGCCTTCGTAGAGGAGATCCAATGAGAAAGTTGGCAACCGGACTCGCGTGGCTCGCCGCGTTGTCGTCGGTCGCGTGCAAGGACACCTTGAACGCGCCCAACACCAACGCGCCGGACATCGCGCGCTCCTACTCCACCCCGGCGGTGCTCGATCAGCTCATCGCCACGGGATATGCGCAGATCCACCAGGGTCTCTTCAATTCGTCGACGGCGCTCGATCCGCAGATGCAGGTGCTGTCGTTCGAGAACTACGCCACGGTGGCGAATTTCGGCATGAACGGGCGCGAGGCGATGCCGCGCAGCCCGATCGACAACAGCCGGAACAACTTCACGCACGACGAGGACTTCCGCGATTTCAGCACGATGTCGCAGCAGGCGCGATACTCGGCGAACTACGTGCAGAGCCTCGACGCACTCACGGCCAAGGGCATTCACCTCGGCAGCCCGACCGGCAAGTCGTCGGACGCCACGGATCTGCCGGGCCAGGATCTCCGGGCGCGGTCGTTCGCGTTCTTCGAGAACGGCGTCTCGCTCGGCTATCTCGCGATGGCGTACGACTCGGCGGCGATCG
Organism: Gemmatimonadaceae bacterium; assembly: GCA_035547615.1. GTDB lineage: Bacteria > Gemmatimonadota > Gemmatimonadetes > Gemmatimonadales > Gemmatimonadaceae > JAQBQB01. The sequence goes on along the minus strand of DASZUN010000216.1, from coordinate 36,509 downwards.
TGACGCCGGCGACGCCCAGCGACGCGGTGCCGGATCTCAGTTCGCACGTCGACGTGATGAAGGCGGCGCTCGCGTCGCTCGACACGGCGATCGCGATCGCGAACAATCCCAAGGCGGCGCCGGGCTTCCCGCTCCCGTCGAACTACATCAACCTCGCGAGCGGCTCGTACTCGAAGGACGATTACGTGCGGCTCATCCGCTCGTACAAGGCCCGCTTCCGCGCCGGGGTGGCGCGCACGCCGGCCGAGCGCGCGGCGGTGGACTGGACGCAGGTGATCGCGGACGCGACGAACGGGATCCAGTCGGATCTCGTGCTCCAGATCAACGGCTCGGCGGGCTGGGGCCTCAACTGGCTCGGCTCGCAGATGTTCGCGTCGAACAGCGCGGGCTGGCACGAGGTGTCGCCGATGATCTTCGGCATGGCCGACACGTCGGGCGGGTATGCGCAGTGGATCGCGCAGCCGCTCTCGGCGCGCTCGCCGTTCCTGATCAAGACGCCGGACAAGCGCTTCCCGTCGGGTGACACGCGCGACGCGCAGATCGCGAACTCGCCGTCGAACTGGGACTACACGAAGTATCCGTACATGCGGAACCGCAACAGCGCCGACCCGCCGGGCGACGGCTGGGGCTCGTCGTACTACGACTTCTGGCGGTTCAAGGGCATCTTCGACAACCGCGGGGTCGGTCCGTGGATCGCGATCTCGAAGGTCGAGATGGACATGCTCGCGGCCGAGGGGGACATCCGGAAGGCCGATTACGCGAGCGCGGCGGCGCTGATCAACAAGTCGCGCACGGCCGCCGGGCTCACGCCGGTGACGGGGACGGCCGACGGTGGGAACACCGGCAGCGCCTGCGTGCCGCTCGTGCCGAACGGCACCGGCGGCGTGAAGTGCGGCGACTTGATGGAAGCGATGAAGTGGGAGAAGCGGATGGAGACGGCCTACACCGGCTACGGGCAGTGGTATTTCGACGCTCGCGGCTGGGGCGACCTGCCGGAAGGCACGGCGCTCGAGTGGCCGGTGCCGTACCAGGAGATGGATTCGCGCGCGCATCCGTTCTACAACCTCGGTGGCGTCGGCGGACCGTCGGCCGCCGCCAAGGGAACGTACGGTTTCTAAGGATTGAATGAGCGTTTCTGAAATGCCGTCGCGGAGCCGGAGCGCGGGTGCGCTCCGGTTCCCCCGGCGGAGAGCCGTGGGGCTGGTGCTGGGGGCGGTGATGCTGGTCAACGTCGGGTGCTACACGTATCAGCCGTTGATCGACACCAGGCCGCAGCCTGGCCAGGACGTGTCACTGGAGCTGTCGGACCAGGGGCGCGCCGCGCTGGGGGGACGTTTGGGCCCCGGCGTGCTGCGGGTGGAGGGAACGCTGCAGGGAATTCAGAACGATCGGTACACGCTCAGCGTGAGCCGGGTCACCACGATCGAGGGTGGCACGGCGAACTGGGGAGGGGAGCACGTGGACATTCCCGTGAATGACGTCTCGCGAGCCGGAACGCGCACGCTGTCGCGCGGCCGGACGGCGCTGCTGGTCGGCGTCGCCATCGTGGGCGTGGGCGTGTTCGCCGCGACCCGGAGCCTGCTGGGCGGCGGGTTCATGCCCGACAACGGCGGCGACAAGGGGCCGCCGGCGGGTACCGATCGCACCGGTTATTAGAGTATCTTCATCAGGCTGCTCGTATGAACCTCTCGTCGGAGTCGACCAGAATGAGATTGCAGCGAATCGCGCTGCTGAGCGCTGCCGGAGTCGCGTTGGCGGCGTGCTCCAGCGATACCGGTCCCACGGTGAACAACATCGGCCCGGTGGCATCGGTCCGATACATCAACGCCGTGCCGGACACCAACAAGACGGACTTCAAGTTCGTCGACCAGATGAACGGCTCGCCGTACTTCGGCCAGCTCGCCTTCCGCGACATCTCGGCCTACCAGGCCGTCGCGCCGGGCGCGCGTCACATCCGCATCTTCTCCGTCGACCCCGCGTACGACGCGGGCAAGGCGAACGAAGCGGACATCAACGTCGTCTCCCAGAAGTTCGTGGACACGACGATCACGTTCGAGGCGAACAAGTACTACACGATCATCCACGTCGGGTACGCGCGGAACGGCTCGTCGCCCAAGCAGCACCTCGTCGTGCTGACGGATGACCGCTCCGCCACGCCGTCGTCCTCGCAGATCGCGGTGCGCGTGATCAACGCGGCGCCGACGCTCACGAGCGCCGACGTGTACAGCGGCACCACCGCCTCGGGCAGCGCGCTGTTCAGCGGCGTGGGCTTCGCCACCAGCTCGGCGTACAAGCTGCTGAGCACCGGTGCGCTGAGCTTCGCCGCGACGGCTTCGGGTTCCAACACCGTGGCCGCCACCTCGGCCGCCCCCGCCGGCGCTCCGCCGGCCTCGATCTCCCAGAGCGCGCTGGGCGGCGCGACGATCGGCGGCAGCATGCTGACCGCGTTCATCTTCCCGCCAGCGGTCGCCGGCAGCCTCGCGGCGTCGGGCGGCACGCAGGTGAAGTGGATGCAGGACAACTTCCCGCAGATGCCCAGCGGGAACTGATCGTCACGCAGCGAACGGATCGAAAACAGGGGCGTGTGCTTCGGCACACGCCCCTGCTTCGTTTCCGACGGCCCCCGCGGAATCCCCCCGCCGCGCTATCAGCGAACGCTCAATGCTGATCCGGCGTTCCCGGGATTCGCGTCCAGATCACGATCGTTCCGCACGTGTAGCGTGACGCGGTCTGCGAGAACTCGAGGGGGGTCGACGCCGGACCGGCGTACAGCTCGATCCCTTCGACGTCCGTCGCCGGATAATCGTCGATATCGGTGTTCGGGACCCGGCGGCCGTCGATCCAGTACTGCGGCGGGCAGTCGATCGCCTTCGCGTTGCTGAGATCGAAGCGCACACCCTGCCGCCCCGTGCCGGCGTGCACGACGCGAATGCCGGGGAGATCGCGGACCATGTCGCTGAGGGTGTTCGTGTGCCGCGCCTCGATGTCGTCGCGGGTGATGAACGTGCCGTACCCCTTGGCGCGACGCCGGTAGAAGCCTTCCAGATCCTTCTTGCGGCGCTCCACCGACGCGTCGGTGCGCACCGCGGCGAGCAGCCGGGCGCTCTGCGGCATCGTCACGCTCACGCTGTCCACCTTGGCATCGTGGAGCGTGAAGTCGAACTCCTGGGGCTGGAAGCCGAATCGCCGGATGCGCACGGTGATCGCGCTCGGCACGAGCGACCGGACGGCGAACCAGCCGCTGTCGTTGGTCCGGCCCGACCCGACGATCCGCACGAACGCCGAGGCGGGGCTGGCGCGGAGAATCTCGATCTGCGCGTTCGCGACGGGTGTCCCCGAGGAGTCCCGGATCCAGCCGACGAGCGACGCGCTGCTCTGCTGGCCGTGCAGAGAGGCGGCGGCGAGCGGCAGAACCACGAGCGGGACTGCGATCTGGCGAATCATCGAGAGCGCCGGAAGTGGGGGCGGGGCCGCCTGCACGTTGAGGTCGCGGCGGAGCACGGTCAAGGGCGGGGGGACGAACCGTACATCCGACACGCCCGACTCGTGCGTCGGACGAGCGGTCGTGCACGATGCTTGCCCCCTCCATGGGCCGCCTTGGGAGGAAATCACGAATGCAGATGAAAGGTTTCGGGGCAGGGCTGGCGCTCGTGTGCACGGTCGCGGCGGTCGCGGGCGCGCAGATGCCGGGCGCGCCGGTGCTGCAGAATGCCTGGGCGTCGCCGGGCATCGTGGGAGCGATCGACTTCGCGGGCGGGGCGGACGGCTCGTTGTTCGGCGCGGCCGCCTCGTGGACTCCGGCGTCGGGGCGATTCGAGGTCAGCGGCGGCGGCGGGTATCGGAACAGGACCGGTGTCAGCGGGAGCGGCGTGTACGGTCTCCGAGTCGCGATGCCGCTGCCGTTCGGGGGAACGTCGGGCTCGTTCGGCTTTGCCGGCTTTGCCGGGATCGGCGGGGGCGCGGCGGGCGTGTCGCACACCCGCGTGAGCTGCGCGGCCGTTCCGAGCGCGACCGGCTGCACGGCCGTGCCCGCTCCGGACTCGGTCACCGTCGACTCGACCGGCAGCACGACGGAGGTGCCGATCGGTGTGGCGATCGGGTGGCGGCACGTCATCGGGGCGACGCACGGCATTTCCGTGTACGCGACGCCCTCGTACGTGTTCTTCAGCGGAACCAACCGGAGTACCGGACTCTTCCGTGCGGCCGTTGGGGCGGACTTCGGGATCACGTCCCGGATCGGCGCCACCGCCGGCATCGAATTCGGCTCATCGCGGGCTCGCGGGCTGGGCGGTCCGAGCGGCTCGGTGTACGGCGTCGGCGTCTCCTACGCGTTCGGCGCGCGGTAACTGGCTCGTGAATTGCTTTTTTCACTCGCGGCGCGCGGGACATTGGGGACCGCGCGCCACGTGACCGGTGGAACAGGCAGCAGCAATGGCGACGAGCGAACACCCACCGATTCTGGTGGTCGACGATAATCACGACAACGCCGAGATTATCCGGCAGTACCTGGAGATTCGCGGCTACCCGATCACCGTGGCCCACAGCGGCGACGAGGCGCTGGCGCTGTTCGAGACCGTGCGGCCGTCGCTCGTGCTGCTCGACGTCATGATGCCTGGCCGGGACGGCTGGGAGGTGTGCCGCATGATGAAGCAGCATCCGACGCTCGGCCGGTCGGTGCGCATCATCATGGTCACGGCGCTGGACGAGTGGCAGGACAAGCGTGAAGCGCTGCAGACGGGCGCGGACGACTACGTCGAGAAGCCGTTCGATCTCCCGACGTTGGCGGCCACCGTGCAGCGCAACCTGGAGATGCAGCAGGCGAAAGCGTCCTGATGGAACTGGCGAGGAGCCACTAAGCGCGTGAGCGAGTCCACTCTGCTCACCGACTTCACCGACCCGTCGCTCGACGACGCGATGACGCAACTCGAGGGGTGGGATCTTGCGCGCGTGCCGACCGCGGAGCTCGCCGAAGCGGCGGGGACCCGGGCCGGCGTGCGCGCGGTGCTCGTCGCGTCCGACGATCCGAGCGTGCTGCGCTCCGTGGTCGATCGCGCGCACGGGTGCGGGATCCCCGTGGTGGTCGGCTGCGCGGACGACGTGGCGCGCCGGCGCGCGGTCGAGCTCAAGGTGGAGGAGTGGTTCCGTTCCCCGGCGGTTCCCGAAGAGATCGCGCAGCGCGTGCGCGCGGCCGTCGCGCGCGGGCAGCCGATCACGGTGACCAACGCCGATCGGGTGGAGCGCGTCGAGTACGAGCAGATGCTGCACGACTCGCTGACCGGGCTCCCGACGCTGCCGGTGGTGATCGAGCGCTCGCGCAATCTGTTCAAGGAGCGCGGCGAGCTCGTCGTCTTGTACCTGAACTTCGTGCGCTACTCCAAGATCGAGGAGATCTACGGCTGGGAGAAGCTCGACGCGGTGCTCGAGACCACGGCCGCGGCGGTGCGCGAGTTCCTCGACGATACCGCGCTGAGCACCTCGCGCGTGATGGTGAGCTTCACCAACGACGACGACTTCATCTTCTTCCACGTGCCGCCGGTGGGCGTCGCGGCGGCGACCGAGAACGAGATCACGGACATGGTCGCGCGGCTGCAGCGGCACGTCGGGGGCCGGATCGAGGCGCAGCATGGCGAGGATATCGCTGCGCTGTTCGACATCTACGTCGGGCGCGCGCACGTCTACTACGATCCGAAGATCCGCGTCGAGCGGCTCATCTACCGCGGCATCCGCGAAGCGGCGAACGCGTCGCGTTCGATCGAGGAGCGGGAGCGGGCGCGGCGCGTGGCCGACCTGCGCTCGAGCCTCCGCGACCGAGGCGTCTACGTCGACTACCATCCGATCGTGCTCGCCGAGACGCAGCAGATCTTCGGCTACGAGGCGCTGGCGCGCGGCGTGATGCGCAGCCTCCGCAGCCCCGAGGTGATGTTCGACGTCGCCGCCGAGGCGGACCTCGTGTGGGAGCTGAGCCGCCTCTGCCGGGCGCGTGCGATCGAGGGGATGGACACGCGCCTCCGTGGTGACGAGCTGCTCTTCCTCAACGTCGACCCGCACGACTTCAGCGATCCCGCGTTCAACGAGAACGAAGTGAAGACGCCGGAGCGCGTCGTCATCGAGATCACCGAGCGCACGGCGATCAAGGACTATCCCAAGTTCCGCGAGCGCCTGCGTGCGTTCCGCGAGCGGGGATTCCGCTTCGCCGTGGACGACGCGGGCAGCGGCTACGCGGGCCTCGGCTCGATCGCGAACCTCGAGCCGGACTTCATCAAGCTCGACATCTCGCTGATCAACGCGATCGATACGAATTTCATCAAGCAGAATCTCGTGGCGACGATGGTGAAGTTCGCCAACGACCACGGCGCGATGGTGATTGCCGAAGGGGTGGAGCGCGCCGACGAGTTCAAGGCCGTGCGCGACCTCGGCGTACATCTCGTGCAGGGATTCTTTCTGCATCGCCCGTCGCACGCGCCGCTCCCGGCGCGCGCCGCCGCCGCGTCTCGCTGACGATCAGCGCAGCAGCCGCTCGACGAGTGCCAGCGAGCGCTCGGCGGCGCCGATCCCGCTCCGGACCAGCGCGCGTGCGTAGTCGCCCGCTTCGCGGCGGGCCCTGGGATCGGTGAGCCACTGGCGCATGCGGCGCGTGAGCTCGGCCTGGCTTGCCACCGGCGCGCCGCCGCCCCGCTGGGCGAGCAATGCGGCATCGCGGCTGTTCTCGTGCTGCGGGCCGAACAGCACCGGCGTGCCGAACGCGGCGGGTTCCAGCACCGAGTGCAATCCGGCGGCGTGGAATCCGCCGCCGACGAACGCGACGTCCGCGAGCGCGTAGAGATCTCCGAGCACGCCGACGCGGTCGACCACGACCACGTCGGCGGCGGTGGCGCGTTCGTCGTCGAGGCGCGCCACCGACAGCTTCGACTCGCGTGCCCAGTCGAGCACCGGCGCGACGTGATCCGGGGTCGGCTCGTGCGGCGCGATGATGACACGGAAGTCGACGCCCTCCGCGCGGAGCGCGGCGATCGCCGGAAGCAGCACGGCGTCGTCCGCGGGCCACGTGGATCCGGCGACGAGCGTCGGCCGCGCGTCGCGGAGCCGGAGCATGAGCGGCGACGAGCGACCGACGCGCTGCGCGCGCAGCCACACCTGATCGTAGCGGGTGTCGCCCGTCACGCTGATCACGTTGGAGCGCACGCCGAGCTGCACGAGCCGGTCGGCATCGGCGTCGTCGATCGCGCCGACGATCTCGAGCGCCGCGTAGGCATCGCGCAGGAGCGCCGTCGCGGTGCGCGAGCGTCGCGACGAGCCGCGGGCGAGCGTGGCGCTGATCATCCCGAGCCGCACGCCGCGCGTGCGCGCCTCGCGCGTGATCACCGGCCACACGTCGAGCTTCGAGAAGACGAGCGCAGTCGGCGTGAGCGCGGTGAGCGCGGCGTCCGCATCACCCGGCGTGTCGAACGGGAGGTAGTCCTGGAAGTCGACGTCGAGGCCGCGCGCGAACGCCTTGGCGCTGGGCGAGTAGTGGGTGTACGCGAGCTGCACGTCGGGATGCCTGGCACGCATCAGCTCGAGCACCGGGCGCGCCTGCAGGCCTTCTCCGACCGACGGCGCGTGCATCCAGAGCAGCGGACGGCCGCGGTCGCGCTGCGTCTCGCCCCACGTGCGGTAGCGCGCGCGAATGCCGCGGCGCGCGCGCAGCGTGCGCAGGATCTTGGACTCGCTGTTCGGCGCGACCGCCGCGGCGCCGCGCGCGAGCTGTCCGAGCGCGCGGTAGCCGAGTTGAACGGCGAGTCGCACGGGCGGCGCCCGCTACTTCTTCGCGCCGCTCACCTTCGCGAGCGCCGCGTCGAGGGCCGCCGCCACGTTGGCGTCCGCGCCGCCCAGAGTCTGGCTCGTGCCGCCGCCCAGGACCCAGAACGTCGGCGTGGAATTCACGCCCGTGGAACTCGCGCGGTCGTGATCGGCCTGGATGAGCGGGCGCGTGAGATGCTGGCTCACGCACTGCCGCCAGGCGGGCACGTTCACGCCGACCGCCGTGGCGAGCGAATCGAACACGGGCGCCGGGTTGGGGAGCGATTCCCAGTGCTGCTGCGTCGCGAAGAGCGCGTCGTGCATCGGCCAGAACTTGTCCTGCACCGAGGCGCACATCGCGGCCTCGGCCGCCGGCACCGCATACGGATGCATGCTCAGCGGCATGTTGTAATACGCGAGCCGCACCTTCCCGGTGTTCACGTAATCGGTCACGATCTTGGCGAACGAGGCGTCGTGCCACTCTTTACAGAATGGGCATTGGAAATCGCTCACCATGATGAGCCAGACCTTCGCCGTGCTGTCGCCGCGGATGCGCCCGCGATCGGCGCGATCGCTGATCGAATCGTGCAGCGTCGTGGCGAGCGTGCCGGACGCGCTGGCGCCGGATCCGGCCGAGGCGGACGCCGCCGGCGTCGCGGTCGCCGTGCTGGCCGTGCGCGCCGTGCCGTCGGCGTGCGTGCACGCGGCGATGAGCGCGCCGATCGCGAGAATCTGGGCGAATGTCTGGGGCATTGGTCCGGGGAAGAACGGTCGGGGCCAGGAGTTGCTCCAGCGAAAGCTACGCCCTCGGCGCTGGGCTCACAAACCCTTGTGCGCCAACGGGAAAGCGCGAACGGAAGCGGGCTCCGCATGAGGCATACGAATTGCACCCCGCACTTCCGGCCGCCCGCCCCCCGCGGCGAGCGGCCGCTCACGCCCGCGAATCACGCCACCATGCGCATGTCCGTGACTTGGTACAGCGAGTCGGGTCCGATCATGCTGCTGCTCGCGGTGGTCGGCTTGCTCGGATTGATCCTGTTGATCGAGCGCGTGTACGTCATCGTCGTGCGCTCCAAGCACAGTGGCCGGCAAGCCATCGAACGGACCATCCAGCTCGTGCGCAGCGGCAAGGTCGACGAAGCGATCAAGCTGTGCGCCGCGTCCACGGCCGCGATCCCCGACATCGGCTTGCTGATCCTTCGCAGCCGCACGCAGGCGCAGGGCGAGCTGCAGATCGTGGCCGACGCGGCTGCCCTCTTCGTGCTGCCCAAGCTCACGCGGCGGCTGTCGTACCTGCGCACGCTCTCGGCAGTGGCGATCATGCTTGGCCTCATCGGCGCGCTCGGCGGCATTCACGCCGGGCTGCTCCTTCACGGGGCCGGCGCGGATCCGACGTGGGCCACCGTCGCCCACGCCTCGGATCCGTTCGCGCTGGGGCTCGCGATCGCGATTGTCCTGACGCTCGGACACGGATATCTCGCGAGTCAAGCGGAAGGAATCACCGACGACGTGCGGGAATTCTCGGCGCGCCTGGTGAACGCGCTCACGGATCGTCCCGACGTGCGGCTCGGCCACCGCTGAGCGTGCGCGTCGAACGCTTCCTTCCGCGGCCCGTGCGACGTAGGCTTCACTGATCGGCCTCGGTCACGCGCGGCCGAGGTGTTCCCACCGCTTCCGATTCTCGTATCGTGCTGTCACGCGCATTCGCGCTGTTCGCTTCGGCACTCCTCGTGCTTGCCGCGCCCCTGGGTGCGCAGGGACTGCAGATCCCGGCGCCCGTGGGCTACGTCAACGATTTCGCGCACGTCATCCCCGCGGCGAACGCCGGGACGATCGAGCGGATCATCGACGACGTGCGCGCCAAGTCCGGCGGCGAGATCGTCGTCGTCACGCTGCCGGACCTCGGCGGCCGTCCGATCGAGGACGTATCGCTCGCGATCGGCCGGCAGTGGAAGGTCGGCAAGAACGCCAAGCCCGGCGACCCGGCGCGCAACACCGGCGTCATCATCCTCGTGGTCCCGAAGGAGACGAGCAGCGACGGCCGCGGACACAGTCGGATCGAGACGGGCTACGGCGCGGAAGGGTTTCTCACCGACGCCACGACCGGCGAGATCCAGGACGAGGCGATCCCGTTCTTTCAGCGGAAAGACTACGGTGACGCGATCGAGCTGATGACACTCCGCGTGGCGCAGCGCTTCGCGGGTGAGTTCAATTTCCAGGTCGATACGAGCTTCCAGGCGCCGGCGCCCCCGAGAGAACCGGTGAGCAACGGACAGGGCGGGGGCTTCCCGCCGATTCTCTGGCTCGTTCTGCTCTTTATCATCCTGTCGTTGCTGAGCGGTCGCCGGCGCGGCTGCCTGCCGATCTTCTTCCCGTTCGGTGGCGGCGGCGGGTGGGGCGGCGGTGGCTTTGGCGGAGGTGGCGGATTCGGCGGCGGCGGCGGATTCGGTGGTTTCGGTGGCGGTGGTGGTTTCGGCGGCGGCGGCTCCAGCCGGAGTTGGTGACCAATGGCACGCATGACACTCGACGATCTCGTGGCACAGCTGCGCGCCGCCTTCGGCGCTGAGCTTCGGTCGGTCGTTCTCTACGGCTCGGCGGCTGCGGGCCAGACGATCGCCAAGAAGCCCGATTACAACGTGCTCGTCATCGTCGACGAGCTCGGAGCCGCGCGTCTCACTGCCGCATCGGCCACGGCGCGTGCGTGGGCGGAGTCGGGCAATCCCGCGCCGCTCACGATGACGAGCACCGAATGGCGCGGCTCGGCCGACATCTTTCCCATGGAGTACGCCGATCTGCTCGACCGTCACAAGGTGCTGTACGGCGAGCCGCCGTTCGACGGCATCACCGTCCACGTGCGCGATCTGCGGCTGCAACTGGAGCAGGAAGCGATGGGGAAGCTGCTGCGCCTGCGGCAGGGTGTGCTTGCGTCGGGAAACGACGAGGGGCGGCAGCGCGAGCTGCTCGAGGCGTCGGCGAGCACGATCATGGCGATCTTCCGCGCGTTCATCCGACTGCACCGTGAAACACCGGCCGCAGAGCAGATGTCGGTCGTGCAAGCCGTGGCGCAGCGCGCCGGCTTCTCCGCCGAGCCGTTCCTTCGCGTACTCTCGCACAACCGCGGCGAGCGCGAGATCGCGAAGTCCGATGTCGGTGGCGTACTCGCCGGTTACCTCGAGGGAATGGAGAAACTGGTGCGGTACCTCGACGCCTACGTCGCGGCCGCCTGACTGTCACTTCTGCGGAGATTTCTCGTAGTGTTTGCGTCGGACTCTTTCTCTCACTCGAGGATTGCCATGAAACGCTGGCTCGCACTTCTGCTGCTGCTCCCGATGACGGCCTGCGGCTACAACCGCATCCAGTCGCTCGACGAGGCCGCGGCGTCCGCGCAGAGTCAGATCGAAGTTCAGCTCCAGCGGCGCGCCGATCTGATCCCGAACCTCGTCAACACGGTCAAGGGCTACGCGCAGCACGAGGAAGACGTGCTCACGCAGGTCACGCAGGCGCGCGCTGGCCTGCTCGGCGCCATCCAGTCGCACGATGCCGAGCAGATGGCGAACGCGAACGCGCAGCTCTCCAGCACTCTCGGCCGGCTGATGGTCACGGTGGAGGCGTACCCGAACCTCAAGGCGGATCAGAGCTTTCTGCGGCTGCAGGACGAGCTCACCGGCACCGAGAACCGGATCGCGGTCGCGCGCAACGACTACAACCAGTCCGTGAACGCGTACAACGCATACATCCGGCAATTCCCCGCGGTGATCACGGCGAAGGTCACCGGGGCGAAGCCGCGCAAGTATTTCACGGCCACCAACGCCGCCGAGTCCGGCCCGCCGACGGTCGACTTCTCGAAACCACCGGCCGCGGCGCCAGCGACCAAGAACCCGTGATCGGGCAACTGCAACTGCTTCGAACACGGATGCGGCGGAATCCGCGGACGGGCGCGGAGAGGCGGGAACGGCAGTGAGCCGGTGAACTTTAGAAAACCCTCGGGACGGTCCTCTCACTGAGAGACGTCCCGAGGGTTTTCTCAAATTCACCACCGTTCAACGCATCTCCGCGCCTGTCCGCGCCATCCGCTCTCTCCGCGTCCAGCGCCGTTCCTTCGCGCCCTTCGCGGTGAAAAACCCCTCACGCCTTCTCGGGTCGCGGAAACAGCGCCGCTCCCTTCGCCACTTTCCAGCCAGTCACGTCGAGCGTGGCGACGTTCGCGAACCGCTGATCCGACACCGCGCCGGGCCCGCCGAGCTGCGCCCACAGCTCCTGGCTCTTGCTCGGGATGAAGGGCGAGAGATAGATCGCGTGCCGCGCGAGCTGCCGCACGATCGAGGCGAGCACGATCTCGAGCCCCGCGCGCGCCTCAGGCATCTTGGCGAGCGCCCACGGTTGATTGACCTGCACGTACTCGTTGCCGCGCGCCACGCAGGCCATCACGCGCTTGGCACCCTCGTGCAGCAGGAACCCGCGGCTACCGTCCATCGCTTCGTGATACGCCTCGAGATCGAAGGCGTCCTGGCGATCGAGCTCGGTCGGCGCGCCCGCGGGCACGACGCCGTCGCAGTACTTCTCGACCATCGAGATCGCGCGGCTCGCGAGATTGCCCAGCGCGTTGGCGAGGTCCGCGGTGTACCGCTCGTCGAACCGCTCGTACGAGAAGCTGCCGTCCGCGTCGAACGGGACTTCGCGCATGAGGAAATACCGGAACGCGTCCGCGCCGTGCCGGTCGATCGTCTCGTCGAGATCGAGCCGCACGCCCGAGGACTTGCTGAACCGCTCGCCCGCGAGGAGCACGAAGCCGTGTGCCCACACGCGCTCGGGCAGCGGGAGCTCCGCCGCCTGGAGCATCGCCGGCCAGATCACCGTGTGCAGCCGCGTGATGTCCTTGCCGATCACGTGCAGATCCGCCGGCCAGAGCTCGGAATAGCCGCTCTCGGGAAAGCCCGTCGCGGTGAGATAGTTGGGCAGCGCGTCGAACCAGACCCACGTCCCCTGCTCCTCGCCGTTCGGCAGCGGCAAGGGGAAGGGAATCGCCCACGAGAGCCGCGAGCGCGTGACCGAGATGTCCTCGAGCCCCTGCTCGAGCAGCGCGAGCATCTCGTTGCGCCGCGTCTCGGGCTGCAGGAACTCCGGCCGCGTCGCGAACAGGTCGCGAATGAAGGGCTCGTAGCGCGTGAGCCGGAAGAACCAGTTGCGTTCCGTCGTCCACTCGATCTGCCGGGTCGGATGCAGCACGCACTTGCCGTCGACGATCTCGTTCTCGCGCTTGAACAGCTCGCAGCCCACGCAGTACCACCCCTCGTAGGACTTCTCATAGAAGTCGTCGGGGTTCCGCTCATGGATGCGCTCGATCAGCGCGCGCACGCCGCGCTTGTGCGGCTCGTCGGTCGTGCGGATGAACTGGTCGTACGAGATCGACAGCCGCTGCCACATCCGCTCGAAGCCGCGCGCGATCTGATCGACGAATTCCTTCGGCGATACGCCGCGGTCGGCCGCGGCCTGCGCGACCTTCTGTCCGTGCTCGTCGAGGCCGGAGAGGAAGTGCACGTCGTCGCCGCGCAGGCGCCGATACCGTGCGATCACGTCGGCGCCGATCTTCTCGTAGGCGTGTCCAATGTGCGGCTCGCCGTTCGCGTAGTCGATCGCCGTCGTCAGATAGTACTTGTTGCCCACTTACGCCTGTCCTCCGCCTCCGCCCTGTGATCCATCGCGCGGCTTGCTGCCGGGCCGATTTCGTCGGCCGCCGCGACGCCCGCGCCGGCGATGCGGCCGCCGCTCGCGCGCTTCACCCGCATCCTTCGATTCCTCAGCGCCCTCCGCGGCCTCTGCGGTCAATGCGTCACCCGGGTCTTCGGACGCATCCTCGTCCGGCAGCGACTCGTCTTCATCCGGTTCCACCTCGACGCGCGGCGCTTCCTTCACGTGGGCCAGCATCGGGAGCGGCGCCCCCACCGCCTCGGTCTCGTCGCGCAGCTCGACGAGCGAGATCGTGCGCACCTCGCCGTCCTCCGCGCGGAGCGTCACGCGCTCGCGGAAGATGTCGTTCGACAGCACCTTCTCCTCGCCGCGCTTCGTCTTGATGATCTTGCCTTCCTTGGGAAAGCGCTTGCGACTCTGCACGTAGAACTCGTGCTCGTACCGCAGGCAGCACATGAGCCGCCCGCACGCGCCCGAGATCTGCGACGGGTTGAGCGAGAGCCGCTGATCCTTCGCCACGCCCAGGTTCACCGGCCGCAGCTCCGACAACCACGACGACGAGCAGTACTGCCGGCCGCAGCGGCCGATGCCGTCGAGCCGCTTGGCTTCGTCGCGCACGCCGATCTGCTTCAGCTCGATCCGCGTGCGGAACATCGACGCCAGCTCGCGCACGAGCGTGCGGAAGTCGACGCGCTTCTCGGCCGTGAAATAGAGCGTGAGCTTCTTCCGGTCCCACTGCCACTCGGCGTCGGACAGCTTCATCACGAGCCCGTTCGCCTTCACGCGCTCCATCGCGCGGCGGCGCGCGTCCTCATCCTGCGCGCGCAGCTCCTGCGCGCGCGCGACCTCGTCATCCGTCGCCAGCCGCCGGGCCTTCTTCGTCGTCGTCGCGCTGCCGTAGCCGTGCGGCGTGCCGGCATTGCGCTTCGACGCGAGCTCGCCGGTGGCGTGCACCACGCCGAGATCCTCCCCCCGGTCGGCATCGACGATCACCGACGCCTTGAGCGGCGGCGGCTCGTCCGCGTCCCAGAGGAAGAAGTCCTTCCGGTTGCCCTTGAAGGCGACTTCGATGAGGTGCGTCACACTACTCGAGGAACTGCCCCATGCGCAGGAATTTCTCCCGGCGCCGGCGCACCAGCTTGTCCGGCTTGTAGCGCCGCAGCTCCTCGAGCTGGCGCGAGAGCGTGTCGTGCACGGCCTGGGCGGTCGCCTCGTGGTTCGCGTGCGCACCGCCCGGCGGCTCGGGGATGATCTCGTCGATCACGCGCAGCTCCTGCAGATCCTGCGCGGTGATGCGGAGCGCCGCCGCGGCCTTCTCGCGCATCTCCTGGCTCTTGCCGTCCTTCCACAGGATCGCCGCGCACCCCTCGACGGTGATCACCGAGTAGACCGCGTTCTCGAGCATGTTCGTGCGGTCGGCGACGCCGAGCGCCAGCGCGCCGCCGGACCCGCCCTCGCCGATCACCGTGGCGATGATCGGCACCTCGAGCCGGCTCATCTCGAACAGATTGCGCGCGATCGCCTCCGATTGCCCGCGCTCCTCCGCGCCGAGCCCGGCCCACGCGCCCATCGTGTCGATGAACGTGATCACCGGCACGTGGAACTTCTCGGCGAGCTTCATCAGGCGCAGCGCCTTGCGGTAGCCCTCGGGATGCGGCATGCCGAAGTTGCGCTTGAGAATCTCTTTCGTGTCGCGGCCGCGCTGATGGCCGATGACCATCACCGTCTCGCCGTCCAGTCGTGCCCAGCCGCCGACGATGGCCGCGTCCTCGCGGAACGCGCGATCGCCGTGCAGCTCGATGAAGTCGGTGAAGACGAGCTGCAGGTAGTCGAGCGTGAACGGCCGCTTGGCGCTGCGCGCCACCTGCACGCGCTGCCACGGCGAGAGATTCTTGTAGATCTCGTCGCGCAGCTCCGCGAGCTTCTTCTGCAGCGGCTCGATCTCCTGATCCACATCGAGCTGCTGGCCGCCGGCGAGCCGCTTGAGCTCGTCGATCTGCTTCTCCAGCTCGACGATCGGTTTTTCGAATTCGAGTGTTACGGACGTTCCCACGTCAGCTCCCGCGAACGAGACGAACGCGATCCGCGCCGAGGATCGCGCGCAGATCCGTGAGCGCCGCCTGGGACGCCGCGATCCGCAAGGACCGCGAGCGCAGCCTGGCGCGCGTGCCGTTCCCATCATTCCAGTGAACTTCGAGCGGCGGCGAGCTCGCGCCCGCCGTCGCGTGCGCTTCCACGATCGATCGCACGTCCTGCATCACGCCGGGCACCAGCCCGCCGTCCATCGTCAGATCGATCGAAACCGCCACATCGCCCTTCAACCGCTTCTCGACGAACGGCTCGATCGACTCCACGATGAACGTCGGATTGTCGACGTCCTGATCGCGGCGCGAATAGCTGCCCTTCATCAAGACCGGCACATCGCTCTTCACCCGGTCGCCGAGCATCGTCCACGCCTCGGGGAAGACCAGAACCTCGGAAGATCCCGAAAAATCCTCGACTGTCAACCGCGCGAACTCCGCGCCGGACCGCTTGCTGATCTGGCGCTTGATCGCCGTGACCACCACGCCCAGCGCGATCGGATCGGACGTCCACGTGCCCAGCTGCGACACGGTGTGCGTGGCAAACAGCTCGCACTCGAGCCTGAACGGCTCCAGCGGATGCCCGGAAATGTAGAAGCCGAGGATCTCTTTTTCCTTCGTCAGCCGGTCGGAATCGCTGAGCGGCTGCATGTTCGGCAGCACGCGCGGCGCCTGCACGCTCGTCGGCTCGTCCGACCCGCCCAACAACGAGAACTGTCCGACCGCCGCCTCCTGCTGCTTGAGCGAGGCCTCCTGCAGCGCGCTGTCGAGCACGGCGGCGAACTGGGCGCGATGTCCGCCGAGATTGTCCAGCGCGCCCGACGCGATCAGCGCCTCGAACACGCGCTTGTTGCAGAGGCGCAGGTCCACGCGGTCGCACAGATCGTAGAACGACGCGAACGGCCGCTCGGCGCGCGCGGCGAGAATCGAATCGATCGCCGAGCGCCCGACGTTGCGGATCGCGCCGAGGCCGAACCGGATGCGCTTTTCTCCGATCACCGTGAACTTGTAGCCCGACTCGTTCACGTCCGGCGCCAGCACCTCGATCCCGAGCTCGCGCGCCTCGTTGATGAACTTGACGACGCTGTCCGTGTCGCCGATCGACGACGACATCAGCGCCGCCATGAACTCGGCGGGATAGTGTGCCTTGAGCCACGCCGTGTGGTACGAGACCACCGAGTACGCGACGGCATGCGACTTGTTGAAGCCGTACCGGCCGAACGTCTCGATCTGCCCGGCGAGCTCCTCGATGATCCCGCGGTCGAACCCGCGCGCGACCGACTTCTCGGTGAACTTCCCGAGCTCCTGCTTGATCAGCTCCGCGTCCTTCTTGCCCACGGCTTTGCGCAGCACGTCGGCTTCGGCGAGCGAGATGCCCGCCAGCACCTGCGCCACGCGCATCACCTGCTCCTGATACGTGATGACGCCGTACGTCGGCTCGAGAATCGACTCGAGCTCGGGCAGCGGATACACCACCGGCTCTTCGCCGCGCTTGCGGCGCTGATACACCTTGTGCATGCCCGCGTCGAGCGGGCCGGGGCGCATCAGCGCGTTCGACGCCACGAGGTCGTCGAACCGGTCGCAGCGCATGCCGCGGAGCAGATCCGTCGCGAGCGGCGACTCGAACTGGAACACGCCGACCGTGCGCCCGGCGCGGAGCATCTGATAGACCTTGGCATCGTCGATCGGCACCGCGTCGATGTCGATCTTCTCGCCCGTCCGCTGCTCGATCGCGACCAGCGCGTCGTGGATGACGGTGAGGGTCGTGAGCCCCAGGAAGTCCATCTTGAGCATGCCCGCATGCTCGAGACAGGTCATGTCGTACTGGCTCACGATCACGGACTCGTCGTCGCCCGAGCCGGCGCCCTTCGACGACTGCGTGCAGATCGGCACGTACTCGTCGACCGGCCCCGGCGCGATCACCACGCCCGCGGCGTGCACGCCCGTATGGCGCGACAATCCTTCGAGCGCCATCGCGTAGTCGAGGAGCTGGCGGTAGCGCTCGTCGCCGCGATAGAGCTTGCCGACGTCCGCGATCTGCTCGACCGCTTCCTTCACGGTGAGCGAGAAGTTGGGCTGGTTGGGGACCAGCTTCGCGAGCGCGTCCGTCTCCGCCGGCGTGAAGCCGAGCGTGCGGCCCACGTCCTTGATCGCCGCGCGGGACTTCATGGTCCCGAACGTCACGATCTGGCAGACCGACTCCTTGCCGTACTTCTGCCGGACGTACTCGATCACCTCGCCGCGCCGCTCGAAGCAGAAGTCGACGTCCACGTCGGGCATCGACACGCGCTCGGGGTTCAGGAAGCGCTCGAACAGCAGGTCGTACTGAAGCGGGCAGACGTTCGTGATTTTTAATGAGTATGCTACTAACGAGCCCGCCGCCGAGCCGCGGCCCGGGCCCACGGGGATGCCGCGGTCGCGCGCCGCCTTGATGAAGTCCGAGACGATCAGGAAGTAGCCGGCGTAGCCCGTCTTCGTGATCACGCCCAGCTCGTAGTCCAGCCGCTCCTGCACGTGCGGGGGCAGCGGATCACCATAGCGCTCCTTCGCGCCGGCCGTGGCGAGGCGCGTGAGCAGCTCGTTCTCGCTCGCCACGCCCTCCGGCAGCGGGAACGCCGGCACGTTGTACTTCTTCCCGAACTCGACGCTCACCTCGTCCGCGATCCTGAGCGTGTTCTCGAGCACGTCCGGTCGCGCCGTGAAGTGCGCCGCCATCTCCGGCGCGCTCTTGAAGTAGAGCCCGCGGTCGTAGCGCATGCGGTCGGCGTCGCTGCGATCCTTGCCCAGGCCGATGCACAGCAGCACGTCGTGCGCGTCGTGATCGTCGGCGCGCAGGAAGTGCGCGTCGTTCGTCGCGATCACCGGCAGCCCGAGCTCCTCCGAGAGCGCGAAGATCCGCTCGTTCAGCTTCGACTGCCCGTCGGAGTCGTGCGCCTGCACCTCGAGGTAGTACCGATCCTTGAACAGCTCGGCGTACCACGCGGCGACCTCGCGCGCCTGATCCAGGCGGTCATCCATGAGGTGCTGCGCGACCTCGCCCGCGAGGCACGCGGACGAGACGATCAGCCCTTCGTTGTACTTCGCGAGCAGCTCGCGGTCGATGCGGGGCTTGGAGTAGAAGCCCTCGGTGTAGCCGAGTGACGAAAGCTTGACCAGGTTTCTGTACCCGGTCATGTCGCGCGCCAGCAGCACGAGGTGGAAGTACGGCTTCGCGCCGGGCGCGGGGCGCCCCTTGGTCCGACGATCGGCCGGGGCGACGTACGCCTCCATGCCGATGATCGGCTTGACCTTCGCTTTCTTCGCCTTCTCCTGGAACTCCCAGGCGGCGTGGAGGTTACCGTGGTCGGTGATCGCCAGCGCCGGCTGCTCGAACTCCTGCGCGCGACGGATCAGGTCGTCGATCCGGTTCGCGCCGTCGAGGAGCGAGTACTCCGAGTGGCAATGAAGATGGACGAAGGACATCTTGAGCAAGATAGCGGCCGAGCCCTGGCAGTGTCAAAGCAATTTGCCCCGTCGAATTCAATCGTAAGTGTTTTCAAATCAATGGATTACATGGGTGCGCGTGCGTCGGGTGCTGCTGGCGCTCGTCATCATCGTCATCGCGTACCTGGCCCTCGCGCCCACCGGGCGCTACCTGGTGCGCGCCGCGTGGGCCGAAGGCCACATTTTGGCCGAGCGGCGCTCCATATCGGACATCATCGCTGATCCTCGGACGAAGCCCGCGATCGCCGCGAAGCTCCGCCTCGTGCTCGCGGCCCGCGCCTTCGCCGCGGACTCGGTCGGGCTCCGCGCGAAGCAGAGCTTCACGAAGTACACGCAGCTCGACCGCGATACGCTCGTCCTCGTGCTCTCGGGCGCCTACCCGGACCGACTCGAGGCGAAGACCTGGTGGTTCCCGATCGTCGGCCGCGTCCCGTACAAGGGCTTCTTCGATTTCGCCGCGGCCCGGTCGGCCGCGCGCGATCTCGCCGCACGTGGATTCGACGTCTACCTGCGCCCCTCACCGGCGTTCAGCACGCTCGGATGGTTCAACGATCCGCTCCTCTCCACGTCGCTCGCCGCCGATTCGATCGATCTCGCGAACACGGTGATCCACGAGCTGACGCACAACACCTTCTACGCGCCGGGGCAGGCGGTCTTCAACGAGTCCTTCGCGAACTTCGTCGGCGCGCGGGGCTCAGCGTGGTTCTTCCGCACCCGCGGCTCGCCCGGAGCGGCCGACGAAGCCGACGCGCGCTGGTCCGACGAGAAGCTCCTCGCCCTGTTCTGGGCGACGCTCTACCATAGGGTCGATTCGGCGTTCAAGGCGCACCCGACCGATTCGCTCGCCCGCATCGCGGCGCGCGACACGCTCTACGCCCGCGCGCGCCGCGAGCTCGTGGACTCGCTCGGACCGCAGTTCCGCACCGTCAGCCCGCGCGCCCTCGAGCGAGTGCGACTGGACAACGCCGCGCTGCTCGCGCATCGGATCTACGATACGGATCTGGATGTATTCGACGAGATCTGGGCGAGCAAGCACGGCGATCTGCGGAAGACGGTCCAGCGGATCATCGAGATTGCGAAGAGCCGGCCGAGGGATCCGTTCGGGGCGCTCAGGGACTCGGCGCGGGCGCGATGAGGGTTCGGTGCGCCGGGGCAGAACACCGTTTCACCGCGGAGCACGCGGAGGTCGCAGAGGAACTGCGGTGTCATCCCGAGCGCAGCGAGGGATCTACCGGCTGGGTCGAGATCTCGACATGTGGAGAAGATTCCTCGCTTCGCTCGGAATGACACCCTGCTTCGCTCGGAATGACTTCCTTTTCGCCGTTTCCCCCGCGTCCTCCGCGCACTCTGCGGTGAAAAAAAGACCCCGCCACCCGGAGGCCTGTGTCGATTCCGGGACTCTCCGTTCGACGTGATAGTGAAGGGGAACCCTGAACCTGACCAGAAGGAGATCTGAACCATGCGCTACATGCTCTTCATCAAGCACACCGAGGACTATCGCGGCAAAGTGCCGCCGCCGGCGCTCATGCAGGCGATGGGTGAGTTCGTGGTGCCCAACATCAAGAGCGGCAAGTTCATCGAGGCGGCCGGGCTGATGTCCACGTGGCGCGGCAAGAAGGTCCAGCTACGCGACGGGAAGGTCAGCGTGATCGACGGACCGTTCACCGAGTCGAAGGAGATCATCGGCGGGTACACTCTGATCGAAGCCGAGTCCGATCAGGAGGCGCTCGATCTCGCCAAGCAATTCATCGAGCTGCACCGGATTCATGCGCCCGACATGCAGATCGAGTGCGAGATGCGGCCGCTGCAGACGGGGATGCCTGGGTCGGAATGACTCGCCGGGTCGGCGCCGAATAGCGGTCGTCGCGGTCACTGGACCCGCAACAGCGAGAACGACAATTCAACGAACGTCAACGAATCGAGCGAATAGAACCGACCTTCGCTCGCGGGTCCGGCGCTCGCGCTCCAACCGACCGTTTCGCTGAGTCCGTGCCTTTGTTCGTTTGATTGTCGTTCGAGCTGTTCTCCGCCGGTCCGATCGAGGAGTTCGTCCGGCACGACGGACTCAGCCCCCGAACCGCCCCTTGAGCAGCGCCCGCAGATCGATCGGCGGCCCCGCCGGGACCGGATCGGGCACGCTCGGCGGCTGCGGCGCGGCGGGCTCCTGCGGCACGACGCGCTGCATCTTCTCCCGCACGCCGCGATCGATGAAGCGCGAGAGCTGGTCGATCGAGTAGTCCTGGCCGCGGCGCGTCGCGTACACGTTCAGCGGGTACGTCACCGCGAGGTGGTTCCGCGCGCGCGTCATGGCCACGTACATCAGCCGGCGCTCCTCCTCGAGCTGATCCTCGTCGCCGAGTGACCGTGACGACGGGAACCAGCCGTCGACGGCCCAGAGCACGAACACCGCGTCCCACTCCTTGCCCTTGGCGCTGTGTACCGTGCTGATGACGAGCGCGTCGTCCTCCTCGACGCCACCGTGCCCGAGGTCCTGCGTGCTTTGCGGTGGCTCGAGCGCGAGCGCGGCGAGAAACGCCGAGCGGTTGGGATAGCCGGCGGCAATCACGCGGAGCTGATCGAGATCGGCGAGCCGCGGCTCGGCGCGGTCGTACCGCTCGGCCAGCACGGCATCGTAGAGCGCGCGAATCTCATCGATGTCCTCGCCGACGCTGCCTTCCGCGTCGTCGGTGCGTCGCACGCCGCGGAGTCGCCGGAGCAGCGCCGCGAGCTCCTTGTGTGCATCGCGCGCGCGCGGCGGCGGAACGAAATGCGAGAACGCATCCGGGTCCCACGAGCGGTCGGCCATCGATTCCATGATCGCGCGCGCCGTCACGTCGCCGATCCCGGGCATGAGCATGAGGATGCGGTACCAGCTCACTTCGTCGCGAGGATTCTCCAATACGCGGAGAAATGCCAGCACGTCCTTCACGTGCGCCGCCTCGAGAAACTTGATGCCGCCCCATTTCTCGAACGGGATCTTGCGATTGGTGAGCTCGATCTCGAGGTCGGCCGACATGTACCCGGCGCGCACGAGCACCGCGATCTCGCGGAGCGGGGTGCCGCCCTCGTGCAGCTCGAGAATGCGATCGACGGTGAAGCGCGTCTGCGCCTGCTCGTCGCGCGCCGTGACGAGCCACGGCGCGTCGCTGCCGCCGCGCTGCGTCCAGAGCTGCTTGGTGAAGCGCTCGAGCGCGCGGGAGATCAGCGTGTTGGTGACGTCGAGGATCGGCTGGGTGGAGCGGTAGTTCTGCTCGAGCGCGACGATCGTCGCGCCGGCAAACTGCTTGGGGAAGTCGAGGATGTTGCGGAAGTGCGCGCCGCGGAAGCTGTAGATGCTCTGCGCGTCGTCGCCGACCACCGTGATGTTCGCGTGCGCGCGGCACATGCCGCGGAGAATGCGCGCCTGCAGGAGATTCGTGTCCTGGTACTCGTCGACCAGCACGTGGTCGTAGAGGCCGGCGATGCGGTCGGCGAGCGCCGGCGACTGCTCGAGCATCAGCGCCCAGAAGAGCAGCAGGTCGTCGTAGTCGACCAGGTTCCGCTCCGCCTTGCGGCTCGTGTACTCGGCGAAGATGCGGACGATGTCGCGCGTGTACTCGACGAACTGCGGGAACTCCGACTCGAGGATCTCCTCGGCCGGCTTCTCGGTGTTTAGATGTCGAGAATATATGTAGTGTAATGATTCTTTTTTCGGGAAGCGCTTCTCCTGCTTGCCGAACCCGAGATTGGCGCGGGCGAGCTGCATCAGGTCCTCGGCGTCGCCCTGATCCATGATCGAGAAGTCGCGCGGCAGGCCGGCCTCCTCGCCGAACTGGCGCAGCAGGCGGTGCCCCGTGCCGTGGAACGTGCCGCCCTGCACGCGCGTGGACGACGAGCCCACGAGGCGCTCGGCGCGGCTCAGCATCTCGTGGGCGGCGCGGCGCGTGAAGGTGAGGAGGAGGATGCGCTCGGGCGGCACGCCGCACTCGATCAGGTGGGCGACGCGGTAGACCAGCGTGCGGGTCTTGCCTGTGCCCGCCCCGGCGATGATGAGCAGCGGGCCCTCGCCGTGGGTGGCCGCCGCGGCCTGTTCGGAGTTCAGCTCAGCGGCGAAGTCACGCGGCGGCCGATCGATGACGCGTTCGCGCGCCGGATAGACGCGCGGGTGGTTCGGGGATGCGGCGGGGGCGGGGAGGGGCGGCTCGTTGGCGGGTGCCATCGGCCGGAATATAGGTTCGGGACACTTTCGGGGCGATAGCCAGGCCGGTGCCCGCTATACGGATGGAGAACGCACGGGAAACGCGCGGGGAACGCGCGGTTCGCTGGAGGCGCGGCGGCCGCCAGGCGTGCAGGAAATTCTCGTAAGTGTTCGATATACAATACGTTATCACATCTCACTAAAGCGTCGTGTTACCTGTCGTGGCATGCCGCGTCTAGTGGGGGTTGCAGCACTCGGCGACGCCGCGCAGGCGCGTCGAGGCAGGCGCAGGGGTGGGGAGAATGCGCACCGAGCGTGCGTGAGATGCCTCACTGGAGGGCCCGGGTGGCCGACGCTACGATAGTCGCACAGCAGCGCGTCGGCCGGCATGGGAGCAGTGCCTTGGGCAGCCGGAGCAGGCGGCCCGCCGCAGTGACGACGCCATCTGAGAATTCACAGGACTCGGTCCGCAAAGCCGTGGGGATTTGGCTTGACCCCTTTGACCCCAAGTCGTATCTTGGGTCGCTTGCGGTATTGACCCTGTGAAGCATGCGATTGTCCGAAGAGGGCCACGCTCTTCGAAACGGTCTGCGGTACTCGAGCAGTTCGTTGCACGTACGCCGTGGCAGGTAGCTCACAGTAGGTGTGGGTGCAGTTCCTGTTTCCACCTCGCATCACTTACCAAGGGGGTAAGATGCAACGCGTAGTTCGTTCTACTTTGGTAGGCCTCCTCGCCGTGGCGGGTTTGACCGCCTGCGGCGACAAGGTCACGCCAGTCACCATCACGACGACGACCACGCCGGCGGGGAATCCCGTTGTGCACACGGTGACGGTCTCGCCGGCTTCGGTGAATCTGCAGGTCGGCGGTACGGCGCAGCTCGCGGCTTCGGTCGACGCTGATGCCGGTGTGACGGATCGTACCGTCACGTGGACGTCGAGCGATGCGACGGTCGCGTCGGTCGATGCCAGCGGCAAGGTGACCGCGAACAAGGCCGGCACGGCCACGATCATCGCGAGCGCGAAGGCGGCTCCGACGGTCCAGGGCGCGGCGGCGGTGACGGTGCAGGCGGCGGGCGGCGGCGCGGTTCCGACCGTGACGATCTCCGGCCTGAACACGACGATCTGCGTTGCCGGCACGGGTTGCGCTTCGGTTCCGGCGAACCTGCAGAACTTCGGCACGGGCTCCACGGCGCCGGCCGGCCAGACTGGTCAGCTCGACGTCGTGCTCAACGTCGACTCGCAGGGCGCGGTGCTCAAGAGCGTCAGCTCGACGCTCAAGTGCGGCGCGGACTCGGTCACGCAGACGCAGACGATCAGCGGCGCAGCCGCTCCGATCGGTGCTGATGCTTCGTCGGCTCCGGTGACGTTCAGCTTCAACACGGCGCAGTTCGACAGCACGGGCAAGGCTGCCCTGCACAACGGTAGCTGCACGATCAGCGCGTCGGCTTCGACGGCCGCTGGCACGCAGAGCGCCGCGTCGAGCCAGACGCTCACGCTGAACAATGCTGACGCGGTCTACGGCGTGATCTCGGCTGCCAAGACGGCCAACGACAAGGCGGGTCTCTCGTGGGGCGGCGGCGACGTGACGGTCAAGGTCACGCCGGTGTTCTACACGGCTGGTCGTTCGGCAGTCTCGGGTACGGTGTCGCTCAACGGCATGACGGCTTCGGCCACCGCCGGTGCGCTCGCTTCTACCCAGCCGATTTCGACCTTCCCGGGCACGGTGACGTTCGCCGCCTCGAAGGCTTCGGGCGCGAGCGGCGGCGTCAAGGCCGTGACGGATACCGCGGTGACCGCGACGGTAACGTTCGTGGACAACAGCGGCAACCCCTTCGCGCTGACCGGCAACAAGTTCACCAACGCGACGTCGCTCGGCATCACGCGCGTCGACAACCAGGGTCCTGCGGCTGGTGCGTACGACATCACCAAGCAGGGCGGCGCGAATGGCTGGCTCGGTTCGAACTACGTCTTCACGTCGGCGGCGGGCCAGGGCTACACGGCTGCGGCCGCGAACGACAACGGCGGTGTCGACAACGTCACAGTGTCGTTCACGTACACGCCGACTGGCGGCTCGGCCACGGCGGTCACGAAGGCCTCGGACATCCCGGCGTCGAACGTGAACAACGCGTACACGCTCAAGATGATCGAGACGGACGCGCTGGGTAATGCCACGACGACGACGATCGGCACCTTCGGTGTCGACCTGACGGCGCCGACGGTCACGACCACGCTTGCTGGCGCCACGAAGAACAAGGTGCAGGGCACGGCGGGCACGACCACGACGTCGATCGCCGATGACTTCTCGGGCCCGAACAAGACGTTCATGGCGATCACCCGCCAGAACAGCACGGCCACGACGAATGCGGCCGAGTGCGTCTACGGCTTCGCTTCGACGGGCTCGGACAGCGCGAACGTGAACGGTGCGCTTCCGACGTACAACCCGGATGGCACGATGAGCGGCTACTGCACGCCGAAGGCTGGCGCGGTGGCGGGCGCTGCGGTCGATCAGGGTAACGGCGATGGTTACTACACCGTGTCGACGTACGGCACGGACAACGCCGGCAACGCTGCGGCGGCGACCTCGTACAAGACCGGCGAGGACAACACCAACCCGGTTCAGGGCGGCGTCTCGATCCCGGCTTCGTTCGCCGGTGCGAGCACGGTGACCTTCCCGACGACGGCCACGGACAACATGGATCTCGTCCGCGCCTCGGCGGTTCTGAACTACGGCAACGGCATGGGCCTGTACTACTCGAACACGCTTCCGGGCGTCGCGTTCGACAACGTGCTCACGACGTCTGCCACGTACAGCTTCTCGATCCCGAACTTCATCACGAGCCTCCAGCAGGTCACCGCTGG
Organism: Gemmatimonadaceae bacterium; assembly: GCA_035547615.1. GTDB lineage: Bacteria > Gemmatimonadota > Gemmatimonadetes > Gemmatimonadales > Gemmatimonadaceae > JAQBQB01. Next base: position 10,442 of record DASZUN010000216.1, on the reverse strand, counting down.
CAATGCTCCGCCGACCCTCGCGGTTGCTGGAGACACGGCTGCGACGCGTCCGACCGGTCTGACGCTCGACGCGTATGATGAAGCGCAGTTGAAGAGCAATGACGTCACCGCGGCGTTCGGCGCCGCTACGTTCTCGGGCGCCACGGCCTACCAGGCCAACGCGAACTTCCAGTCGTGGACGGTCTCGCCGACGGCGAGCGCCAACGTTCACAACGCGAAGGACTCGACGAACACCGTCACGCTGAAGGGTATCGCGACCGGCCCGTCCGGCTTGCTCAACATTCCGTTCTCCAGCGTCACCTTCTACTACCAGATCGGTGGAGCTGGCCCGTGGATCCCGGCCGGTACGGTTTCGGCTGCCGCGGCGACGGATGATGGTGTGACCCGCACGTGGACGTACTCGATGACGTGGGATCCGCCGGCTACGGCGCCGAATGGCACCGACCTGACGGTCAACGGCACGACGCTCACGTTCCGCGCGGTTGGTCAGGACGCAGCAGGCAACGCGCTCTCGACCAACACGAGCACCGGCGTCATCACCCTGACCAACCCGTAATCCTGGGTTGATAGGGTAGCAACAACACTGACTGGGCTCTGCCGAAAGGCAGGGCCCTTTCAGTTTCCAGCCCGTTCAATCCGCACGAAAAAACGCGGGGCATCCGATCGCTCGGATGCCCCGCGTTTCACTGCTATGTCCAAACTCTGATCGCTACTTGTCGTGCGGCTGCAGCGGGATGTGGTTCGCCGTCGACACGCTGTCCCAATACTCCCAGCCCTTGCCCACGAGCTTGTTGTCGACGAACACCAGCGGCGTCAGCTTCTTCGCCTTCACGGTGTCCTTGCCCTCCTTCTCGTCGTTCGACGTGAAGTAGAGCACCTCGTAGTTCTTGCCCGCGATCAGGTACCGCTCGCGCTTGTAGACGTTGGGGAAGGAATCGCGCGTCTTCGCACCCGGCGCGATCACGGTTACCGCGGAGTCGCGCGAGATGCCGGTGTCCAGCTCCTTCACGCGCTTGTCCGTGCACGCCGCCAGCGCGATCGCCGCGCCGAGGCCCGCCGCCACTACGATCCCACGTCTGACGGAAAAGTCGTTCATTCAATCTCCCGTGCCTGTATACGGCCCTCGCGGACGCCCCGCGCGGCCACGCTAAAAGTAGCGAATTCTACACTCCACGGGGCTTCAGGAGCCCGCTGCGTGCGACTGCTGAGACAGCGCGACGCCGCTCACCGCGATCGGCTCGAGATCGAACACGCGACCGAATGCCGCCGCCACTCCGTCAGCAACGCGCTCGAAGCTTGGCGCCGCGTCGCCCAGCTCACGAGCGACCGATGTCATTGTGACCGATTGGATCCCACAAGGAACCATGAGGTCGAAGTAGGAGAGATCGGTCGTGACGTTGAGCGCGAAGCCATGCCAGGTGACCCAGTCGCGCGCGTGCACGCCGATCGACGCGATCTTGCGTCCCTGCGTCCAGACGCCCGTGTAGCCCGCGTTCCGCTCGCAGGCGATGCCGATCTCGCCCATCGCGACGATGAGCGCCTCCTCGACCTGGCGCAGATACCAGTGCAGGTCGCGCCTGTGGCGCTTGAGATCGATGATCGGGTAGCCGACGAGCTGCCCGGGACCGTGGAACGTGACGTCGCCGCCACGCTCGACCTCGAACAGCTCCACGCCGCGCGCGGCCAGCAGATCGGGCGAAGCCAGCAGATGCTGTTCCTTCGCCGAGCGCCCGAGGGTCACGACCGGCGGATGCTCGACGAGGATGAGCAAATCCTCAGGAATGTCCCCGCTGATCCGCCGCCTCGCCGCGTCCCGCTGCAGATCGAGCGCCTGGGCGTAGGGGACGAGGCCGAGGCGCTCGATCCAGAGTTCAGCGCGGCGGATTGCCGGTTCGTCCACGGTCCAGCCCCTCACGCATGTATCATCTTCCCCAGCGAATCGAGCGCCGCTTCGGCGATCGCCTCGGACAGCGTGGGGTGCGCGTGAATGGCGAGATCCACTTCCTCGACGGTGAACTCGTTCGTGCGCGCGACCACGAGCTCGTGGATCAGCTCCGTGGCGTGCGGGCCGACGATGTGCGCGCCGAGGATCTCCCCGTACTTCGCGTCGCGGATGATCTTCACGAAGCCCTCGGTCTCACCCGCCGTGCGCGCGCGGCCGTTCGCGGAGAAAGGGAACTTTCCAACTTTGTAATCGAGCTTCTTGTCCTTGCACTGCTGCTCGGTCATCCCGATCGACGCGACCTCCGGATGGCAGTACGTCGCGTTGGGGATGTTGCCGTAGTCCATGCCGTGCGTGCTCTTGCCCGCGAGCAGCTCGGCGAGGACGATGCCCTCGCGCTCGCCCTTGTGCGCGAGCATCGGCGGGCCGGCGACGTCGCCGATCGCGTAGACGCCCTTGACCGACGTCTCCATCTTGTCGTTGATCTTGATGAAGCCGCGCTCGGTGAGCTGTACGCCGGCTTCCTTGAGGCCGACGTCTTCCACGTTCGGTGCGCGTCCGGCCGCGACGAGCACGACGTCGGCGGTGATGTCCTTCTTCTCGCCGCCCGCCTCGAGCGTCATCGACACGGAGCTCTTCGCGACCTTCACGTTCGAGATCTTGGCGCCGGTCACGATCGTGATGCCGCGCTTCTTGAACGAGCGCTCCACTTCCTTGGAGCAGTCCAGGTCCTCGAGCGGCAGCACGTTCGGCATGACGTCGACGAGCGTGACCTGCGAGCCGAACGCGTTGAATACGTCGGCGAACTCGCAGCCCACCGCGCCCGCGCCCACGATCACGATCGACTTGGGCGCCTTCTCCAGCACGAGCGCTTCGTCGGACGAGATCACCGTCGTCTTGTTGAGCTCGAGCCCCGCCTGCGGCAGCCCGCGGACGCGCGACCCGGTGGAGATCACGACCGCCTTCTTCGCGTCGTGCTTCTCCTCCTTGCCGTCCGCCGTCTTCACCGTGACGGCGTTCTTGCCGGAGAGCTTCGCCGTACCCTTGATGTACGTGATCTTGTTCTTCTTGAACAGGAACTCCACGCCCTTGGAGTTCTGCGTGCTCACGGCGCGCGAGCGCTTCATCGCCACGCCGTAGTCGGTCTTCACCTCACCGACGGTGATGCCGAAGTCCGCCGCATGCTTGACGCGGTTGGCGATCGACGCCGATTCGAGGAGCGCCTTGGCGGGAATGCAGCCCCAGATCACGCAGGTGCCGCCGAGCGCTTCGCGTTCGACCACGGCGGTGTTGAGACCGAGCTGCGCGCAGCGGATCGCGCCAACGTAGCCGGCGGGTCCGCCGCCGATGAAGATCACGTCGAAGGAGGCCATAAACGGATATTTGCGAAATGTTCAGGAATTGCGATCGAGTCGAACGCGAACAACGAGAAAAGATATCGGGTTTCTGAAGGGCGCCGCTATGCCGCCCGTGTCAGTCTTGCCGGATCCAGACCCCGTCCGTAAGGTAGGACCGTCATGCGCATTCCGCGTGCAGTGCTCGCCTCGCTGCTCGTCGTCGCCGCGCCGGTCGCGCTGTGCTTCACGAGCGCCGCGGCGCAGCAACCCGATTCGGCGCGCCGCGACACGACACCCGCGACGCTGATCGGCCGCGTGATCGACAGCGCCGGCGCCGTGATCCCCGGCGCCGAGATCTCGCTGCTTCACAATGCGCGCATCCGGGCGATCACGAACGATTCCGGCGCGTTCCGGCTCACCGGCGTGCCGCCCGGCTCCAACATCTTCGCCGTGCGGCGCATCGGCTACCAGGCGGCGACGTTCAGCGCGGTGCTCAAGGCAGGGCGCATCTCGCGAGCCAACTTCCCGCTCACCGCGTCGATCCAGGCGCTCGACCCCGTCCACGTCGCCGACACCGCCACGGCGTCGCACTGGCTGGACCAGTTCAACGAGCGGCGCGCGCAGCGCCGGGGCACGTTCATCACGCGGGCCCAGATCGTGGCACAGAACGACCGGACCGGGTCCGACATTCTGCGCACCATCGCCGGCGTCCGCGTCACGCAGAACCGGAGCGGGGGAACCGTCGTCGTGTTCACCCGCACGTCCCCGAGAGCGTGCGTGCCGACGATGTACGTGCAGGGCATGCCGTACGGCGGCCAGATCGACGACTTCGACGCCGACGACATCGAGGCGGCGGAAGTGTACGTCGGCATCTCGGAGATTCCGCCGGAATTCGATCGCGGCAACCGCGGCATCTGTGGGGTGATCGCGCTGTGGATGCGCGACCCCCACAAGAAGCCTTAGTACACCAGCATCAGCGGATTCTCGATCAGCCGCCGGAGCGTCTGCAGGAACGCCGCGCCGACGGCGCCGTCGACTGCGCGGTGATCGCAGCTCATGGTCACGCGCACGCGCTTCTCGACCCTGGTCGCACCGTCGCCCGCGGGCACCACGACGTCCTGCGCGGCGCCGATCGCGAGGATCGCCACTTCCGGCGGGTTGATGATCGCCGTGAACTGGTCGATGCCGAACATGCCGAGGTTGGAGATCGAGAACGTCGAGCCCGTGTACTCCTCGGGCTTGAGCTTTCTCTCCCGCGCGCGCTTGGCCAGCTCCTTCGCCTCGCGCGAGATCTCGCTCATGCGCTTCTGATCCGCGTCGAAGATCACCGGCACGATCAGCCCGTCCGGCGTGGCGACGGCCATGCCGAGGTGCACGCGGTTGTGATAGCGGATCTTGTCGCCGAGCCAGTGCGCGTTGACTTCGGGGTGCTGCGACAGCGCGGTGGCGACGGCCTTCATCAGCACGTCGTTCACCGACACCTTGAACTCGCCCCCCATCTCGGCCATCGCGGCGCGCATCTCGGTCACGCGCGTGAGGTCGTATTCCGCGGTGAGATAGAACGTCGGGATCGGGCCGATCGACTCGGACAGGCGCTTCGCGATCGTCTTGCGGATCTGCGTGAGCGCGACGTCCTCGTAGTCGGCGCCGGAGCGCGCAACGCGCGCCGACGGCTGTGCGGCGGCGGGAGCGGCCGTGGCCGCCGACTCGATGTCGCGCTTGATGATCCGGCCGCCCGGGCCGGAGCCGCGTACTTGCGAAAGGTCGAGCCCGCGGTCCGACGCCATGCGACGCGCGAGCGGCGACGATCGCACCTGGCCGCCGTTCCCGCTCACGGGCGAGGGCTGGCCCTGCGCGGCGATCGCCGGCGGCCCGGCGGGCGTCTTCTGCTGCGGCGGCGTGGAGGCCTCGCCCTGCGACTGCGCGGGGCGCTCCGGCACCGCGTTCGCGCCGGCGCTCTCCTGGGTCTTGGCGACGACTTCGGCGGGCGGCTTGGCGGCGCCGCCGGCCTCGCTCAGCAGCGCGTCGATGTTCTCATCGGGCGCCGCGATGATGCCGACCAGCGCGCCCACGGGGCGCGACTCGTTCTCGCCGACGAGCCGCTTGCGCAGCACGCCGTCGCCGCGCGCGACGAGCTCCATGATCGCCTTGTCGGTCTCGACTTCGGCGAGCGGCTCGCCGCTCTTCACGGCGTCGCCTTCGTTCTTGTTCCACTTGACGAGGCGCCCCTCTTCCATCGTGGGGGAGAGCGCCTCCATGAAGACTTTGGTGGCCATATCAGTCCAGGTACATGACTTTGCGCACCGCCGCGATCGTCTTCGCGGCGTCGGGCTTGGCGGCGCGCTCCAGGTTCTTGGCGTACGGCATGGGGACGTCGGCCTGGTGCACGCGCACGACCGGTGCGTCGAGCAGGTCGAAGCAGTCACGCTGCACGTAATCGACCACCTGCGCGCCGATGCCGGCGAGCTCCCAGCCTTCCTCGAGCACGACGCAGCGATTGGTCTTCTCGACCGAGGCCTTGATCGCGTCCACGTCCATGGGCCGCACGGTGCGCAGATCGACGACGTCGACGTGGATGCCGTCCTTCGCGAGCTGATCCGCGGCCTGCATCGCGACGAGCACCATCTTGCCGTTGGTGACGATCGTGCAGTCCTCGCCCTCGCGCTTGAGATCGGCCTGGCCGATCGGGATGACGTACTCTTCCTCGGGCACGTCGCCCTTGGTGTTGTACAGCATCTCGCCCTCGAGGAAGCACACCGGGTTGTCGTCGCGAATCGCGGCCTTGAGCAGCCCCTTCGCGTCGTACGGTGTGCCCGGCGTGACGACCTTGAGGCCGGGGATGTGCGCGAGCCACGACTCGAACGCCTGCGAGTGCTGCGCCGAGAGCTGGAGCGCCGCGCCGTTGGGGCCGCGGAACACGATCGGGATGTTGAACTGGCCGCCCGACATGTACAGCAGCTTGGCGGCGGAGTTGAGCACCTGGTCGAGGGCGAGCACGGCGAAGTTCCACGTCATGAACTCGATGATCGGCCGCAGGCCGACCATCGCCGCGCCGACGCCGACGCCGGCGAAGCCGAGCTCCGTGATCGGCGTGTCGACGACGCGCATCTCGCCGAATTCCTGGAGCAGGCCTTTCGAAACTTTATATGCGCCCTGGTAGACGGCGACTTCCTCGCCCATGAGGAAGACGCGGTCGTCGCGCTGCATCTCTTCGCGCAGCGCCTGGTTGAGGGCGTCTCGGTAGGTGATTACTGGCATATCCTAGTCTGTGGTCCGTAGTCCGTGGTCTGTGGTCCGTCGTGCCCGTCGGGTCGTTCCCACGGACTACGACCAGCGACCACGGACGAATCAATCCGCCGCGACGGCTTCCGCGGTCGCATCGCTCGTCGTGTCGACGAGCACGTTTTCGTAAAGCGCCTCGAGCGGAGGCTCCGGGCTCGCGTCGGCGAAGTCCCAGGCGTCCTGCACCGTGGCCTTGATCTCGTCGTCGAGCGTGTGGAGGTCGTCATCCGTGAGCTCGTTCTGCTCCTGCATGTGCATGCGGAGGAGCATGATCGGGTCGCGCTTCATGTACTCGTCGAGCTCGGCCTTGGAGCGGTACGTGCCGCTCACCGCGTCCGACATCGAGTGGCCCATGAAGCGGTAGGTGCGCACCTCGAGCAGCGTCGGAAGCGACTCGGTGCGCGCACGGTCGACGCACTCCTGCATGGCGGCGCGCACCGCGAACACGTCCTGCCCGTCGCACACCGCGCGCGGAATGTTGTACGATGCGCCGCGCTCGTAGATGTCGTGGATGGCCGACGCGCGCTCGAGCGCGGTGCCCATGCCATATCTGTTATTCTCGATCACATACACGACCGGCAGCTTCCACAGGCCAGCCATGTTGAGCGCCTCGTGGAACGCGCCCGTGTTCACCACGGACTCGCCCATGAAGCAGACGCAGACCTGATCGCCGCCGCGGTACTTGATCGCGAAGCCCACGCCGGTCGCGAGCGGCACGTGCGCGCCGACGATGCCGTGGCCGCCGAGGAAGTTCAGGCTCTTGTCGAACATGTGCATCGAGCCGCCCTTGCCGTGCGCGCAGCCGTCGACGCGGCCGAACAGCTCGGCCATCACGGCGCGCGGATTCATGCCGCGGGCGAGCGCCTGGCCGTGGTCGCGGTACGTGGTGATCACGTAGTCATCGGGGCGCAGCACGGACATCGAGCCGGTGCTGACCGCTTCCTGGCCGATGTAGAGGTGGCAGAAGCCGCCGATCTTTCCGAGCGCGTACGCCTCGGCGCATCGCTCCTCGAACCGGCGCTGGAGCACCATCGAATGCAGCAGCTCGCGATTTAGTTCAGCGTCGGAGCTTTTTGTCTGTTCGGGTTTCTTCTTGGCCATATGAATATGAGAAATTGCAACGCGGGGCGGGCGACCGGCATCGTTCGTCGATCGCTACCCCCGCGTTTCGCGAATGCTCACACGCCAGCCGCCTGGACCTGCTGCCAGGCGTGATAGCTGGAGCGCACGAGCGGCGCCGACTCGACGTGCCTGAATCCCATCGCCATGCCGATCTCGTACATGCGCCGGAACTCCTCGGGCGTCACGTACCGATCGAGCGGGATGTGCGAGTCCGACGGGCGGAGATACTGGCCGAGCGTGAGAATGTCCACGTCGACCGCACGCAGGTCGCGCATCACGAGCTCGACTTCCTCGAGCGTCTCACCCATCCCGAGGATCATGCCCGTCTTGGTCGGGATGTGCGGGGCGATGCGCTTGGCCGTGCGGAAGATGTTCATCACGCGCTCGTAGCGGCCGCCGGGGCGGCAGCGCTTGTACAGGCGCGGGACGGTTTCGGTGTTGTGGTTGTAGATGTCGGGCCCGGCCTCGAGGACGGTGCGGATCGCATCCTCGTCTCCCTGGAAGTCGGGGACGAGCACCTCGACCGAGCAGTCCGGCAGGCGCTGTTTGATCTGCCGGATCGTTTCGGCGAAGATGTACGCGCCGTAGTCGGGCAGGTCGTCGCGGTCGACGGACGTGATCACCGCGTGGCGGAGATTCATCTGTCCGATTGCCTCGGCGACGCGCGACGGCTCCTCGATGTCGTACTTGGGCGGCTTGCCGTGCGCGACGGCGCAGTAGGCGCAATTCCGCGTGCAGACGTCGCCCAGGATCATGAACGTCGCGGTGCCGTGCTCCCAGCACTCGCCGACGTTGGGGCAATGCGCCTCCTCGCAGACCGTGTGCAGGTCGAGCTGGCGCATCAACTGTTTCAGATTCAGGTACTGCGGGCTGCCAGGCGCCTTGACTTTGAGCCACGAGGGCTTCCGCTCGGGGAGCGGCTGGACGCGGTGCCGGCCGGTGATCTGATATAGGGTCTCGCCCATGAGTCTCACGGCGAAATGATGTCGCGCGGGGCGCTCCCGAGACCCCCGAGACAGCGGGGAGGCGAAAGCGGAAGTCGTTCAGCAGGCGTAATCTAGCCCTGTCGAAAAGCGCTCGGAAGCGTTCGGTAACTGCTCATATGTCGAGTAACCGGTTAGTACCGTATTGCTACTAATTGCTCGAGAACCGCTCGATGGCGAACGGCGCCAGGTCCAGCCCGCTGTCGTGGCCGCCGATCATCGCCGCGACGGCGGCGGCGGTCGCGGGCGCGAGGAGTATGCCGTTCTTCGAATGGCCGCAGGCGTAGACGACGCTCGGAAACTCCGGATCGCGGCCGATGATCGGCAGCATGTCCGGCGTGCCGGGCCTGAGCCCCGCCCACGCTCGCGATCGGGGCGCGTCGCCGAGGGTGGGGCAGAGCACGGCAGCGGCAGCGTGCAGCCGGTCGGCGGTGGCGGTGTCCGTGGATGTGTCGAACCCGGTGCGCTCGAGGGTGGATCCGACGAGCGTTTCGCCGCCGCGCGGCACCACGTACACGCCGTTCCCGATCACGGCGTGGTGGAGCGGTGCGCTCGCCAGTGCGATCATCTGCCCCTTCACGGGTTCAACGGGAATCGCGCGCGGCAGACCGGCGATGTGCGACACCCACGCGCCGGCGGCGAGCACGACCGTTCCGGCTTCGATGCGCGCGCCGCTCGCAGTGGTCACCGCGACGCCGTGCGGTCCCGGTTCGACGCGCGCGACATCGTCCGCGAGCACGCGTGCCGGACCGAGCAGCGCAACCGCGGCGGCTCGCGCTGCGCGGGTGAGCCGTTCGTTGTCGACCGCGCCATCACCGGCGTAGAAGGCGGCGCCGTGCGGCGCGACGAGCGCCGGCTCGAGTGCGGCGGCTTGGGCCGGCGCCAGCTCGCGCGCGGTGGGGTCGACCGCGGCGGCTTGCGCGGCGCGAACCACGAGCAGTCCCTCGATCATCCGCAGCTCGGGATCGAACTCGCGCAGCGAGTCCACGAACGCAGGGTAGAGCGCCAGGCTCGCGTCGTAGAATGCCTGCGCGGGAGCCGCGACGCGGCCCACCGACGGCGCGAGGAGCCCGCCGGCGGTCATCGAGGCGGCCCCCGGCCGGGAGCCGCCAGCCACGACGCAAGCAACGCCGGCTCGCGCGAGCGCCACGGCGATTGACAGACCGATCACACCGTCGCCGATTACTAGGACGTCGGTCGAGGCCGCAGCGCTCCGGCCGGTGGGCGCGTCAATCATCGTGAGCTCCGGCGGGCGGGGCGGTGTTCAGAGCTGAAACCGCCGTTGCCCGCCCGCCGTACGGATGAACGGATAGAAGGACCTCAGACTTTCGGGAGATTCCCCGTATGCTCCGCACCATCTTCACCATCGGACTGTTCGCAGTGCTCGGGCTCTTCGCGCTGCAGCTCGTCTTCGGCATTTTCGGCTTTGCGCTCCACCTGTTCTGGTGGCTGGCCGTGCTCGCGTTCAAGGTCGCGCTGATCGGGCTCGTGATCTACTTCATCATTCGGATCGTCAGCCCGGACACGGCGCGGCGACTGAGAGAGCGGTGGTCGGGCTCGTCGATGTAAGCTGGTTCGCAAGCTAGCAGCTTCGGGGAAAAACGAGAGCGGACGCGCGTTGCGCGTCCGCTCTTTTATTTGAGTGATCGTTGGCGTCCGCACAGGCGCTTGTCATTCCGAGCGAAGCGAGGATTCTGCTGTAGTGGTCGAGATCTCGGCCGGGTGAGAAGATCCCTCGCTTCGCTCGGGATGACGGGGGGGCGCTCTGCGTGAAGT
>DASZUN010000215.1:0-7663 GCA_035547615.1 Gemmatimonadaceae bacterium | reverse complement strand
TGTCATTCCGAGCGAAGCCGCGAAGCGGCGGAGTCGAGGAATCCGGGCGCGTGGCGCGTCGGTGCCCAACGAGCCCAGATCCCTCGACTCGCTCGCTGCGCTCGCTCGCTCGGGATGACACGCTGCGGCACTGCGCTCGCTCGGAATGAACGCGATCATTTCGCGCCTCCCTCGATCGCCCGGATCGCCTTCGCTTTCCGTGCGAGCTGCACGAGGACCGCCTCGAGCGCGTCGTCGTACGCGTCGGCTTGCATCGTCGATTTCCTGGCGATGAGCTGATCGACCTGCTCCTCGAGCGCGAACTTGTCCTTGTAGAGCTGCGCGAGCGCGGGATCGTTGGCTCCGGCCTGCGAGACGAAGCGGTCGTCGAGGAAGAAGCGGCGCGCGAGGAGTCCTTCGCCCGTGCGGCCGTCGGGCGCGTCGGTGCCCTGCTTGGCGCCGGCGTCGTCGAGTTGCGCGTGCTCGGTCTGGAGCTTGGAGTCGTCGTCGTACACACGCTTCGTCTCGACCACCGCGTACTGGAACGCCTCGAGCAGCGAGACCCGACCGTCCTTGTCCGTATCGGCGCCGTCCTTCGTGAGCGCGGCCACGAAGAACCGCGCGAACTCGGACTCGTTGCGCTCGAACGCGCTCTTGGTCGCCGTGACGATCACGCGGTTCGGCGCGGCGAGGATCGGCAGCACGTCGCCGCTCGCGCTCGTCAGGTCGAGGAACGCGACCTTCTGCGTCGGGAATTCCGCGAGCAGCCGCGCGAAATCCGCGGCGGTGAGATCCGGCCCGGGGAGACTGACCTTCGTGTCCTCGCGCTCGCCACTCCCGTGGCCGATCAGCACGATCGCAATCTGATCGCCCGGAGCCGCCCGGTGCGCCTCGCGCTCGATCGCCGATTCCACGTTCGCGCGCGTGGACTGCCCGCGAAAGTACGGCAACACCGACGCGCTGTCCTCGCCGAGCCAGGTGATTAATGAATCTGGAATACCAAAACGCTTATGCGCCGCCTGGGCGAGCTCCGCGGAGAGCTGGGCGAACGACTGGCTGTACTTGGGCTCGCCGCCCAGGCCGCTGACGATGATCAGATGCGTCTGCGCGCCGAGCGGCGCCGCGGCGAGCAGCGCCGACGCCGCCAGGGCACCGAGCCGAGCGAGAAGCGCGCGCGTCACGCGAGCCCCCGCGCCTTGCGATAGGCCCATTCGCCGCTCACGAGCGCGAACAGCAGCAGCAGCACCGCCGGCATGTCCCAGAGGTCCATCTGGTTCACGACCGTGATGCCGTGCTTGCTCAGCGCCACGTCGTCGGCCAGGTGCGACACCGTGGCCGGCGTGTAGAACGTGCCGCCCGTTTCGTTCGCGATGCGCTCGAGCAGCGGCGCGCGCATCTCGGCGTCCACGAACTCCGTGTTGAGCGGCGCGACGCGGACGAAGCTCGTGTCGCTCAGCACCGGCTTCCCGGGAAGCGACGCGTCGACGCGGATCGTGTAGTTGCCCGGCGCGTCGGGCGTGAACGTCCCCCGATACTCGCCATCGCGGTCGATCGCCCAGTCGAGCGGCACGTCGCGCGCCACGCCGCCATCGCTCGCGATGTGCGCGACGACCTTGGCGTCGTTGCGCGGAATGAAGATGCTGTCGGAGACCGAGGCGCGCAGCGAGACGGGCGTGCTCGGGTTCGCCTGGTCCGTGGGTAGCGACACCACGACCTGGCCCGGCACGTCGCTCGTGAGCCAGCGCGTCAACTGCCGCCAGAAGCGCGTGTAGCTGTCGTCGTTCGGCGGCGAGTTGGGATCCATCTGCCAGTTCCACGAATCCTGGATCGGGAACGCGACCGAGAGTCCGCGACCGTAATGCTGGTATACCAGGACCGGTTGATCGTACGAACGGAGCGGCATGCCCGGATCTCCCGCACGGCCGCCTGGAGGCGTGGTTCCGCTCACGAGCGTGATCGCACCCGGCTTGATCGCGCGAATGCGATTCACCGTCGTCACGGTCGGCAGCGCACTCCACCTCGCCATCGAGGCATTCGGCGTCGGCGCGATCTGTGCGACGGCGCTGCTTGCGCCCTCCGGCGTGAGCGCGACCTTCAGATCGGCGAAGAACGTGAGCGAGTCGGCCACCGCCGGACCGCTCACGATCACCGGCATCACGTCGGCGAGCCGCGTGCCCGCGTAGCCGCCCTCGGCGAATGCACGGCGGCCGCCGAGCGTCAGCAGACCGCCGCCGCGCACGCTCACGAAGTCGGCCAGCATCGCGAGCTGATCGTGCGTGAAGAAGCTCGCCTCGATGCTCCCGAGAATGATCGCGCGATAGCGGAACAGATCGGCGCGCGACGTCGGGAATCCCCCGGCGAGATCGCCCGCGCTGTCGATGTCGAGCCGAAGGAATTTCTTGTCCGCCGTGCGGATCAGCGACACGAGCTGGATGTTGGAATCCGCCGCGACGGCGGCGCGGATGAAGCGGGTCTCGTAGCGCGGCTCGCCTTCCACGTAGAGAATCTTCTCGCGGCCGCCGCGAACGTCGACGAGCGTCTGCTGCGCGTTGTTCTCGGCGACCTGCTCTCCCGGCTGCACCGGAATGCGGAACGTGAACGTGCGTGCGCCGGCGTGATTGGCCGCGACGGCGACGCGTACCGGCGCCACGTCGCCGTCGGCCGGCAGGGTGATCGTGTCCTGCGCGACGATCTGGCCGCTGTCCTCCACGACGAGCGGCACCCGCGCGCCGGCGTAGCCGCGCTGCCGGACCATGAGATCCGCGACGATCGCGCTCCCCTCGAGCACCGAGTGCGCGGCGTCGACGCGCTGGATCTCGACGTCCTTGGCGAATCGCTCGGCGCCGAGGCCGACGGTGAAGATCGGGACCGAATGCGCACGCAGCGAGAGCAGCTCGTCGGTGATCGGCACGCGTGCGTTGTCGGCGCCGTCGCTCACCACGACGAGTCCGGAGAGCGGCACCGCGTCCAGCTCCTGGCGCGCCTGCTCGATCGCGTCGGCGATGTGCGTTTCGTTGTCGGCGTAGTGCAGATCGGCGACGCTGTCGATGCGCTGCGCGGACGAGGAGAATCGGAACAGGCGCACGGTGAACTTCTTCCGAAGCGCCTGGAGCACGCTGCTGTCGGGCCCACCGAGCGCGTGCGCGACCCAGTCGCTGCGCGGCTTGGCGTCACGATCGGCGATCCGCATGCTGCGCGAATCGTCGACGAGCACGCCGACGTAATTGCGCTGCGGCACCGCCGCCGAGAGGAGCAGCATCGGTCGGAACAAACAAACGATCAACACCAGGAGGCACGCCGCGCGCAGAGAGCCGAGGATCCAGCGATCGCGCCGCGAGCTCTTGCCGCGCACGGTCCCGTAGCTCAGCACCGCCGGGATGCCGATCAACGCCGCGGCGGCAAGCAACAGCATCACGGAGCCGGGGACGCCGAACGCGAATTTCCCCTGTGCATACTCCGCCGGCCGGTACTTGAAGAGGAACGCGAAGATTCCTTCGAGCCAGTGGGCCATGTGTAGACTACGACCGCGTCGCCATCAGGGTTGAGACACGCGAGCGACAGAGACGGTTCCGTGACGAACGGGCCACTACATTTTCCCTACATGAACGCACGCTATCTCACCGCCGACGTGTTCACCGATCGCCGCTTCGGCGGCAATCAGCTCGCCGTCTTTCCTGATGCTCGGGAAATTCCTCCTGAGCTAATGCCACAGATCGCACGAGAGTTCAACTACTCCGAGACGACTTTCGTGCTTCCGCCTGCCGACCCGAGCCATACGGCGCGCGTACGCATCTTCACGCCGGGCGGCGAGCTGCAATTCGCCGGACACCCAACGGTCGGCACCGCACACGTGCTCGCGACCCTCGGCATCGTCCCGCTCACCGGCGACGTCACGTCGATCGTGTTCGAGGAAGGCGTGGGTCCGGTGCCCGTCACGATTCGCGCCACGGGCGGGAAGCCGGAGTTCGCGCAGCTCAGCGTGGCGAAACTCCCCGAAGCCGGACCGCCGCCGCCGAGCGCCGCCGAGCTCGCGGGCGTGCTCTCGCTCGAGCCGAACGAGGTGCTCGACGGCGCGATGAAGCCGGAAGCCGTGTCGTGCGGCACGCCGTTCCTCTTCGTGCCGGTGCGCGATCGCGCGGCGGTGGCGAAGGCGCGCATCAACCTGGATCGGTGGGAACGCGCGCTGAAGGGCTACGTCGCCGACATGGTATTCGTGTTCGCGATGGAGGCCGAACACGCGGGGCACGATGTTCGCGCCAGGATGTTCGCGCCGGGGATCGGCGTACCCGAAGATCCGGCGACGGGCAGCGCGTGCGTGGCGCTGGCGGGTTATCTCGCGTGGCGCGACGCGCGCGCCGACGGCACGCTGCGCTGGGTGGTCGAGCAGGGCTTCGAGATGGGCCGGCCGAGCATTCTCGAGATCGAGGCCGACAAGCGCGCCGGCGTCGTCACCGCCGCGCGCGTGGGCGGCCGCTCGGTGATCGTGTGCGATGGGACGATGGCGTTGTGAGGCGTGATGACGATCGAATCGAAGAGTGACCTCGAGGGAATGCGCGCCGTGGGCAAGCTCGTGGCGCGCGCCCTTCGCGAGATGCGCGACGCCGCGCGGCCGGGCATGACGACGGAGCAGCTCGACGACGTCGGCGCGGCGTTCCTGCGCAGACACGGCGCGCGCTCGGCGCCGCAGCTCACGTACGATTTTCCCGGATTCAACTGCATCAGCGTGAACGACGAGATCGTGCACGGCGTGCCGGGGCCGCGAACGCTGAAGGCCGGCGACGTGATCAAGCTCGACGTCACCGCGGAGCTCGACGGCTACATCGCCGACTCGGCGATCACGATCGTGCTCGCACCGCAAAGCCCGCGCGCCATCTCGCTCGTCGAGTGCGCGAAGGCGGCGTTCGCGTGTGGGCTCGCGGCGGCGCAGCCCGGCGTCCGTGTCTCCGAGATCGGGCGCGCGGTGGAGGCGGAAGTCGAGCGCTGGGGACACGCCGTGGTGCGCGACATGTGCGGGCACGGCGTGGGGCGCGGGCTGCACGAGAAGCCGTCGGTGCCGAATTTCTACAGTCCGTTCACGCCGGGCCGGCTCGTGGACGGTCTGGTGATCGCGCTCGAGCCGATCATCAGCGAATCACCGACGCCGCTCGTCGAGGACGACGACGGCTGGACCGTGCGCACGGTGACGGGCTGCCTCGCCGCGCACCACGAGCACACGATCGTGATCCGGGAAGGCGGCGCCGAGATTCTGACGGCGGCCTGATCACCGCGCCTTGAGCTCGTCCATCTCGTCGAGACTCCGCGGCCAGTCCTCCTTGAGCAATCTCGAAAGCGCGCGATCGGCGAGCAGGCGGCCGTCGGTCTGACAGTTGGCGCAGTAGTTGGTCTCGTTGTCCGCATGGCGGATGCGCTGCACCGGAGCGCCGCACACGGGACACGGCTGGCCGTACCGGCCATGGACGGCCATCCCCTCGCGGAAGGCGGTGACCTTCTCCGGAAAGCCGCCGGCGAATTCGTCGCGGAGCCGGTCGGTCCACTCGATCAGCGTCGTGCGCGTCGCGTCGAAGAGGCGCGCGATCTCCTCCTCGGTCAGGCGGCTCGTCAGCTTCACGGGCGAGAGGCGCGCGCGGTGCAGAATCTCGTCGGAGTACGCGTTGCCGATTCCGCTGAAGAGCCGCGGATCGGTGAGCGATCGCTTGATCGTATGATTCTCCGCGCGGAGTCGGCGGGCGAACTCGTCCCGGCGCGCATCGAGCACTTCCAGGCCACCGCGCTCGAATGCCGCCAGTGATGCGTCGCCGCGCACGAGATGCAGCGACGCGCGGCGCTTGCTGCCGGCCTCGGTCAACGTGAGCGTGCCGTTCGGAAAGTCGAACGCGGCGAGCGCGGAGCGTGCGCCGGACGTTGCGCCGCGTGGTTTCCAGTGCAGGCGCCCGGCGATCATCAGGTGCAGCACGAGGAAGAGCTCGTCGTCGAGCGCGACCACGATGCGCTTGCCAAGCCGCTCGACGGCGCGCACGCGCCAGCCGACGAGCGACGACAGCGGCGGGTCGACCGTGCGGAGCAGGAATGGCGTGTTGATGCGCACGTCCTCGATCGGCTGCCCGACGACGCGCGCGCGCAGCGCTTCGATGTAGATCGTGATGTCGGGAAGCTCGGGCATGGCGCGGTGCCGGATACTGGCGTGTGGAAGCAAGGCGCTGGGCGGCCGCGCCTCCGGTGCTGGACAATCTCGCGCCCCGGGTGCTATTGTTCCCCTCAACCATTCAGGGGAACGATGTGCAACCCGCCGATCTCGAACTGCTCCAGGGCACACTCGACCTGCTCATCCTCAAGACGCTCACGTGGGGTCCGCGCCACGGCTACGCCGTGGCGTCGTGGATCCGCGAGACCACGGACGACCGCCTGCAGATCGAGGAGGGCGCGCTCTACACCGCGCTCCACCGCATGGAGAAGCGCGGCTGGCTCGAGGCCGAGTGGGGCGTCTCCGAGAACAATCGACGCGCCAAGTACTACCAGTTGACCGCGCAGGGCCGGAAGCAGCTCCGGTCCAAGGCTGCCGTCTGGGCCGAGTACGCGAGCGCAGTCTTCAAAGTTCTCGAAACGGCGTGAGGACCTCATGGCTCGATTTCCCGGACTCCGGCGGTTCATGCGCGTCGAGCGCGACGGCGCGGGTGTGGCCCGCGCCGTCGACGAGGAGCTGCGCTTCCACTTCGACATGGCGATGCGCGATCTCATGAGCTCGGGCCTCTCCGCCGACGAAGCGCGCCGCGAAGCCGAGCGCCGGTTCGGCGACGTGCAGCGCACGCGCGAACGGCTGGCCGACATCGACCGCGCGCGCGTCGGGCAGGAGCGGCGCGCCGAGCGGTGGAGCGCGTTCGCCCAGGACCTGCGGTACGCCCTGCGCGGCATCCGGCGCACGCCGGGCTTCGCCGCCGCCGTGGTGCTCACGCTCGGACTCGGCATCGGCGCGAATGCGGCGATGTTCCGCATCGTCGACCAGCTGCTCTTCCGCCCCCCAGCCTATCTCGCGGCACCCGCACGGACCGGGCGGGTGTACTTCCAGGAGACGTTTCGCGGAAAGCGCAGCGCGAATTCGTACACGGGATACCGCCGCTACCTCGACGTTCGCGCGAACACGCACGCGTTCGACGCGATCACGCCGTACACCGTCAATCAACTGGCGGTCGGCGAGGGCACACAGACCAAGGAACTGAAGTTCGGCATCACCGGCGCGGACTTCTGGAAGATGTTCGACGCGAAGCCGGTGCTCGGCCGCTTCTTCACGGCGGCGGAAGACATGCCGCCCAAGGGGTCGCGCGTCGTCGTGCTGTCGTATGGGTTCTGGCAAACGGAGTTCGGCGGCCGCAATCCGATCGGCCAGCGCATCGACATCGGGCCGGCCCGGTACACGGTCATCGGCGTGATGCCGCCGCGCTTCAACGGATTCGGCGACGATCCCGTGGCCGGCTTCCTCCCGATGAGCGCGCAGATGGGCGCGTCCGGCAATGGCGACACGGACTGGTACGACACGTACAACATGACGTGGTTCGAGATCTTCGCGCGGCGGAAGCCGGCCGTCACGGCCGCCGCCGCGAACGCGGACCTCGCGCGTGCGCAGCAGCTCAGCTACCGCAGGATGGCCTCGACCGGCAAGGGATGGCAGCCGATCACGATCGCGCAGCCG
>DASZUN010000214.1:0-6043 GCA_035547615.1 Gemmatimonadaceae bacterium | reverse complement strand
CGCGCCGGATGGCGGCGGTGCCTCCCTCGACGGCACGCACGGCGTCTTCTCGCCCAAGCTTGGCGCGTTCGTGCACCTCACGCCCACGCTCGGCGCCTTCGCCAACGTGTCCCGCGGCTTCCGCTCGAGCGACGGCGTGATCGAGGATCCCGCGCTCCAGCCGATCACGGAATGGGCCTACGAGAGCGGATTGAAGCTCGACCGCGGCCGCCTGTCGGCGTCGGCCACGCTGTTCCGCATGGACGTGAGCAACGAGCAGACGTTCAATCCGATCACGCTGGCGAGCGAGAACGGCGGCGCGAGCCGCCGGCAGGGACTCGAGCTCGACACGAAGCTCCCGACGATCGCGCGCCTGGCGACCGTCTCCGCGAACTGGACGTTCAACGACGCGCGCTACCGGCGTCTCGTCGCGGTCGCCGAAGACGGCGACGAGCCGCCCGCCAATCTCGACGGGCTCCGCGTCTACAACACGTCGAAGTCGCAGGGCGAGGCGGCCGTGGATCTCACGCGCCCCGGCGCACCGTGGCGCGTGCGCGCGAGCGGCACGTGGTCGCTCGGCTACTCGCCGTTCGACGAGCCGGGCGTGGTGCTCCCCGGCTACGGGCTGGCGAACCTCGGCGCGGCCTGGACGTTCGCGAAGGCCGAGGTGGACGCCGGTGTGCGCAACGCGTTCGATCGCGCGTACGCGGAGCTGGTCGCCGGCCACGTGTATTCGCCGGGCGAGCCGCGGACGCTCTATCTCCGGGTCCGGGTGCGGGAGTGATCGCCGCGCGCGGCTGAGAATCCTCAGCGCCGAATCGCGTTCGATTGCCCTGCGATGCTGGTTGGGCGTGCCGCACTGCGGCACGCCGGACCCGCGAACACTGCACGAACTCGGAGCGCATTGAACGCGTTGCGCAGCGTTCCGTTCGATCCGTGCCGTTATTCGTCAAATTGGTAGTTCCAATCTCCTCGAGCCCAATTCGCGGGTGCGGCGGCAACCTGTGAGAAGCACCGGAGCACCAAACCGGCAATGCGCGACACGAGCATAGATCCCTCGACTCGCTTCGCTCGCTCGGGATGACAGGTGGGGCGCTCGGGATGACACGTGCGGGCGCTCGGGATGACAGGTGGGGGCGCTCGGCGGGTGAGCCGGGCTACGGCAGTCGATAGATGTCCAGCACTCCGCTCGCGGCGTGATCGCGGTAGCCCCCCTCCGGGAGCGCGATGATTCCGTCGACCACGATCGGGCTGTTCCAGTGGCCGCTGCCCGCGTCGAGCTTCGCGATCTGCGTTCCCGTGGTCGGCTGATACACGCGCAGCCCGCCGCCCGGATCGTACACGAAGAGCAGCCCGCCGGCGAGCACGGGGCTCGTGCCGGCGTTGCCGTTCTTCCACACCTGCTCGAGCCGTGAGCCGGCGAGCTTGTACGCCGCGGTCGCGCCGAAGTCCGCCGCGAACAGCCACGCGGCGCCATCGAGATGCGCGACGGCCTGCGCGGTGAAGATCGCGTTCCCCGACGGCGTGCCGACGAGCGATAGCTCCCCGCCCCGATGCGGCGCCGTGCCAGCCATGCTCGCCCAGTCGATCAGGCGGATGCGCCCGTCCTTGCCGCCCTGGGCGACGAGCGTGCCGCCGAGGAGCACGGGCGACGTGGAGCCGAGGTCCTGATCGGTCGCGTTGAGCGTTTCGGTATTAGCAGGTGTATAATTTCCGAGCATCGTCGTGGCGAGCGGATCGAGCTCGACGATCGCGTCGCCCCAGTTCGTCTTGCCGTCCCAGGGGGCGTTGCCCGTCGCGACGTAGAGGTTGCCGGTCGCCGGGTCCACGACCGCGCCGGCGCGTCCCCAGATCGCGGCGTCGCTCGCCCCGCACGTCGACGGATCGAGCAGCCCGGTGCGGTCGCTGCAGAGCGAATTCCACACGTGCAGCAGCGTCCCGCTCGCCGCGTCGAGCACCGCGACGTGTCCCTGGTACGGCGGCTCGTCGCCGATGTAGCCGCCCGTCACGGCGATCACGCGGCCGCGATCGACGTTGAGCGGCGACGCGATCTTCTCTCGCCCGGGCAGGCGCGTGATCTGCGTCGCCCACGCGGCACTCCCGTCGGCGACGGCGAGCTTGCGGACGAAGCCGTCCGGCGCGGCGGCGTAGACGTACTGCCGGTCCGGATCGGCCACGGGCGTCGACGTCGTCACCTGGTACGACCCGGTGAACGCGCCGGCATTCGGCGGCGTGAAGGTCCACAGGATGGCGCCGGTGTGCGCATCGACCGCCACGGTGTTGCCGTAGCTCGTGGTGACGAACAGCACGTCGTGCGTGGCGCCCTTCACCGACACGCCGTGCAGATAGATCGCGGACGCGTCGACGGTGCCGGGGAGCTTCACCTGCTGGCGCTTCATCGTCCCGACGTTCGCGGAGTCGATGCCCGTGGGGTCCGTCGACACGCTGGTGCGCGCGGCGTTCCAGCCGAAGCGCGTCCAGTCGTGCGTGCTCGCTGACGGCGACGACGCCGCGCTCGTGTCGGCGTGCACGGCGTCGGTGGACGGGCCGCCGTTCGCGCACGCGCTCGCGACGAGTGCGGCAGTGACCAACGCGTGCGGTCTCATACCGCAATTATACGCGGCGAGGGAATCGCCGCTATCCGGCGTGCATTACTCCTCGCGGAGCGCCGTCATCGGATCGATGCGCGTGGCGCGCCGCGCGGGAGCGAGCGCGGCCACGATCGCGCTCGCGGCGAGCACGAGCACCGCGAACGACGCGGATTCCCAGTCGCTCGGCGTCACACCGTTCAGCTTGCTCTGGAGCGCGCGCATCGCCAGTACGGTCAGCGGCAGCCCGGCCACGACGCCGACAGCCACCGGCCTCAGTGCGTCGAGCACGACCATGCGCGCGATGTCGGACTGCCGCGCTCCGATCGCGACGCGCACCCCGATCTCGCCCGTGCGCCGCGCGATCGTGTAGTTCATCACGCCGTACATGCCGATCGCGGCGAGCAGCAGCGCGAGGACGGCGAGCCCGGACGCGATCTGCGCCACGAGCCGCTCCTCGCGGATCGAGACGCGCACCAGCGCGGCGAGCGGCCTGACGTGATACAACGGCAGCGCGCGATCGACCGGCGCGAGCGCGGCGCGGAGGGGCTCGACGAGCGCCGCGGGATCGCCGTGCGTACGCACGAGGAGCCGCAGGCTTTCCGGCGTGCCAAGCGTGCTGTCCGGCGTTACCAGGTATGGGAAGAAGACGCGGCGCGCCTGATAGCCCTGCGGCGCGTCGAGCGAATGCTCGTGCACGTCGCCGATCACGCCGACGATGCGGATCGATGCGGTATCGCCGATGTGGAGGTACTGCCCGACGGCTTGTTTGTCCGGGAAATAGAATTTCGCGAACGTCGCGTTGACGAGCGCCGTGCGCCCCGGCCGCCCCTCGTCGCTGGCGTCGATGTCGCGCCCGGCGAGCACGCGCGCGCCGATGCTCCGCGCGAACCCGACGCCCACGCGATCGTAGGCGATCGAGGAGTCGTCGCTCGTCCGCGCGGTGAACCCGGGAATTTCGATGCTGGTGGCGGATTCGGTGCCGGTGAACAATCCATTCTCGGAGTACGTCACCGCGGCGACGCCCGGTACGCGAGCGGCCGCGTCGCGCAGCGCGTGCACCACGTTGGCCAGGCGCTCCGGCGTGTACCCGGGCCGCTGCACGTCGAAGTCGGCGACGATGAGGTGATCGCGGTCGACGCCGATGTCCGTCGCCTGGAGCCGCGAGAGGCTCCGCGCGAGCATCGCCGCGCCCGTGAGCAGGACCAGCGAGAGCGCCACCTGCGCCGTGATCAGCAGCGTGCCGAATCGGCGGCCCTGCGAGACCGATCGCGACGTCGCGCGCATCGTCGTGGCGAGATCGACGCGCGAGGCGCGCAGCGCCGGCACGAGCCCGAACGCGAGCACCGACGCCACCGACAGTCCGAGCGTGAACGCGAGCTCGGCGGCATTGGGGCCGAGCGCGAGCGAGATCGTGCTGCCCTGCGACGCCAGCATGACGAGACCGCGGCTTCCCCACCAGGCGACGACGAGCGCCGCGGCGCCGCTCACGAGCGCGAGGAGCACGCTCTCGGTGAGGAGCTGGCGGACGATCCGGCCACGGTTGGCGCCGATCGCCAGCCGCAGCGACATCTCGCGGCGCCGCGCGATGCCGCGCGCGAGCAGCAGGTTGGCGACGTTCACGCAGACGATGCCGAGGAGCAGCGCGACGCCGACCATCAACGTGAGCAGCGGCGCGCTGAAGTCGGCGCGCACGCGGGACAGTCCTCGCGCCGCGGACTCCACGACCCACGGCTCGCTCGGATCGCCGATGGCGACCGCGTCGTTCGCGTTCGCATGCGCGATGAGGTCGGCCTTGACCATCGGGATCAGCGCCGCGCGCGCCTGGGCGAGCGTGATACCCGGCTTCAACCGCCCGATGAGCAGCAGCCAGCTCACGCCGCGGTCGTCCATGAATCGCCGGTGCGTCATGATCGCATCGTGCGTCGACAGCGGAAGCCAGAGGTTCGTCTCGTTGCCGACGACTTCGCCCGTGAACCCCGGGGCGGCAATGCCGATGATGGTGAGACGGACGTCGTTGATCGTGATCGGCCGGCCGACGACGGACGGATCGCCGTTGAAGCGCGACTTCCAGAACTCGTCGCTGATCACCACCTCCGGGAGCACGCCGTGCGATTCGTCGACCGCCGCATCGAACGTGCGCCCCCGCTCCGCGCGCACGCCGAGCACGGCGAAGTAGTTGGCGGAGACGAAGCGTGCGCGCGGATGCTCGGCCGCGGACGACGTGCTGTCGAAGCGGACGTCCATCTGGTCCGCGCGGCCGGTCGCGAGCACGTCGGTGAACACGGCGTCCCGCGCGCGCACGTCGTGGTACACCGGGTACGAGAGCAGGTCGGTGTTCGGCGTGCCGTCGCTCAGCGAGGTGACGCGCGCCGGGTCGCCGAAGACGACGAGCCGATCGGGCTGTACCACGGGCAGCTTGCGGAGCAGCACCGCGTCGATGAGGGAGTAGATCGCCGCGTTGGCGCCGATGCCGAGCGCGAGGCCGCCGACGACGAGCGCCGTGAATCCGAGATTGCGCCGCAGCGTGCGCACACCATAGCTCAGGTCCTGCCGCAATTCATCGAACATGTGTGCACGCCTCACCGTGGCTTCACGTTGTCGGTCGAGTATGAGCATCTGCTCACGAACGTCGTCGAGCGCGCCGAACTGGCGGAGCGCCTCGGTGCGGGCGGCCTCCGCGCTCAGGCCGCCTCGCACGAGCTGATCGACCCGCGTCTGGATATGGAACGCCAGCTCGTCGTCGATCTCGCGCTCGACGCGCGATCGGCTGAACGGGATGCGGAAGACGCGGCGCATGCGTTGGCGCTCAGGCTGTGGCGTTCGCCGGCGCCGTCAGCGCCTTGCCCACGGCGCGCACGTAGCGCTCCCACGCGCTGACCTCGGCGCGGAGCTGCGCGCGTCCGGTGCGCGTGAGCTGGTAGTACTTGGCCTTGCGGTTGTTCTCGGAGTAGCCCCACTCGGCGTCGAGCCAGCCGTTCTTCTCGAGGCGGTGGAGCGCGGTGTAGAGCGGCCCCTCCTCGACGAGCAGCTCGCCGTCGGTGACGGCCTGGATCCACTCCGCCACCGCGTAGCCGTGCCGGGGGCCCCAGGTGAGCGCCTTGAGAATGAGGACGTCGAGCGTGCCCCGCAGGAGGCCGCCATCAGGATCGAGCATTGTTCCCCTCTGTGTTAGAGGGGACAGTACGCTCCGGCGCGAGTTGACGCAAGGGTGAACGGCACCATCGGACGTTGCTGCCGCCGGCCGAGCGCTGCATGATGCAGGCGATACCCCGCGATCAGGAGCGTCTCATGTACCTCGTCCGCGAAGTCTTCCAGTGCAAGCCCGGCAAAGTCCGCGCGCTCGTCGAGAAGTTCAAGACGATGTCCAGGCTCGGCGAAAAGGCTGGCATGCCGCCGATGCGCATCATGACCGACATGGCGGGCGCGCCGTACTGGACGCTCGTCGGCGAGCTCGAAGTCGAGTCGCTCGAGGC
>DASZUN010000213.1:0-2930 GCA_035547615.1 Gemmatimonadaceae bacterium | reverse complement strand
GAGATGCGCATCCATCCGACCTCGATGAAGATCTGCTCGATCCCCGGCCAGGGCCTGATGAAGGCCCTCGGCGTCACCCTCGCCAAGCTGCTGGATCTGCGCAAGGCTCGTGGCGTGCGCGTGGTCGATAACGATTTGCTCATCGACCCCGCCAAGCTCCTACCGCCGCCGGCGATCGCCGGGCGATTGGTGAACGTCGCGCTCGCTCCGGACACGCTCGTGCAGTACTTCGGCGGCCGGCCTGCGGTCGCCGCGATCGCGCCCGACACGGCCGCGCCCAACTACATGCTCTTCCACGGCGGCACGCTGCAGTTCGGCAAGCTGTTCATGGTGCACGCGGACATGCAGGTGATCGATCTCGCGCCGAGCGACGTGTTCGACTTCGACATTCGGCAATACCACACGCAGCTCGAAGCCGGGTACCACCGCACACGCGCCGACGACGGGCTGCTCGTGTTCATGCCGGACCTCTCGAGCCTGACGTCGGCGACCCAGATCTCGGCCGCTGCCCCACCTCCGGCGCGCTAATCCGGTGAGACGTGGCCGACCGCCACCGCCCGATCGACCACAGTCTCGACCATCGCCCAGAGCGCCGGGGCTCCATCGCGGATCGGCGCCATGCGTGCGAGCACGTCGGTTCGCGACACGCCGTGCATCGCCCACGTCCCGCCGTCGCCGGGCGTCGTGTTGAGGATCAGCGCCTGCAGCCGATCGAGCGCGTTGGCGAACCGCGACGCCGGCGACGCGCCCTCCTCGAACTCCTCCCACCGCGCGCGCATCCGCTCGCCGACGTCGTGCGGCAACAGCCCGAACAGCCGTTCGGCCGCCGCCGTCTCGCGCGCCGCCTTGTCCAGGTTCGCCGCCGCGTCGAACGCGAACGTGTCGCCGGCATCGATCTCGACCACGTCGTGGATCACGAGCATCTCGAGCACGCGCAGCAGGTCGGTGCCCGCGGGCGCGTGCTCGGCGAATGCGAGCGCCATCGCGGTGAGATGCCACGTATGCTCGGCGCTGTTCTCGCGCCGCGAGCGGTCGATGAGCGAGGTGCGGCGGAGGACCGTCTTGAGGCGGTCAAGCTCGCGGACGAAGGCGAGCTGCTGCAGGATGCGGTCGGCGGGGGAGGTCACGTGTGCATGATCGCGGAGGCGCCGGCAAGTGTCAAATGGACCGTTGCACTCGCACGCGCACGGTCCTAAGTATTCGGATATGAGCAGTCACTACCGCGCGGCGCTCGGGGTCGCATTGATGCTCGCGACGGGCTGCGGCGAGAGCCGCACTGGCCCCCTCCTGCCTGGAACTGGGATCAGCCGCATCGCCATCTGCTGCCTGTCGCCGCGTGACGAGGGCCTCAATCTCGGTGCGAAGCTGCCGCTTTACGTCTTCGCCCTCGGCAGTAGGGGCGATACCCTCGGCATCGCGCCGGCCGCGGCCTGGTGGCACGGCGGCAGCTCGGCGGTGCGATTTCCCATCGCCTGGTGGTCGAGCGACAGCTCGATCGCGAGCGTCGATTCCATTGGCGTCGTGACGTCGCGCGCGATCGGGGCGACGTACATCCACGCGCGGAGCATAGCGTTGGGCGATACGCTCGTGGATTCTGTGGCGCTCAAGACGACGGACTATCATGCCGCCTCGAAGTCGCCAGTCGCGCCGTAAGCGCGCTACCTGATCTTCACGTTTGCGTCGCTCATGTCGGCCGTGACGTCCACCGCGACGTTCCGGAACCAGGGCTTGTGCCAGCCGTGGAACGCGCGCCAGAACCCGGCGGGCTCCTTCGGGCCGAACAGCCCCATGTCGAGCTTCCCGTTCTCGTTGCGATCCTCGTACGCGCTGAGCGCCCACTTCCCCGCCGCGACGTCGAACGTGTAGGTGCTGTCGCCGCCCGCGGGCAGCTTGATCTCGCGAATTGGCGTATGGAGGAAGGTCGAGTCGTTCCAGAGCGCGACGTACGCGTCGTGCGTGCCCGTCCAGCCGATGAGGTGGCCGGCGATGTGGACCGTCGCGGGCTGCTGCGCTCCGGCGGCAGCGGCCGCCGCGGCCAGTCCGACCAGCGCCGCGGCACGGCAGGCCATTCCAAGAATACTCATCGCCACCGAGTTCGCGTCCCGCCTGTGAGCAGCCGGCATGCACGAAAGTTACCGAGTCGCGGGCCGATGCGGAGCCGTCAGCCGGCGCGGCGCAGCGCTCAGCGTTCTTTGAGCATAACTATTTGTTTACCAAACTGAGACGACGCGCGCTCGGCACTTGAACGTCGCGTCGGGACGGGTTCTATTCAGCAACCGCGCGGATCGCCAATCGCGATTCGCGCGCGACGCCTGCGCATCAACGCCGATCCCTCCGCTCCGGCTCGTCCTCTGAGCCCCTTCCCCGCAGCGCCGACCACAATACATAGGAGTGTACGATGGCTCCCCCGCCTGCCGGCACCGGTAGCGCCGATCCGAGCTTCGCTCGCTATGGCGACTACCTGTCGGCGCAGATGCAGTCCAACCGCAGCTTCGGCTACGGCATCTTCATCTGCACCATGCGGCCGGCGAAGGGGCCCGTGTGCTCCACGTTCTGGCTGTACTCCAACGAGCCGTCGCCGGTGCAGTCGCCGGACGTCGCGCAGAACTGGCGCTGGAACGAGGTGGATTTCGAGTTCGTGCCGGAGACGCAGGCCACGCAGGCGGCATACGCCACGTTCGACGGCGACCTGCCGAGTCCCGCGGTGACGGTACACGCTGCGACCGTGAACATGGGCGACCCACGCTCGCAGGTGCTCGACCCGGCGACGATCTCGTGGACGAAAGGCTTCGAGCGCACGGACGAAGCGATCGCGAAGCAGATGTGGGACTATTACAACACGTGGATGACCGCACAGACGGGCGGCGCGCCCACGGGCGGCACGTTCACGCTCGCCGATGGCGGCACATCGAGCACGACCTCGGCGCTCG
>DASZUN010000212.1:0-2962 GCA_035547615.1 Gemmatimonadaceae bacterium | reverse complement strand
TCGGCGAGCGTCTCCTGGGTCGTCGTCGCGATGCGGCGCCGCTCCGCGCCCACGCGCCGCGTCAGCAGCACGAACACCGGCACGAGCGCGAACGCGAACAGCGACAGCTCCCAGGAGAGCGCGATCATGCCGATCGCGGTCGCGATCACCGTCGTCACGTTGGAGACGATCGACGTCGCCGTCGAGGTGAGCACGCTCTGCACCCCGCCGATGTCGTTCGAGATCCGCGACTGCACCTCGCCCGTGCGGGTGCGCGTGAAGAACGCGAGCGACAGCCGCTGCAGGTGACGGAAGACGCGGGTGCGCAGGTCGTGCATCACGTCCTGGCCGATGCGGTTCGAGAGCAGCGTCTGGAAGACGCCGAGCGCGCCCGTGACGATGGAGACGAGGATCATCCCGCCGGCGAAGATCGAGAGCCTGCTCGTGTCGTGGCGAGGGATCGCCTCGAGCACGCCCTTGAGCAGGAACGCCGGCAGCACGCCGAGCGCCGACGAGACGAGGATCAGTGCGAGCACGGCCGCGAGCCGCGTGCGGTACGCGCGGAAGAGCCCGAAGACGCGGTGCAGGTTGCGCCGGC
Source organism: Gemmatimonadaceae bacterium (assembly GCA_035547615.1). Lineage (GTDB taxonomy): Bacteria > Gemmatimonadota > Gemmatimonadetes > Gemmatimonadales > Gemmatimonadaceae > JAQBQB01. The sequence continues at coordinate 2,385 of DASZUN010000212.1, read as the reverse complement.
GCAGCTCCCTGCTCGCCGGCCGCTCCGGCTTCTCCTTCGGCGAGAACGACCTCCGCCCACCTCTGACCGCGCCGTCGAACATCGCCGCACAAGGTACGCGGGTACGCTCGGGTGGTGGAGCGAATCTGCGTGTTCTGCGGCGCTTCGAGCGGTCGCAAGGCCGCCTACGCCGAGGCGGCGCGCGCGTTCGGCGCCGCCTGCGCGGCTCGCGGGCTCGGCGTCGTCTACGGCGGCGGCAAGGTCGGCCTGATGGGGGCGCTCGCGGAGGGAGCGCTCACCGCCGGCGGCGAGGCGATCGGCGTGATCCCCGAGGAGCTCGTCGAGCGCGAGCTCGCCCACACGGGGCTGACGGAGCTGCACGTCGTCCGTTCGCTCCACGAGCGCAAGGCGCTGATGGCCGAGCTCGCCGACGCCTTCGTCGCGCTGCCGGGCGGCTTCGGGACGCTCGACGAGCTGATGGAACAGCTCACGTGGTCGCAGCTCGGGCTGCATGCGAAGCCCGTCGGCCTGCTCGACGTCGACGAGTACTGGCGCCCGCTGATCGCGCTTGCGCGCCATGCGACGGAGGAGGGCTTCGTACGCGAAGCAGATCTCGCGGCGATCGCGGTCGCAGCCGACGCGGACGCGCTCCTCGACGGCCTCGCGCGGCTCGCGCGCGCGGAGCGCCCGCGGCCGAAGTGGGCGCGGCCGCCTGCTCCCTAGGAGCCGAACACGACGCCCATGGCGAGCGCCGTCGCGACCGCCGCGGCGGCGATCACGCCGGCCCAGGCGAGCACACGGAACGCTGACTCCATGGGCGGATGATTCGCCGGGAGGCGGACGGAACCTTCCTCAGCTGCGAATGCGCTGGTAGACGACGGCGCCCAGGTAGGCGACGCCCGCGATCGCGCCGAGCCACGTGTACGGGGCGCCGTTCCCGCCCGTCGCCACGTCGACCATGAAGCCGACGATGATCGCCGCGATTGCGGCGGTGCCGGCGAACGCGGTCGCGCGTATGTCGAGCTGGCAGAACCGTTCGTCGCGGCCGTCGCCGCGCAGCCCGCGGATCGTCTCGCTGCGTCCGCCGGCCAGGAACACCACCCCGAGCGCGGCCATGATCGCGAGCGATGCGAGGCCGGAGCCGGGGTCGCCGCCGATCCACTGCGCGACCAGCATCAGCACGCCGAGCGCCAGCGAGAACAGAGGCAGGAACCACTTCGTCCTAGTCAGTGTCGTCATCGAACATCTCCTCCACCGTCGTTCCGAAGTACCGGGCGAGCGCGAGGGCGAGCGGCAGCGACGGTACGTACCGGCCCGTCTCGATCGAGTTGATCGTCTGCCGCGACACCCCGACCGCCGTGGCGAGTACCGCCTGGGAGAGTCCCTCCCCCGCACGCCGCTCGCGGATGTCGTTGCGCATCTGGTGTCAAGTTAGCTTGACACCGAGCGGATGTCAAGCAGACTTGACCCCGGGTTGACCGCTAAGAGATAGAGTCACTCGTCGTCGCCTCCGTACTTCAAGGTGTCGATTTCGGTGACGACGTCGTCAACGTCACTTCGGAAGTGACTACGTGAGACGAGGCCCAGAGCGAAACACGTAACAGTCACCATCGCGCCTCCGCCGAGCAGGAACCAATCCAGTCCTGAAGGCGGATCGGCCGGCCGTGGAGTGGTCGTATAGTAGTCGCCGATCTGACTCCCACCCGTAACGGCGAGCGAGAGTGCGAATGCGGCAAGCGAGAAGGAGAGAGCACCCGGCCACGCACGGTGCTTAAGTCGCCGAACCTGCCGTTGGAGACGATCGAGATCGCGGGTGAGGACCTTGTGCATGCGTCCCCAGCCTTCCGGCTCCTGCGCGAAGTCTTCGGCAGTCCCGGGGATGCTCAACGAACTTCCAAGGTTCGGCCCTGATTGCCCGGTGGTCATTTCGCCCCCTGAGGGAAGCTGCGCAGTGGCGGCTGAGCCTTGACCACCTCGGCATCTCGAACATCAAGCACGCCGGAGTGGAAGAACATCGTGTAGCCGCAGTACACGCACGTGACTGGGATGTACACGTACACCTTGGGGCCGGTTCCCCCCAGAGCTGCAATTGCGAGGTCCTTGGTGCCCGGGTGCGGGGTACCGCGCACGTGAACATCGACGAGATCGCCGAGGTTCCACGCAGAGGAGTCGCAGATTGGACAGTTATCCGGCTTGCGCCAGACCGTCGCGAGGATGCGCTGATACTTCTCCCGGAGCGCCAAGCCGGGATCGGCTGCCGCCTTAGCCAGAGCGCTGGCAAGCGGTGCCGTCGATGGTGATCTGGATTCGTCTGCCATGGCGCGACACTACTCGCGCCTTGTGTCAGGTCAATAATCTCGAGCAGACTGGACCAACGGCTCCGCGAAGGCGACGTCGAACACCTCC
>DASZUN010000211.1:0-13408 GCA_035547615.1 Gemmatimonadaceae bacterium | reverse complement strand
GCGCCGTCGTTGCCCGCCGCGTGCACCATCAGCACCCCGTGCGCGTCCGCGTACTTCACCGCGTCGTCCACCGCCGACTTGTATGGCGAGTACGGTTTGCCGAAGCTCATGCTGATGATCTTTGCCCCATTGTCCGTCGCGTAGCGGATCGCGTTGGCCACGTCCTTGTCGCGCTCGTCGCCGTCGGGCACGGTGCGGATCATCATCAGCTTCACGGCCGGCGCGATCCCGTCCACCCCCACGCCGTTGCCGCGCACCGCGCCGATGATGCCGGCGACGTGCGTGCCGTGGGTCGCGTCCTGCCCCATCACGTCCGAGTTGCCGTAGAAGTGCTGGGTGGGATCGGCGTAGTTGTCGCCCACGATCGTGCGCGGATTCCACTGCGTGCTGAGCGAGTACTTGAGCTGTCCCTCGAGCGACGCGAGCCCCGACTGGATCTGCTCGGGCGTCGCCCCCTCCGCCGCCAGCTCGAGGTAGATGTTCTTCGCCTGCGCGAGCTGCGGGCTCGTCGCGGCGATGCCGCGCACCACCTCGGGGGTCAGCGTGTCGGCGTGCGCGGCTTGCTTCAGCACCGGCACGATCTGCTGCACGACCGCGTTGATCTGCCGGTAGTTCTGCACGTTCTGCTCGATCTCGGTGCGCTGCTTGTCGTACGCCGCGTCGATCGCCTTGCACTCGGCCGCGTCCGTGATCGGCGGCTGCCCGCTGGCCGCCGGCTGGTTGTGGCAGCGCGCGTACTGGCGCGTGACCTCGAACGTGTCGAAGTGCACGTCCTCGCCGTTCGCTCCGCCGATGAAATTCCAGCCGTGCACGTCGTCGGTGAAGCCGTTGCCGTCGTCGTCCTTGTGATTCCCCCCGATCTCCTTCGGGTTCGACCACAGATTCGCGCGCAGGTCCACGTGCGACGTGTCGATCCCGTTGTCGATGATCGCCACGAGCACCGTCTGCTTCGGCGACTTCCCGGCCAGCAGCTCGCGCATCGCGCGCTCCTCACTGATGCCCGGGACATGATCCGTGCTCTCGTCGAGCAGCTGCCAGTCGCGCGGCGCTTCGGCGAGCGTGACCTTCGGCACGTCCACCGCGGCGGTCGTCGCCGGCGCCGGGGCGGTCGCCGCGGGTTGCGTGGCCGGCGTCGGAGCCGGCGTCGCCACGATCGCGGGTGAGCCGCAGGCCGCGGCAAGCAGGAACAGGAACAGTGACGAGCGCGACGGCTGCATGTGCGAACCTGGCGTGAAGGGCATCGGAGAAGGATAACCGCGTCCGCGCGTCAGCCGCGAGCAGCGTGCCAGCCGAGGAGCTCGGTGCGCGAGGATGGTGCGGCATGCAATGCGATGATGACGGGATTCGATGCTCGCCCGGCATCTTCGTCCCATGTCGATCTCGTCCGAACACAAGGCCCTGATCTTCGTGGGGGTCGTCGCGGTGCTGGGCGGAGGCGTTCGCCTGGCGCGCGCCCGCCGCCCGGACGCGGTCCCGGGCGCTCAACCGGCGCTGGAGCACCAGATCGCCGCGTCGGATTCCGCGAAGAAGGCGAAATCCAAACGATCACGCTCGGCGGCGCGGCGGCCATTGCGATCGAATTCCGATTCCGCGATGTCCGCCGCCGGCGGGTCCAAGCGCGCGGCGCGCGATCACGGCCTGCTCGATCGGCCCGGCTACGTGGGCGGGAAGCTCGATCTCGACGTCGCGACCGCGCCGCAGGTCGATTCACTGCCCGGCGTCAGCTCGGCGATGGCTCGCCGCATCGTCGCCGATCGGATGCAGCGCGGCCCCTTTCTCTCGATCGACGGGTTGCGGCGCGTGCCTGGCGCAGGCCCCACATTCATCGCGCGCATCGACAGCCTCGTCATGTTCTCGGGGAGCGTGCGTCAGCCGTCGCCCACGGACAGCGTGATTCCACCTCGCCGGCGCGCGAAGCGTGGCGGCAAAGCGAAGGGAGGCTAGGATGCGCTACGCGACCTGAGGCGCGGCGAACTCGCGCGCCGCGATCAGCGCCGTGGCGCCGCGGAGTCGCGGATAGCTGCTCGCCGGATCAGGGATGAGCGGTGTCGCCGCGGCCGTGCTCGTGAGCGCGCGGGTGTTGATGATCTCGTGAATCGTCGGCGAGATCTGGTCCCACGCTTCCGTAATCTCTCCGCCGACGAAGATCTGCGCCGGGTTCAGCGTATTGATGATGACCGCGAGCCCCACGCCCAGGTGCCGTGCCGTCTCCTGCAGCACCGCGCTCGCCCGCGCCTCGCCGGAGCGTGCTCGCGCGATGACGTCGGTGATCGAGATGCGCGACTCGAGCAGCAGCGCGCGCGTGTCGGCCGGCGAGAACTCGTGGCCGAGGTAGCGCGAGAGCGTGGCGAGGTTGGACGTGTAGGCCTCGAGGCACCCGCGTGAGCCGCACAGGCAGGTGGGGCCGAGCGGGTCGATTGGGACGTGGCCGAACTCGCCGGCGGTGCTGTTGTGCCCGCGCACGACCTCGCCGTTCACGACGAGTCCCGCGCCGACGCCGTCCGAAACCGTCACGTAGACAAAGTCGCGCGGTGCATCTCCGCCGCGCTGGCCGAGCCACATCTGCGCGAGCGCGCAGGCGATCGGCGCGTTCTCGATCTGCACCTCGAGTCCCGTCGCCGCGGCGAGCGCGTCCCGCACGTCGACGTCACGCCAGCCGAGCTGGGGCGCGTTGAGCACTCGGCCGGTGCGGCGGTCGACCATGCCCGGGACGACGAGCCCGATGCCGTTGCACTTGCCGACGCCGCGGTAGGTCTTGAGCAGGCGCGGGATCCTTCGTCCGAGCTCGGCGACGAGTCCCACGGGATCGACGATCGTCTCGAAGGTCTCGAGCGCGATCGGCGTCCCGCTGAAGTCGCTGAGCATGAGGTACGTGCGGCTGAAGCGCACGTCGACCCCGACGGCGAGGCGGTCATGGGTGCGGACGTAGAGCATCATCGGGCGGCGGCCGCGCGGCGCGTCGACCGTTGCGCCTTCGTACACGGAGCCTTCGGCGATCAATTCGCTGACGAGGGAAGTGACCATGCCGCGTCCCACGTGCATGCGGCGAGCGAGGTCAGCGCGCGAGATGGGCTGGTGTTCGCGCACCAGATTGAGCAGGATCTGGCGATTGATCTCGCGGGGGGTCGAACGGGTCGCGCGGACGAAGCTGCGCGTGTTGATCTTCCTCATTCGGTGCGGCTCCAAGGGTGAGGCAACAGCTCAGTCCGCAAACGTCCCAGCGACGTAACCTATTGCCCGGAAATGGGTTCTGGTAGTCCGCGCCTGCCGCACATTCGGTCGGGGGTGACGGAACGGCGATTTTGTTCGTAATTTGAACAAATCCGGTTCCCCCACAAGAGCCGCAAGGCCATCTTTCATATATGAAACGCGGGACCCACCAGCCGCTTGCCTTGCACGAGGATCGGTTCTTCGATCCCGATGCGAGTATCCGGCGCGCCGCGCGCGCCATCTACGATGAGACGCGGGACCTCCCGCTCATCTGTCCTCACGGCCACGTCGAGCCCAGCCTCCTCGCGGAGAATACGCCGTTTCCCGAGCCGACGGCACTCCTGATCATCCCCGATCACTACATCTTCCGCATGTTGTACTCGCGCGGCGTCTCCATGGAGTCGCTCGGCGTCCCCACGCGCGACGGGACGCCGGTCGAGACCGATCCGCGGAAGATCTGGCAACGGTTCGCTGAACACTATCATCTGTTTCGCGGGACGCCCACGGGCGCCTGGCTCGACCACGAGCTGCACGAGCTGTTCGACGTACGCGTCAAGCTCGACGCCGACTCCGCGCCGCTCGTCTACGACCAGATCGCGGAACACCTCGCGTCGCCCGAGTTCCGGCCGCGTGCACTGTTTGATAAGTTTAATATTGAAGTTCTGGCAACCACGGACCGGGCCAGCGACCGCCTCGAGCACCACCGGGCGATCCGGGCGTCCGGCTGGAACGGCACCGTCGTCCCGACCTTTCGTCCGGACGCCGTGTTCCGCATCGCCACGCCCACCTGGCGCGGCGAGCTCGATGCGCTCGCCGCCGCCCACGGTCACGCCATCGAGAGCGTTCCCGCGTTCATCGCCGCGCTCGAGGAACGCCGCCGCTACTTCCAGTCGCTCGGCGCCACCGCCAGCGATCACGCGGTCGTCGAGCCCTACACGGAGCGGCTCACCGCTGGCGACGCGGAGGAGATCTTCAGCCGCGCGCTTCGCGGCGACGCCACACCCGCCGATCAGCGCCTGTTCGAGGCGCACATGCTGATGGAGATGGCTCGCATGTCGGTCGAGGACGGACTCGTCATGCAGCTCCACCCCGGCGCGTTCCGCGATCACAACGTCGCCGTGTACGAGCGCTTCGGCCAGGACAAGGGCGCCGACATCCCCGTCGCGACCGAGTACACGCGCAATCTCCACGCGCTGCTCAACGCCTACGGCAACGATCCGCGCTTCCGCATGGTGCTGTTCACGCTCGACGAGACGAACTACGCGCGCGAGCTGGCGCCGCTCGCCGGGCACTATCCGGCGCTGCGCCTCGGGCCGCCGTGGTGGTTCCACGACTCCATGCAGGGCATGCGGCGCTTCCGCGAGCAGGTCACGGAGACGGCGGGGATCTACAACACCGCGGGCTTCAACGACGACACGCGCGCGTTCTGCTCGATCCCGGCGCGGCACGATCTGGCGCGGCGCATGGACGCGAACTACCTCGGCGGACTCGTCGCGCGGCACATCGTCGATCTCGACGACGCGAAGGCCATGGGGCGCGCGCTGGCGTACGAGCTCGCGCGCGAGACATATCGGTTCGACACGATCGCTCCCGCGAACGCGGCGAGCGAGCGTGCGACCACGGGAGTGAGATGAGCAGCAGCGCAACGCTCGCGAACGCGGCCGCGGCCCGGGCCAACCGCCCGGCCGCGATCCGCATCGCCGAGCAGGACAACGTGGCGATCGCGCTGCGGCCGATCGCCGCGGGCGAACAGGTGCGCGTCGGCGACGAGACGATCACCGCGCGCCAGGAGATCCCCGCCGGCCACAAGCTCGCGCTGTCCGACGTGGACGTCGACCAGCAGATCGTGAAGTACGGCGTCCCGATCGGCCTTGCGAGCGCCCCCATCGCGCGGGGCGACTGGGTGCATTCGCACAATCTGCGAACGGCGCTGTCGGGGGTGGTGGAGTATGCGTACCGGCCGTCCGTCGTCCGTGGTCCGTCGTCCGTGAACCACGGACCGCGGACCACAGACCACGGACCACTTCCCACGTTCCGCGGCTACCGTCGCAAGAACGGCAAAGTCGGCACGCGCAACGAGCTCTGGGTCCTCAACACCGTCGGGTGCGTGAACCACGCCGCCGAGCGGATCGCGCGGCAGGCTTCCGAGCGGTTCGCCGGCAAGATCGACGGCATCCACGCCTTCGCGCATCCGTACGGCTGCAGCCAGCTCGGCGACGATTTACAGAACACTCAGCGCGTGCTGGCCGGGCTGCTCCGGCATCCGAACGCCGGCGGCGTGCTGATTCTCGGGCTGGGCTGCGAGAACAATCAGCTCAGCGAGCTGATGCAGCTCGCCGGCGACGTCGATCGCGACCGCGTGGCGTTCTTCAACACGCAGGACGTGATCGACGAGCTGGAGGAAGGCACGGGTGCCGTGGCCACGCTCGTCGAGCGGATCGCGGGCGACAGGCGGGAGGACGTGCCGGTGTCGGAGCTCGTGCTCGGACACAAGTGCGGCGGCTCCGACGGCTTCAGCGGGATCAGCGCCAACGCGCTGGTCGGGCGAATCGCGGACCGCGTCACGGGCGACGGGGGCAGCGTGCTGCTCACCGAGGTGCCGGAGATGTTCGGCGCCGAGCAGCTCCTCATGAACCGCGCGGAATCAGTTGACGTTTTCAACCAAATAGTTGAAATGGTCAACGATTTCAAGAACTACTTCCTGCGACACGATCAGCCGGTCTACGAGAACCCGTCGCCGGGCAACAAGGCCGGCGGCCTCACGACGCTCGAGGAGAAGTCCCTCGGCGCCGTGCAGAAGGGCGGCCGCGCGCCGGTGTCGCGCGTGCTGCGCTACGGCGAGCCGCTCGCGGGGAAGGGGCTCACGCTCCTCGAGTCGCCGGGGAACGACGGGGTCTCGTCGACCGCGATGACGGTGAGCGGGGCGACGGTGCTGCTGTTCACGACCGGCCGCGGCACGCCGCTCGGCTTCCCGGTGCCGACGATCAAGATCTCGTCGAACAGCGAGATCGCCGCGAAGAAGCCGCACTGGATCGACTTCAACGCCGGTGCGCTCCTCGACGGCACGAAGACGATGGCGCAGCTCGAGGACGATCTGTTCGCGCTCATCCTCGCCGTGGCGTCGGGCGACACGCTGACGAACAACGAGAAGAACGGCTATCGCGAGATCGCGATCTGGAAAGAGGGGGTGACGCTATGATCCACCGTCGCCCCAGACTCTCGCGCGAGCTCGTGGTGTCGCTCGCCCTCGACCAGGCGAGCGGGCTCGAGCTCCCGAGCGAGGAGACGCTCGGGCTGCCGGAGCGCATCGTGCAGTTCGGCACGGGCGCGTTCCTGCGCGGCTTCATCGAGTATTTCGTCGACGAGGCGAATCGGCAGGGACGCTTCAACGGCTCGATCGTCGCCGTCTCATCCACCGGCAGCTCGCGCGACGCGGTGCTCAACGAGCAGGACGGCCTGTTCACGCTCGCGATCGAGGGCGTGGACGCGGGCGCGCCGCGGCAGCGCTACCGGATCGTCGGCTCGCTGAGCCGCGCGCTGTCCGCGCGCGACGAGTGGGACGCGGTGCTCGACGTGGCGCGCGATCCGAACATCGAGATCGTGATCTCCAATACGACCGAGGTCGGGATCGTGCTCGACGAGCGCGATCGCGCCGACGATGCACCGCCGGCGTCGTTCCCCGGCAAGCTCGCGCGATTCCTGTACGAGCGCGCGCGCGCCTTCGACTACGACACCAGGCGCGGCGTCGTGGTGATTCCGTGCGAGCTGATCGAGGACAACGGCGACAAGCTGTGCGAGATCGTGCACGCGCTGGCGCACGCCTGGCGGCTCGGCCCGCGGTTCGCGCGCTGGCTCGACGAAGCCGTGGTCTTCTGCAACACGCTCGTCGATCGCATCGTGCCCGGCGCGCCGACGCCTGATGAAGCGGAGCGGTTATCCGCGCTCTTCGGCTATCGCGACGGGCTGATGACGACGTGCGAGCCGTATGCGCTGTTCGCCATCCAGGGCGACGACGCGCTCCGCGCGCGCCTCGGATTCGCCGACGCCGACCCGCGCATCATCGTCGCGCCGGACATTCAGCCGTATCGCGAGCGCAAGGTGCGCGTGCTCAACGGCGCGCACACGATCTCGGTGCCGGCGGCGCTGCTCGCGGGCCTCGAGACGGTGCGCGACGCCGTGACGGACGAACGCGTCGGCCGCTTCATCCGCCGCGCGATGTTCGACGAGATCGTGCCGAGCCTCGACGTGCCGGACGCCGAGGCGTTCGCGCGCGAGGTGCTCGAGCGCTTCGCGAATCCGTACATCCGCCACGCCCTGATCGACATCACGCTCTACGCCACGACGAAGATGAAAGTGCGCGTCGTGCCGTCGATCGTCGCGTACGCCGAGCGCGCCGGGCGGGCGCCGAGCGCGCTCGCGTTCGGCTTCGCGGCATACGTCGCGTTCATGCGAGGCGAGGTGCAGACCGAGCGCCGCGCCGCGGGGCTGTCCGTGCCGGACGATCCGGCCGGCGCGCGCGTGCGCGATGCGTGGCACGACATCGATCTGCACTCCGACGCGGCGATCGCGGGGCTCGCACGCGTCATCTGCGCCGATCGCGAGCTGTGGGGCACCAATCTCGCCGCCGTGCCGGGGTTCGCCGACGCGGTGGCCGATCATCTCGTACGCATGCGCCGGCACGGCATCGCGGCGGCGCTCGAGCATCATCTGACCGAAGAACCAGCCAACACCTGAAATGACCACCGCCTATCCTGCCGGCGACGAGGTGCTCGCGCGCTTGCGCGCCGTGCGCATCGTTCCGGTGATCACGATCGACGATCCCGCCGACGCGGTGCCGCTCGCGCGCGCGCTGTCGGACGGCGGGCTCTCCTGCGCCGAGATCACGTTCCGCACACCGCGCGCGCCCGAGGCGCTGCGCCGCATCACGAGCGAAGTGCCCGATCTGTTCGCCGGCGCCGGCACCGTGCTCACGCCCGAGCAGGCGGCCACGGCGCGAGACGCGGGCGCGCAGTTCATCGTCGCTCCTGGATTCAACCCGCGCGTCGCCGATTACTGCCAGGCGCACGGCATTCCGTTCTACCCCGGCATCGCGACGCCGACCGAAGTGGAGGCGGCGCTCGAGAAGGGCCTGACGACGCTCAAGTTCTTTCCCGCCGAGCCGATGGGTGGTTTGAGTTTCCTCAAGGCGATCGCGGCGCCGTACGTGGACGTCGACTTCATGCCGACCGGCGGGATCAACGCGAGCAACGTCGCGAGCTATCTCGCGTTCACGCGCGTGGTCGCGTGCGGCGGTTCGTGGATGGCGCCGGCGGATTGGATCTCGGGCAAGCAGTTCGATCGCATTCGCGACGAGGCGCGCCGCGCGACGGAGCTCGCGGGCGGCAAGACGCCGGCGGTGACCGTATGACGCGCGTCGTCACGCTCGGCGAAGTCATGCTTCGCCTCAAATCGCCCGGCTTCGAGCGTCTCTTCCAGTCGCCCGTGCTCGAGGCGACGTTCGGGGGCGCAGAGGCGAACGTCGCCGCATCCCTTGCCCAGTACGGCGCCGACGCGCGCTTCGTCTCGGCGATCCCCGCGAACAACGTCGGCGACGCGTGCGTCGCCTCCTTGCGCGCGCACGGCGTGGACACGTCGATGATCAAGCGGCAGGGCGAGCGGCTCGGGATCTACTTCCTCGAGAACGGCGCGAACCAGCGGCCCTCACGCGTCACGTACGATCGCGCGGGGTCGTCGATCTCGACCGCCAAGGCCTCCGACTTCGATTGGAACGCCGTGTTCGACGGCGCGGACTGGTTCCACGTGAGCGGCGTGACGCCGGCGATCAGTGCGACGGCGGCGGAGCTCTCGATCGCCGCGGCACGGGAGGCGCGGGACCGCGGGCTCACCGTGTCGTGCGACTACAACTATCGCAAGAACCTCTGGAAGTACGGCAAGAAGGCGCCGGCGGTGATGCGTGAGCTGGTTGCGCTGGCGCACGTCGGCATCGCGAACGAGGAAGACTGCCAGAAGGCGCTCGGGATCGACATCGACGTGGACGTGAAGTCGGGCGAGCTCGGCACGGACAAGTACCGCGTGCTCGCCGAGCGCGTGCTGCAGGCCTTCCCGAATCTCACGAAGCAGGTGATCACGCTCCGCGAAAGCCACAGTGCGGATCGGAACGGTTGGAGCGCGGTGTTGTACAACGGCAAGGACTTTCTCACGAGCCGCCACTACGAGATCACGGACATCGTGGATCGCGTGGGGGCGGGCGATTCGTTCGCCGCGGGCCTGATCCACGGCCTGCGCGCGTATCGCGACGACCGCAAGGCGCTCGAGTTCGCGACCGCCGCGTCGTGCCTCAAACATTCCATCCTCGGTGACATCAACCGGGTGGGCGTCGCCGAAGTCGAGGCGCTCATGTCGGGCGATGCGAGCGGACGAGTGCAACGGTGAACGAATCGCGAATCGGGAAATACCGCTGGGTGATCTGTGCGTTGCTGTTCTTCGCGACGACGATCAACTACATGGATCGACAGATCCTCGGCATTCTCGCGCCCACGCTGCAGCACGACATCGGCTGGAACGAGCAGCAATACGGGGCGATTATTTCCTGGTTCACGGCGGCGTACGCGATCGGCTACATCTTCGCCGGCCGCATCATGGATCGGCTCGGCGCGCGGATCGGCTTCACGATCTCGATCCTGATCTGGAGCCTGTCGTCGATGTCGCACGCGCTGGCGAATTCGGTGCGCGGGTTCGCGGCGGCGCGCTTCGGCTTGGGCCTCGGCGAGTCCGGCAACTTTCCGGGCGGCATCAAGACCGTGGCGGAGTGGTTCCCGGCGCGGGAGCGTGCGCTGGCGACGGGCGTGTTCAACGCGGGGTCCAACGTCGGTGCGATCGTGGCGCCGCTCGCGGTGCCGTGGATCGCGCTGCACTGGGGCTGGCGCCTGGCGTTCGTGTGCAGCGGCTCGCTCGGCCTGATCTGGCTCGCGTTCTGGGTCTCGATCTACCGCCGGCCGACGGAGCACCCGAAGCTCGGCGAGGCGGAGCTCGCGTACATCCAGAGCGACCCGACGGAACCGGGCACGCGCGTGAGCTGGTTCCGGCTGCTCCGCTATCGCCAGACCTGGGCGTTCGCGATCGGCAAGTTCATGACCGATCCGATCTGGTGGTTCTATCTCTACTGGCTGCCGAAGTTCCTCGACGCGCGCTTCGGCATCAAGCTCGGTCAGGTGGCGCTGCCGCTGATCGTCGTCTACGTGATGGCGGACGCGGGCTCGGTGTTCGGCGGCTGGCTCTCCGGCGCGTTCATCAAGCGCGGGATGACGGTGAACGCGGGGCGGAAGCTCACGATGCTGATCGCGGCGGTGTTCATCGTGCCGACGATGTTCGCCGCGAGCGTGACGAGCATGTGGCTGGCGGTGCTGATCGTCGGCGTCGCGGCGGCGATGCACCAGTGGTGGTCGTGCAACATCTTCACGTTCCCGAGCGACATGTTCCCGCGGTATGCGGTGGGATCGGTGGTGGGAATCGGCGGGTTCATCGGCTCGGTCGGCGGATTCCTGTTCCAGCGCGCGACCGGCTGGGTGCTGCAGCACAACGGCGACAACTACACACCGGTGTTCATCGTCTGCGGCCTGGCGTACGTGACGGCGCTGCTGATAATGCATCTCCTCGTGCCGCGGCTGCAGCGCGTGGAGCTTCCGGCCTCGGTATGATCCTTCGGAGCACAGCGCTGGCGCTCGCGCTGGCGAGCGCCGCGGGCGCGGCCGGCGCGCAGCGCGGCAACCCGAATCCGATGGATTCGATTCGGAAGTTGCCGGACTACCGCCCCGCGCATGACACCGTCACGCTGCTCTCGCTGCAGCGGATCGAGAAGCTGCCGCCGGCCGAGCAGCGCGACTGGTTCGCGTACATCGGCCGCTCGACGGCGGAGTACGCGCACGACACGGCGGTGATGCATCGCGAGCTGCGGCAGGCGCACCTGCACGAGATGACGCGCGCGCCGTACACGCACGACTTCTCGGTCAAGCCGTACATGACGCCGGCGTGGTTCGCGACCGACACCGCGCGGCGCATGGCCGACGTGATCGTGAGCTTCCAGGCGCCGAACGGCGGGTGGTCGAAGCACGTCGACTTCACCCAGCACGTGCGGCAGCCGGGCGAGAGCTATTACGGCGAATCGAACGCGTGGGGCTGGATCTCGACGATCGACAACGATCAGACGACGGAAGAGATCCATTTTCTGAATCTGGCGAGCGCGGCGCACGCGAACGCGCATTACGACCGCGCGATCGCGCGCGGGGTCGACTACCTGCTCGACTCGCAGTATCCGAACGGGTGTTTCCCGCAGGTCTATCCGCTCGAGGGGAGCTATCACGACGCGGTCACGTTCAACGACGACGCGACGGTGAACGTGCTGCGGCTGCTCGACTCGGTGGCGGCGGGCGCCTATCCCGCGGTGACGGACCACGCGCGCCAGCGCGCGGCGGCCGCGGCGGCGAAGGGCGTCGAGTGCATCCTCGACGCGCAGGTGCGCGTGAACGGCGAGCTCACCGTGTGGGGGCAGCAGCACGACCCGCTGACGCTCGCGCCGACGAGCGCGCGGAGCTACGAGCTGACGGCGCTTGCCGGGCTCGAGAGCTCGGAGATTCTCGGCTATTTGATGTCGCTGCCGCATCCGAGCCCGCGCGTGATCGCGGCGGTGTACGCGGGCGCGCGCTGGTTCCAGCGCGTGCCGGTGCGCGGCTACACGTACCAGAACTACACGCTCATGCCGAAGGAGGGGGCGGGCCCGCTGTGGGGCCGGCTGTACCAGATCGGTACGAACCGTGTGATCATGGCGAATCGCGACGGCAAGACGCTGTACGACTGGGGACAGCTCACCGACCGGCGGTCGGGGTACGGCTGGTACTCGGCGGAGCCGGCGGGTATGCTGGTGGAGTTCGTTCAGTGGTCCACCACCCACCCGAGCCCTCCATGATGCAACGACGCGAGTTTCTACGGCGGCTGGGCGCCGGCATCGCCATCGCCGCCCCGCTGGGGGCGCTTACCTGCCGACTCGATCCGCTCGGGCCGCCCCGAACGGGTTGGGATCTGCTGCCGGACATTCTCGCGCGCATCGTTCCACCGAGCTTCCCGGATCGTACGTTCGACATCACCCAGTTTGGCGCGGAGGCCGGTGGCACCGTCGATTGCACCGACGCGATTCGCCGCGCGATCGCGGCGTGCACGGCAGCCGGCGGGGGAAAGGTCGTCGTTCCGCCGGGAACGTTCCTCACCGGCGCGATCCACCTCGACAACAACGTCAACCTGTACGTCTCGACCGGGGCCACGCTGCTGTTCAATCCGGATCCGACGGCGTATCTGCCCGTCGTGCTCACGCGTTATGAGAGCACGGAGTTGATGAACTACTCGCCGTTCATCTACGCCTACGGCAAGCAGAACATCGCCGTGACGGGTGGTGGGACGCTCGACGGCCAGGCGAGCACGGCCCACTGGTGGCCGTGGACTGGGCGAGTGGTGTTCGGGTGGCAGTCCGGGATGCCGGATTTCAATGCGGCGCACGAGCGCTTGCTGACGATGGCGGAGCAGGGCGTTCCGGTGGAGCAGCGCGTGTTCGGCGACGGCAGCTATCTCCGACCGAATTTCGTGCAGCCGTACAACTGCAAGAACGTCCTGATCGAGAACATCACGATCATCAACTCCCCGATGTGGGAGATCAACCCGACGCTCTGTCAGAACGTGACCGTCCGCGGGGTGAAGATCAACAGTCATGGTCCCAACAACGACGGTGTCGACCCCGACGCGTGCCGCGACGTGCTCATCGAGAGCTGCACGTTCAGCACGGGAGATGATTGCGTGGCGATCAAGTCGGGCCGTAATGCCGACGGCCGCCGAATCAATGTCCCCAGCGAGAACATCGTCGTTCGCAACTGCGACATGGGCGACGGACACGGCGGCGTGACGGTGGGCAGTGAGATATCGGCGGGCGCCTGGAACGTGTTCGCGTACAACTGCTCGATGAACAGCCCGTATCTCTACTCGGCGCTGCGCATCAAGAACAACGCGATGCGCGGCGGCGACCTGCACGACATCTACATGCGCGATATCACGGTCGGGCAAGTGGGGCAGGCGATCATGATCATCGACTTCTACTACGACGAGGCCCAGAATGGCCCGTACACCCCTCAGGCGCACAACATCGAAATGAAGAACG
>DASZUN010000210.1:0-1839 GCA_035547615.1 Gemmatimonadaceae bacterium | reverse complement strand
TGCTCGCGCTGGCGCTCGCCGCGTTCCTGCCCGGCTGGCCGTTCGGCTGGGCCGGGCGCAAGGCGCTCCAGCACGCATCGGGGTAGTGTTCGACGCTTGACACGCCGGGAGGCGAGGGTAGCTTAGAGATACTGACGCGGGGTGGAGCAGCCTGGTAGCTCGTCGGGCTCATAACCCGAAGGTCGCGGGTTCAAATCCCGCCCCCGCTATCAACCGGTCGGTCCGAAAGGATCGGCCGGTTTTTTTTTGCGCTGTCGCACCGTCGAGGTCGCCATTTGCGTCACGGCGGAGGCAAGAAACGTTTGTTCTTGCGCGGCTATGGGACGAACCGTAAGTTCGCCGACCGCGATGCCGCGCGCGCCGGCGCATGCCGCCGAGCGATCCGATCACCCCAATCATCGTTGCCCTGCACGACCGCCGCGAAGCTGCGGCGTGCACGACTGCGCCCGTCGCCCCGACGCGCGCAGCCACCTCGATTGGAGAATCGTCGATGTCCCGTTTCATCCTGGGATTCCGTACCACCGCCAGCGCCGTTGCCGCCATCTCGCTCACACTCGCGGCCTGTTCCGAGCCGACGAGCGCACCGCGCACGCTCAGTCCACACGATCCGAGCATGGACGTCAGTCCGGTCGCCGAGCACGGACACGTGATGCCGATTCGCGGTGAGTTGAACGACATGCCGGGGAATGCGGCGAAGCCGGGCGGTGGCGGAAGCAACACGGGGATCTACTATCACGGCGGACCGGTGCTGCAGAGCGGGACGAAGGTCGCGGCGGTCTACTGGGCCAGCGCGCCGATCTTCAGCGGTGCCCCCGCGGTCGGCACGCACGGCAGCGGATCGAGCGACGGCTCGCTGGTCGGATTCTTCCTCAGCCACCTGGGCGGGTCGCCGTACTTCAACATCAACGCGTCGTACACCGACGGCAGCGGCGCGCACATCGTGAACTCCGTCGCGTACACGCAGTACTGGGCGAACGGCACGAACGCGCCGTCCGGCTCGCAGAGCGTGTCCGACGCGCAGATGGCGGCGATGCTCCAGAGCGGCTTCGACTCCGGCGCGCTCACCTACGATCCGAGCACGGTGTACGCGATCTTCACGTCGGGGACGGTGAACTTGGGCGGCGGCTTCGGCACGCAGTACTGCGCGTACCACACGCACGCCACCGTCACGAGCAACGGGGCGTCGAAGACGGTGCTGTACGCGGCGATGCCGTACAACTATGCGTATCCGAGCGCCTGCACGTCCGGCCAGCAGCCGGCGAACGGCTCGCTCGACCCGGGCGCGGACTACGAGGTGAACACGCTGGCGCACGAAGTCGAGGAGACGACGACGGACATGCTGGGCACCGCGTGGTACGATCGCCGAGGCTACGAGAACGCCGACAAGTGCGCGTGGACGTGGGGCACCACGTACCGCACGAGCGCCGGCGGCGTGGCGAACATGAACATCGGCGGGAAGGATTTTCTGGTGCAGCGGAACTGGGTGAATGCTGGCTCCGGCGGGTGCGTGCTGTCGTACTGAGCGCGCGGATTCGCCGAGCGCGTGCCGGAGCGGGGACCTGGGCCAAGCCCGGGTCCCCGTTGCACTTGAGGAGGGGCGGGGACCTTTAGTTGGTGGCGGCGCGTCGCTATAATTCAGGTCTGCCGCGGACGGTTTGCGGTGCGGGGCAGGGTAGCTCAGGTGGTTAGAGCACGGCACTCATAATGCCGGGGTCGTGGGTTCGAGTCCCACCCCTGCTATAGAAGGAAGAAGCGCGCAAGTCGCATCCGGTCAAACGGATACGCGATCGGCGCGCTTCGTCGTTTTCGCTGCCGCGAAATGGTGCGGCACCATGAGCG
>DASZUN010000209.1:0-39130 GCA_035547615.1 Gemmatimonadaceae bacterium | reverse complement strand
CTCCACGACGCAGATGCGGCACACGTTCACCGGATGCAGCGTGTCGAGGAAACAGAGCGTCGGAATCTCGACGCCGATCTCGCGACAGGCGGCGAGGATCGTCGTTCCCTCCCGCACCGTCACCGACTGGCCGTCGATCGTCAGCGTGACCGTGCGTGTCGCTGTTCGGCGCGACGCGTCGGTCGCGATCGTGGGGCGCTGCAGTTGAACGAGTGGTTCAGTGGAAACGGCGGTCAACGGTACGGCTCCTGGCGCAAGTCTTCGATCTGTGCCCCGAGGCGGCTTGGATTGCCTTGGGGACGCGGACTACGCGGATCGGGCCGACGAGGCGCTGAAGAAAACACCAATGTTGATCTCATCAATTCCGTCGTCTTTCCGCGCATCGTCCGCCTCATCCGCCCCAGTCTGCGTCCCAAGTCAATCCAACCGTATTCGGCGCATGCTCACTTCGAATTCAACACTCCAACCCGATGAATCGCCGACTCGATCGCCGCGTACGCGGTCTGACCGAGCCCGCAGATCGACGCATCCTTCATCGCGAGCCCCACTTCGTCGAGCAGCGCGATCTCTTGCGCCACGCCGCCGATCGGCTTGCGGTTCGCGATCCGGTACAGCGCTTCCTCTTGCCGCACCGTGCCGACGCGGCACGGCACGCACTGCCCACACGACTCGTCGCGGAAGAACGACGCGATGCGCAGGAGAATCTGCGCCATGTCCACCGTGTCGTCGAACGCGACGATCACGCCGGAGCCGAGCGTCGCCTTCGCGGCACGCACGCCCTCGAAGGTGAGCGGCACGTCCAGCTCGCTCGGGCCGACGAACACGCCCGCCGCCCCACCAAGCAGTACGGCCTGGAGCGCCCGTCCGTTCGCGATGCCGCCCGCCATCTCGATCATCTGCCGCAGCGTCGCGCCGAACGGCACTTCGTACACGCCGGGCTTTGCGACATTGCCGCTCAGACAGAAGAGCTTCGGCCCGGTGGACTGCTCCGTACCCGTCTTTGCGTACGCGGCGCCGCCCTCGAGCACGATGAGCGGCACGTTCGCGAGCGTCTCCACGTTGTTCACGACCGTCGGCAGGCCGAACAACCCGGCCTGCACCGGAAACGGCGGCTTGTTTCGCGGCTCGCCGCGATAGCCTTCGATCGAATTGAAGATCGCCGTCTCTTCACCGCAGATGTACGCGCCGGCGCCTCGGCGGATCTCGATGTCGAAGCGCACGCCGCGGCCCAGAATGTCGCCGCCAAGGAAGCCGTGCGCGCGCGATGCATCGATCGCGTGCTGGATGCGCTCGGCGCCCAGCGGGTACTCGCCGCGAATGTACAGGAACCCGCGCTCGCAGCCCGTGGCGAAGCCCGCGATCGTCATCGCCTCGACGATCGCGAACGGATCGCCGTCGAGCAGCACGCGATCCTTGAACGTGCCCGGCTCCGATTCGTCGGCGTTGCAGATGAGGTAGTGCGGCCGCGCGCTCTGCTTCGCGACCGCGTCCCACTTGCGGCCCGTGGGGAACGCCGCCCCGCCCCGCCCCATGAGCTTGGACGCGATCACTTCGTTGATCACCGCGTCCGGCCCCATCTCCAGCGCGCGGCGCAGCGCCGCGAATCCGCCGGACGCCTGATACGCGGCGATGTCGGTCGGGTCGATCGTGCCGACGCGGCGAAGCAGGCGAAGCGACGGGTCGCCGCGCTGAGGGAGGTCGGTTGTTGTGGCAACCTCTGTCATTCCGAGCGCAGCGAGGGATCTCGCCTCGTGGTCGCGTGGCAAGCTTCGCGACCCGGACGGAAGATTCCCCGCTGCGCTCGGCATGACACCGTCGCGCACGGCCGCCACCGCCTGCTCCGCCGTCATCGCCCCGAGCAGCATCTCGACCGGCGCGACGCCCGCCTGCTGCACGAACGCCGCCGGCGCGTGATCACACATTCCTAAACACGGAGAACGCATCCACACGGCCCCGTTCGGATCCACGTGGGCGTGATCCCCGTTCGGCCCGTGCGCGTGCGCCGGGCCGACGGTGCGCTCCAACTCCTCGATGAGCGTGTCCGCGCCCTTGCACCGGCAGGCGACGTCGTCGCAAACGTGCAGCACGCGCGGCGCGCGCGGCGTGGTGGAGAGCAGCGCGTAGAAGGTGGCCACGCCCCATGCGTCGGCGGGCGGCACGCCGAGGCGCGCGCACACGTACTCGAGTCCCGTCTCGCTGATCCATCCCACGCGGGCCTGAAGCGCGCGAAGCGCTGGGAGGAGCATGTGCCGCTGCTCGCGCGTCGCCCGGCCGCCCACGTACGACACGTGCCCGTCGAGCGGATTCCCGCGCGGGCCGCCGTCCCACTGCGACGTGGGAGTCCCGAGCAGCGCGTCGACCGCGGCACGCTCGTCATCGGTGGGGGCGGCGTGCCGCAGATGAAGATCCATCAGTCGTCTCCCGCGGCAGCGAGCGGCTCCGCGCGATACGCGCGCATCGACGGCACCTGACGCACCGGTTCCACCCGCACCGCACATGCCTTGAACTCGGCCGTCCCCGATCGGGGATCGGACGCGTTGATCGTCAACAGGTTGGTCGCCACGTCGTCCGGGAAGTGCAGCGTCATGAACAGCGTGCCGGCGCGGAGTCCCGGATCGACGTGCACCGGCGCCTCGATGCTGCCGCGCCGCGACGTGACCCGCACCGCGTCACCGTGCGCCACCCCGAGCCGCGCCGCATCCTCGGGCGACATGTCGACCGTCTCGCCGCGATGCAGCGGCGAGCCGTAGCCGCCGCTCTGCACGCCGGTATTATAACTCTCTAAACGCCGCCCGGTCGTGAGCACGAACGGATAGGCCTCGTCCGGCTGCTCGACCGGCCCTTCGTGGTGCACCACCGAGAACGGCGCGAGCCTGCCGCGCTTCGCCGGATCCTCGTCCCACAGCCGCGCGTGCAGGAATTTCGTGCCCGGATGATCGAGCGTCGGGCACGGCCACTGGATCCCGCCCAGCGCCTCGAGCCGCTCGTAGCTCATGCCATAGAGCGCCGGCGCCAGCGAGCGCAGCTCGTTCCACGCGTCCTCCGCCGTGGGGTGCCCCCAGTCGTAGCCCAGCCGCTTCGCGAGCTCGGCCATGATCCAGATCTCGTCGCGCGCGTCGTGCGGCGGCTCGACGGCTTTGCGCACGCGCTGCACGCGTCGCTCGCTGTTCGTGACCGTGCCCTCGCCCTCGGCCCACGTCGCCGCCGCGGGCAGCACCACGTCCGCGAGCTGCGCCGTCTTCGTGAGAAAGATCTCCTGCACGACGAGATGATCGAGGTTCTCGAGGAGGTGCGTGACGTGGGTCGCGTCCGCATCGGACTGCGCCGGATTCTCGCCGATCACGTAGAGCGCGGTGAGCTCCTTGCGGCCCATCGCGTCCATCATTTCCGTGAGATTCCAGCCGTCGTGCGGGATGATGTCGCGGCCCCAAGCCTTCTCGTACTTGGCGCGGTGCTCGGGATTGGTGACGTCCTGGAATCCGGGCAGCTTGTTGGGGAGCGCGCCCATGTCCCCGCCGCCCTGCACGTTGTTCTGCCCGCGGAGCGGATTGCAGCCGCAGCCGTAGCGGCCCACGTGCCCCGTGAGCAGCGCGAGATTGATCAGCGCGAAGACGTTGTCGACCGCGTTGTGATGCTCGGTGATGCCGAGGGTCCAGCAGATCATCGCGCGATCCGCCTTGGCGTACTGGTGCGCGGCGTCCCGGATCACGGCCGCGGGCACGCCCGTCACCGTCTCCGCGAATTCGAGCGTGTACGGCTCGACGGCCGCGCGATACGCGTCGAAGTCGGTCGTCGCGCGTTCGATGAAATCGTCGTGTGCCAGCCCGGCGTGTATGATCTCGCGCGCCATCGCGTTGGCGAGCGCGATGTCGCTGCCCACGTTGAGGCCGAGCCACACGTCCGCCCACTGGGCAGACGTCGTCCGGCGGGGGTCGACCACGTAGAGCGTCGCGCCGTTCTGGATTCCCTTGAGCAAATGATGGAACCAGATCGGATGCGCTTCACGCGCGTTCGATCCCCACAGGAAGACGAAGTCCGTGTGCTCCGCTTCCTCGTACGAGCTGGTCGAGCCGCCCGCTCCCAGGATGGTCGTCAGACCGACGACCGAGGGAGCGTGTCAGGTTCGATTGCAGCTATCGACGTTATTGTTGCCGAAGACCTGGCGCGCGAACTTCGAGGCGAGGAAGTTCACCTCGTTCGTCGACTTCGAGCAGCTGAAGATGCCGGTCGCCGTCCGTCCATTTTTGGACAGATTGCGACGAAATCCGTCAGCGGCGCGGTCCAGCGCCTCGTCCCAGGAGGCGGGCCGAAGGACGCCGTTGTCGCGAACGAGGGGCTGCGTGAGGCGGGGGTACGCGCCCGGCACATCGGAACGACTGCTGCGAGCCTTCATGACGTGCATCTCCATGCCGGAATTGCCGTTGCATGGAGTCTGGCCGAGGGGACGGGCTCAGGCAAGCCCCGACGCCTCCGATCCGCCCCTCAGGACGCGCGCTTCACGACCGCGCGCTCCTCGACGGAGTCCAGGAACTCGTCGCGCATCATGAGATCGCGGAGCCGCGGCGAGCGGCCAATCAGGTACGGGATCGCCGTCACGACCACGTTCGGCCGGAACAGGAACGCGGTGCGAATGAAGAGCGCCGTCTTGTTGTGCAACAGATGCCCCCACCAGCTCCGAGGCACGATCTCCGGCACCACGATCGTCACGAGGTCGGCGTCGTCGCGCGCGATCATGTCGTTCACGAAGTCCACGAGCGGCCGGAGCACCGAGCGGAACGGCGAGGGAATCACGGTCAGCTCCACACCGATGTCCCACTCGTCCCACCGCCGCCGTAGCTCGGCGGTCGCGGTCGGATCGACCTCGACGTACACGGCTCGGACGTCCTCGGAGATCGTCGTCGCGTAGACGAGTGCGCCCGCGGTCGGCTTGGTGATGCCGTTGACCGGCACCACGACCGTGTGATGCAGGAACATGATCGGTGATTGGCCGGTGTATGCCACTTCCTTCGCGAAGTGCTCGTAGTGGCGATGAATCCGCCGGAGCGCGTAGATGATCACGGGAATGATCACGACGATCACCCAGCCGCCCGCGGAGAACTTCGTCACGACCTGCACGACGGAGACGATCGCGGTCGCCAGCGCGCCCAGGCCGTTGAGCGCCGCGCGCCATTTCCAGCCCGCGTCGCGCGAGCGGAGCCAGTGCATGACCATCCCGGCCTGGGACAGCGTGAAGCACACGAACACGCCGAGTGCGTAGAGCGGCACGAGCCGGGCCGTGTCGCCGCCGAAGAGCACCACGAGCAGCAACGCCACGATGCCGAGCGTGATGATGCCGTTCGAGAACGCGAGGCGATCGCCGCGCGCCAGGAATTGACGCGGCATGAACCCGTCGCGCGCGAGAATGCTCGACAGGCGCGGAAAATCGGCGAACGCCGTGTTCGCGGCGAGCACGAGCACCGCGAAGGTGGAATACTGCAGTGCGTAATAGGCGATCGACGTGCCGAACAGACGGTGGCCGAGCAGGGAGAGCACCGTCTGGTCGGCGGACGGCATCACTTCGTAATGGTGCGCGAGATAGCTCACGCCGAGGAAGAACGTGGCGAGTATCCCGACCATCCAGCCGAGCGTGATGCGCGCGTTCCGCGACGACGGCTGCTTGAAAGCCTGGATCCCGTTGGAGATCGCTTCGGTTCCGGTCATGGCGGCGCAGCCCTCGGCGAACCCGCGCAGCAGCAGGTAGAAGAGCGCAAAGCCCGCCGCGGCCCCCGTCGGATGCAGCACGACTGAGCGCGGATCGCCCTTGATCGACGTGATCGGCAGCGGCGCGATGTCGCCGCTCCATGCGTGATAGGCGCCGAACCCGAGCAGCGCGAGCATCATCGCGATGAACGCGTAGGTCGGGACGCTGAACACCGCGCCGGACTCCCGGACGCCGCGCAGATTCACGATCGTGAGCAGCGCGATCGACAGCACGCACAGCGCGACCGTGTGCGGAAACAGCGAATGGTACGCGGACGTGATCGCCGCGACGCCCGAGGAGATGGAAACGGCGACGGTAAGGATGTAGTCCGTGAGAAGCGCCGCCGCAGCGATGAGGCCCGAACCGACGCCCAGATTCTCGCGCGCGACTGTGTACGATCCACCGCCGCCCGGATACGCGTGAATCGTCTGGCTGTACGAGATCCCGACGAGCACGAGCAGCCCGACGATGACGGCGGAGATCGGAACGACGTACGCGATTGCGACGGCACCGATCGCGCCGCCGAGTACGAAGAGGATCTGATCGGTCGCGTACGCAACCGACGAGATGGCATCGGACGACAGCACGGCGAGCGCCGTCTTCTTGTTCAGCCGCTCATGATCGAGGCGGTCTGACGGAAGCGGGCGCCCGAAGAGAACGCGCTTGACTTGTACGAGAGGGGTGGGCATCTGCCGGGGGAAAAAAACACCAGCATTGGACTTATCAGATGGCCCGTAAAGAACGCATGAAGAAACGATGGTTTCCCGTGAAGCTTTGCCCTCAGGCGGGGCTGCCGATCCGCAGGACCAGCGTGTCGTGATCGACGACCAGCGCGCCGCCCTGTAGCGCGATCAGGCGGGCGGCAAGGATCGGCGGGTCGATAGCGGGCGCGAGCGTGACGACCGTCCGCGCTCCGTCCCGCCCGGTAGAGATCACGAGCGGTCGCTCCGGCCCCGCGTGCTCGGCGACGGCGGTCGAGAGCAGGCTGAGGGCCGCGGCCAGCCGGGCACGGTCAGCGCGCGTGCGCGGCAAGCCTGGCTCGAGCACCGCTTCCGTTCGCGCCCCGCAACGTTCGGCGGCGGCACGCGCGAGCGGAAGAATGGATCGCACCACGTCATTGATCTGCACCAGCTCGAGCTGCGGCGCGACGGCCTCGCGGTCGATGTCGGCGACTTGCCCGAGCCGCCGCAGCGCTCCGTCGATCTCGTCGGCGGCGGCGCGGGCGTCACGCAGCAGCTCTTCCTGATTCTCATTCAGCTCGCCGAACGGGCTCTCCAGCAGGATCTGCAACGGCAGTCGCACGCCGTCGAGCTGGGCGATCGCATCGGTCACGACGCCGGCGAGCATCGTGCCCTGGTCCCGGAGGCGCGCGGCGGCGATTGCGTCGCTTCGCGCACGCTCGGCCTCGGCCGCGGTGAGCGCCGTGCCGAGATTGCCGACCGCGCGCTCGATGCGATCGAATTCGTCCGTGGGCTCGGAGCCGCGCGACGCGGGTCCGGTCACCCGCGCGAGCCGCGCAAGGCGGTCCGCGAAATACTTGGCGTTGATCCACGCGATCACCAGTGTGCCGATCGTCGCCATCGTCGCGAGCGCGAGCACCGCGCCCGGCGCCTGCCGCCCGAGCGCTCCGTAATAGAACAAGCCGATCACGAGCCCGACGCCGAGCACCGAGGGGAGCACGCCCGCGGCGAGCCGCAGCGCGACGGTGCGCGAGATCTTGCGCTGCATCAACATCGCGCTCACTCGACGCTCCCGAGAGTCGACGACCGCTCGCGCCCGGAGCGCAGCTCGGCGGCGTCGGCGCTCGACACGACGAGCACATCCAGGCCCCGGCGCGCGGCCATCAGCCGGTCGACAAGCGACCCGCGCCGGAGCCGGTACCACCGCGATCGTCGCGTCTCGCCGACGATCGCCAACGTGACGCCACGCTCGGCGGCAAATCGCACGAGCGCCGCCGCAACGTCGTCACCCTCGAGCTTCACGACCTCCGCACCGAGCGACTGGGCGAGCTGGATGTTGTCGACGAGGTGACGCTGCAACGTGCTGTCGATCCGATCGGCGCGCTCGTCCGATGTCTGCACGTAGACGCAGAACCAGTCGCTGTTGAGGCGCCCGGCGATGCGGCTCGCTTTGCGCAACAGCACGCGCGACAGCGGCGGATCGCTCGAGAGACAGGCCATCACGCGATCCACCGTCCGGCGTGCCGGCGCAGCGCCGTTCTCCTGGCGCCGCACGATCTCCTCGCGGGACCGGTCGACCGAGCTGGCGACTTCGCGGAGTGCAAGCTCGCGGAGCGTCGCGAGGTTTTCGTCGGTGAAGAAGTTCGCGAGTGCCGTCTGAATCTTGTCCGCGCCATAGATCTTTCCCTCGCGCAACCGCTCGCGGAGGTCTTCGGCGGAGATGTCGAGATTCACGACCTGGTCGGCCTGCCCCACGACCCAGTCGGGCACCGTTTCGCGAATCGTCACGCCCAACTCGCGCTCGAGCACGTCGTTCAGCGACTCGAGATGCTGCACGTTCACAGCGGTGATGACGTTGACGCCCTCCTCGAGCAGGAGCAGCACGTCCTGCCAGCGCTTGCCGTTCCGCGCCCCCGGGACGTTGGTGTGCGCGAGCTCGTCGACGATCGCGACCTGCGGGTGCCGCGCGATGACCGCGTCGACGTCCATCTCCTCGAGCGTGACGCCGCGGTACTCGATCCTGCGGCGCGGCACGACTTCGAGATCGCGCACCTGCGCCTCGGTCTCGGCGCGGCCGTGCGTCTCGTGGAAGCCGATGACGACGTCGACGCCGCGGCGGCGCAGCTCGTGCGCCTCCTGGAGCATGCGATACGTCTTGCCGGTGCCGGCGGCCGAGCCGATGTAGACCTTGAGCTTGCCGCGCTCGCGCTGGCGGACGAGCGCGAGGAAATCGGACGAACCCGGACTCCGGTCCGGATCCGCTCGACGATCGCGTCCCGCGCCAAGCGTGAGGTCGTCGGTCATGGCGGCGTTAGAAGAGGTAGGACAATGCCATCCCCGCCGAGAACTGATCCTTGTGGGCGTCGAACACCGGCAGCGTCGCGCGGTCGAAGCGAATCTCCGGCCGCAACAGCGCGTGATTCCACGTCCTGATGTTCAGCGTTGCCGTCAACCCGCCGACCGTCATGCCGTTGTTGATCGGAAAGCCGAGCACACCAGAAGTCCGCGCTCCGTCCTGATCATTCATGTCGTCCGCTCGCAACGCCAGCGTGGCTGTCTGCGCGAGGTCGTACGTCACCCACGCGCCAGCCGCGTACCAGGCGGCCCGCGTTCCGTCCGCGGCGGCGTGATCCTCCTGACCATAGTCCAACTGCAGGAGCGCGGTCGCCGCGCTGGTCAGCTTGCGCGACGCCACGAGATTCGCGCCGGCGCGCTCGTTCGCGTTGTTGTGCACTTGCTCGGGTCCAACGTATCCCGTGAGCGCGATCAGGGTTTTGTCATCGGGCGAGAGTCCCAGACGGCCCATGACGGTCTTGCTCTGGTTGACGTCGGTCACCTGGTCCCAGCCGTTGCTCACACGGAGCTCGGCGTCCCACCGGGGATCGACCTTGACGTCGAGCTCCGCGCCCGTCTCCGTGAACGGCTCCAGGAAGATGTCCTGATAACTGACGCCGACGTTCGGATTTGCTACGTCTTCACCGACTTCCACGCCCATCAGCGTCGCCATCTTCCCCGCCTTGAGCTGCAGGTAGTTGCCCTTGCCGTTCAGCGGCGTGTTGAGCATCACGTATGCTTGCCAGATGTCGGCGTCCGGACCGACGTTGAGTCCAACGGACTTCACGAATTCGGCGTTCTGGCCCAGCCACGCCTCGGCATGGAACCCGGCGCCGACGCGATCCGTGGGCGCCGGGCGGTCCAGCGTGAGATTCACCACGTTGAGCGAAAAGCCGTTGTACTGGCGATCGTACAACCGACCGACGATCACGGAGTCGCCGACGGGATGCGTGCTCCAGACGTAGCTCGTCGTCACGGAGCCGGTGATCGCGACCGGCGCGAGCGCGGACGTCGTGTCCCGCCTCATCGCGGTATCAGCCTGCTGCGCCTCGAGGGCGAGCGGAATCACGAGACTCGCCGCCGAGGCCAGCCACACAAGGGCGTTCATGGTTTGCTCACCGCCGTGCGTTACGGCTTGGCCGGTGCGGGCGGCAGCGGCCTGGGCGCGCCGAACGCGGAATCGATCGCGATGTTGAGCAAGAGGACATTGACGCGCGGCTCTCCGAAGAAGCCGAACTGCCTTCCCTGCGTATGCGCATCGACGATGGCGCGCACGCGCGCCGAGTCAACGCCGCGTGCATGCGCGACGCGTGCGACCTGCAGTTGCGCGTTCCCGGGCGAGATGTCGGGGTCGAGCCCCGACGCCGACGAGGTCACCATGTCGGACGGAATGTGCCCCTTCTTCGCGCCGTCCTCCTGCACGACGCTGTCGACCGCCTGCGCGATGAGCGTGTCGGCGAGCTTTCGGTCCGTCGGCCCCTTGTTGGTGCCCGACGACGCCGTCGCGTCGTAGCCGTTGCCCGCGGCGGAGGGGCGTTCGTGGAAGTACTCGGGCCTGGTGAACAACTGCCCGATCAACGCGCTGCCGACCGCCCTCCCGTTCACCGTCACGATCGAGCCGTTCGCCTGGCGCGGGAAGAGCACCTGGGCGAGCCCGGTGACCACGCCCGGGTAGACGAGGCCCGTGACGACGCAGAGCACGAGCGTCATCAGGATCGCGGGCCGGAGCTGTTTGCGAAGCATATTCATATTCTTATTCCCGTATCATGATGCTAGGTGCGTCATGACGAGGAGCATGTCGATGAGCTTGATGCCCACGAACGGCACCACGAGCCCGCCGACGCCGTAGACGAGCAGATTGCGGCGCAGGATGACCGATGCCGCGGCCGGCCGGTAGCTGACGCCCTTCAGGGCGAGCGGGATCAGCGCGACGATGATCAGCGCGTTGAAGATCACGCTCGCGAGGATCGCCGACTGCGGCGAGTGCAGCCGCATGATGTTCAGCGACTGGAGCACCGGATATTCGGCGATGAACATCGCCGGGATGATCGCGAAGTACTTCGCCACGTCGTTCGCGATCGAGAACGTCGTCAGCGAGCCGCGCGTCATCAGCAACTGCTTCCCGATCTCCACGATCTCGATGAGCTTCGTCGGGTTCGAGTCGAGGTCGATCATGTTGCCGGCCTCTTTCGCCGCCTGCGTGCCGGTGTTCATCGCCACGCCGACGTCGGCCTGGGCGAGCGCCGGCGCGTCGTTCGTGCCGTCCCCCGTCATCGCGACGAGCCGCCCGCCTGCCTGCTCGCGCTTGATGAGCGCCATCTTGTCTTCCGGCTTCGCCTCGGCGAGGAAGTCGTCGACGCCGGCTTCGCGCGCGATCGCCGCGGCCGTGAGCGGATTGTCGCCCGTGATCATGACCGTGCGAATGCCCATCGCGCGCAGCCGGTCGAAGCGCTCACGGATGCCGCCCTTCACGACGTCCTTCAGATACACCACGCCGAGGACGCGCGCCGTATCGCCGTTGCCGTTCGCCTTCTCCGCCACGACCAGCGGCGTGCCGCCGTCGCTCGCCACGCGCTGCACGATCGGCTCGAGGTCCGGCGGCATGACGCCACCATGCTGCCGCACCCACGCGAGCACGGCATCGCCGGCGCCCTTCCGCACCTCGTACTCCCCCGCATTCACGCCACTCATGCGCGTGGTCGCGCTGAACGGGATGAACGTGACGTCGCGCTGCCCTTCGTGCTCGCCGCCCACCTCGCGCGCCCGGATCCCGAATTTCGTCTTCGCCAGCACGACGATGCTGCGGCCTTCCGGCGTCTCGTCCGCCAGCGACGCGAGCTGCGCGCGGTCGGCGAGGAGCTCGGCCTTGATGCCTGTGACCGAGAGGAATTCCGATGCTTGCCGGTTGCCGAGCGTGATCGTGCCGGTCTTGTCGAGGAGCAGCGTATTCACGTCGCCCGCCGCCTCGACCGCGCGGCCGCTCATCGCGATCACGTTCTGCTGGATCATCCGATCCATGCCCGCGATGCCGATGGCCGAGAGCAGGCCGCCGATCGTCGTCGGGATGAGGCACACGAGGAGCGCGATCAGGACCGGGATCGTCGTCGCCGCGCCACTGTAGATCGCGAACGGCTGGAGCGTCGCCACCGCGAACAGGAACACGACCGTGAGTCCCGACAGCAGGATCGTCAGGGCGATCTCGTTCGGCGTCTTCTGCCGCGACGCGCCCTCGACGAGCGCGATCATGCGGTCGAGGAACGTTTCGCCGGGGTTGGCGGTGATCCGTACAACTATATAGTCAGATAGCACTTTAGTTCCGCCGGTGACCGCCGATCGGTCGCCGCCGGACTCGCGGATGACGGGCGCGCTCTCGCCGGTGATCGCGCTCTCGTCCACGGACGCGACGCCGTCGACGACCTCGCCGTCGCCCGGGATGATGTCGCCCGGCTGGCACACGACGGTGTCGCCGCGCCGCAGGCGCTCGGCCGAGACCTCCTCGAACCGCGTGCGATCGATGCGGCCGTTCGCGGCATTGAGCAGCCGCTTCGCCGTGGTCTGCGTGCGCGACTTGCGCAGCGTGTCCGCCTGCGCCTTGCCGCGTCCCTCGGCCATCGCCTCGGCGAAATTCGCGAACAGCACCGTGAACCAGAGCCAGAGCGAAAGCTGCAGCGTGAAGCCCCAGTCGGGCTTGCCCTGCGCCACGTCCCGAACGAACACGACCGACGTGTACAGGGAACCGATCAGCACGACGAACATGACCGGGTTCCGGACCATGTGCCGCGGGTTGAGCTTGACGAACGCGTCGCGGATCGCGCGCCGGACGATCGGCGGATCGAACAGCGGGCGCTTGCGGCTCGATTGCTGCCGCTGCGCCGCGAGGTGCGCCTCGCTGCGCGCCTCGGGCGTGGGAACAGGCGGAAGGGTCGGAGTCGATGTCATGGCTAGAACAGCGTCCCCGAACCCATGAGCAGATGCTCGACGATGGGCCCGAGCGAGAGCGCCGGGAAGAACGTGAGCGCGCTGACGATCAGCACGACGAAGACGAGCAGCGCGACGAATAGCGGCGTCGTGACCGGAAAGGTGCCAGCCGATTCGGGCGCCGTTCGCTTCTCGGCGAGGAATCCGGCGAGCGCGAGCATCGGCACCATCATCGCGAAGCGGCCGATGAGGGTGTTCAGCCCGAACATCGTGTTGTAGTAGTACGACGTACCCGTCAGGCCGGCGAACGCGCTGCCGTTGTTCCCTGCCGTCGACGAGAAGGCGTACAAGATCTCTGATAGACCGTGCGGCCCCGCGTTGTTCAGGCCTTTCAGCCCCGCGGGGAGCAAGACCGACGCGGCGGTCATCGTGAGGATCGCGGCCGGGAAGATCAGCACGTAGAGCATCGCCATCTGGACCTCGCGCGCCTGGATCTTCTTGCCGAGGTACTCCGGCGTCCGGCCGACCATGAGGCCGGCGATGAACACCGTGAGGATGACCATCACGAGCATGCCGTAGAGTCCCGCGCCGACGCCACCGAACACCACCTCGCCGAGCTGGATGTTGACCATCGGCACGAGGCCGCCGAGCGGGGTGAACGAATCGTGCATCGAGTTCACCGCGCCGCACGAAGCATCGGTCGTGACGGTGGCGTAGAGCGCGGAGTTCGCGATGCCGAAGCGAACCTCCTTGCCCTCCATGTTGCCGCCCGGATTGGTCGACGAGGCGGCGACGTCGACGCCGCGCGCCGCGTGCATCGGGTTGCCGCGCGCTTCGGCCCAGTACGCCGTGCTCACGCCGCCGAAGAACAACACGAACATCGCGGCCCACACGGCCCAGCCGTGCTTCTGGCTCTTCACCATCCGGCCGAGCATGTAGGTCAGCGCCGACGGGATCATGAAGATCGTGAACATCGACCAGAAGTTGGTCCATGGCGTCGGATTCTCGAACGGATGCGCCGCGTTGGCGTTGAAGAAGCCGCCGCCGTTCGTGCCGAGCTGTTTGATGATCTCCTGGCTCGCGACCGGGCCCATCGCGATGATCTGCTTCGCGCCCTCGAGCGTCGTCAGCGCGAGGTAGGGCTTGAAGTTCTGGATCATCCCCTGCTGCACGAACAGGAGCGCGAGCGGAACGCAGAGCGGCAGCAGGACGTAGAGCGTGCAGCGCGTGACGTCGACCCAGAAGTTCCCGAGCCGGCCCGCCGACTTGCGCGCGATGCCACGCACGAACGCCACCGCGACCGCGATCCCGACCGCCGCCGAGGCGAAGTTGTGGAACGCCAGCTGCGTCATCTGCGAGAAGTACGACATCACCTGCTCGCCGGCGTACGACTGCCAGTTGGTGTTGGTCGTGAACGATGCCGACGTCTCGAATGCCTGCCGGTCCGGCACCGCCGCGAGATGCTGCGGATTCAGCGGCAGCAGATGCTGCAACCGGAGCGCGAGATACGTGAGCAGCATCGTCGCGAGACTGAAGAGCAGCATCCCGGCCGCGTAGCGCGTCCAGTGCTGGTCCTCCTCGGAGTCGACGCCGCAGATCCTGTAGATCACGCGCTCGACCGGTCCGAGCCAGCTGACCGATCCGTCGAACACGTGCACGAGGTAGAGCCCGAGCGGCTTCGCGACGAGCAGCACGCACGCGCTGTAGAAGAGGATCTGGGCCCAGCCGTTGAGTGTCATGCGATTCAACTCCTCAGAACCTTTCCGGACGGAGGAGCGTGTAGACGAGGTAGACGAGCATGGCGACCGCCAGGAGACCGGCGATCCAGCTTTCGAGAGTCATCGGGGGTCCTCCGGCGTGCGCTCGACGTCGGCCACGCGGCCGAGCCGGTCGCATGCGGCGACGTACGCGAACATGAGCGCGAAGAACGCGATCGTGGCCACGACATAGACGAGATCGAGCACGACACCTCCCGCGCACACGGCGCGCAGCGGACCCCTTGACGCTACCGGCGGATCCGTGAAGACCGCGACAGTGAAAGCCGCACGTTGCATAAAGAGATCATGAAATCCGGACGCGCCCCGGCAGCGGCTCGCGACCTTCACGGCTTTTTTATGCCCACGCGGCGCACGTTCATGCGCATCTCACGGCACGGCGGATATCGTCCCGGCGTACCATGTCGGAGGGCTCGTCATGTCGCCTCGCTCGGTCGCCAACAACAACCCGGGATCACTGCCGCAGCAGCCGCTGGTGGCGTTCGACGGCATCCCGGCGCCGCGCGCGCGTGCGGTCGAGCGCTGGCTCGAGCACCTCGCCGAGCTCCCGCTCGCCGAATGGCTCGCGGCGAGCCGCGCGATGGCAGGGTGCGACCACCACGGAGTGCGCGGGGCGCGGACGCGCGTGAACGACGAGATCGACGATCGTCAGCTCGCGCTCACCGCGTGGTGCATTCGCGACCACGTCGCGACGTGCGCGCATGCACAGACGCTCGCCGCGCGCGCGGCGCGGAGGGCCGTGCGACGCGAGTTTGCCGTCGCGCGCGGCGCCGCCGAGTGGGCCGCCCTCGCAATCGCCCTCGAGGAATGGATTCCCTCGGACGACCACGAGCTGCTCTGCCGTCCGTTCGCCCGTTCGATCGCGCGCGCGGCGTTACACGTCGTCTGACGGACTGAACCCGGAGATCGCCGGCACGCGAAGCTCGAACACGCTGCCGCCGCCGGCGCGATCATCGAGCACCACCGTTCCGCCCTGCGCTTCGGCGATCCCGCGCGCGATCGACAGGCCGAGTCCCACGCCACCGGCGTCGGGCGCCGTGCTGCCGCGCCGGTAAAAGGGCTCGAAGATTCGCTCGCGTTCGTCCACCGGTACGCCAGGACCGCGATCCGCGACCGAGAACACCAGCGATTTCCCCTCGCGACGCACGGCGAGATCGATCGGCACGCCCGGCGGCGAGTACTTCGCAGCGTTCTCGACGAGATTCACGAGCGCGCGCAGCGTCTGCGCGAAATCGAACCGGCCGAAGTAGAGCGGCTCGTCCGGGCTCACCATAATGCGCAGCTCGCGTCCGCCGAGCCGGCCCGACACCTGCTGCGCAGCCGCCCCGAGCAGGTCCTCCGCTTCGTTCGTTTGGATGTCGGAGACCGCGGCGCCGGTCGCGATCCTCGAGAGATCGAGCATCTGCGCGACGAAGCTGTTCAGGCGATCCGCTTCTTCCTCGATGATCTCGGCCCGATCGTCGCCGCTCTGTGCGATCTCGTGCGCGAGTCCTTTGATCGTCGTGAGCGGGGTGCGCAGATCGTGCGACACGGAGGCGATCACGGCGTCTTTCGCGCGATGCGCCTGCTGCAGCGCCGCGGCGCGCTCGAGTTCCGCGAACAACCGCACGCGCTCGACGCCGAGCGCCGCGTAGTACGCCAGCGCGTCGAGCACGCGGACCTGCGCCGCCGTGAGCGCCAACCCACTCGCGTTCGTGATTCGCAACACCCCCACCGTGCTGCCGCGCACCTGCAGCGGAATGAGCAGCGCGCGCGCCGGTCCCGCCGCGTCGCTCGAAGACGCGAGCGACCCCGTGGCGACGTCGAGACGCGTGGTGCCGTCGAGCTGCTCGACCGCGGCGCGCCCCTCCGCGGCGACCCAGTCGACGAGGCGCTCGGCCCCTGCCGCTTGCCCGCCGCCCTCCCCTGCGTCGCTCGCGAGGCGCACCTCGCGAGTCGCGGCGTCGGCCATGTACACGGCACAGCCGTCGAGCCGCAGCGAGCTTCGGATCACGCCCGCGATCGCGCTCAGCGCTTCCTCCGCGCGCGCCGCGTTCAGCGTCTCCGCGCCGAGTGCCGCGAGCCGATCGATCTCCTCAGCGCGCTCTCGCGCCGCGTCGGCCTCGGACTGCGCGCGATACAACAGTTGTGCGGAAACGAGGCTCGTCACCAGGAACGCGAGCAGCACCAGCCAGTTGAACGGATCCTGGATCGTGAGCGTGCCGAATGGCGGAAGAAAGAACAGGTCGAACGCCACGAACGCCGTTGCCGCCAGCGCGAAGCCCAACGGACGCCCACCGCGGGCGCTTCCGCCCTGCACGACCAGCAGATAGACCAGCGCGATATGCGCTTCGTTGAGATGGGGCCGGAGTGTGGCCAACGCGGCGGTTGCGATCGCGAGCACGCCGAACCACGACACCCACTCGCGGCGGCGGACAACCGGGCGCCGCCGCAGCACGCCGACGGGCGTCACGGCTCGTTCTCGAACCGGTACCCGACCCCAGGCTCCGTGACGATCAACTTCGGGCGCACCGGATCAGCTTCGATCTTCCGCCGGAGCGACCGCACGTGCACCCGGAGATACTGCTGCATGTCGCCTGACGAGTTGCCCCACACCGAACGGAACAACTGCTGGTGCGTCAGCGTGCGCCCCGCATGCTTGAGCAGCGTGCGCAGCAGCTCCCATTCGGTTTTCGTGAGATGCACCGCGACGCCACCGCGCTTGAGCGACGGCTTGACCGGATCGATCTCGAGTCCGTCGATCTCGATGACCTGGCGCGGACCGGCGGCCGGAGCCAGCCGCGCGCGCCGCAGCTGCGCACGCACACGTGCCTGTAGCTCGCTCGTGCTGAACGGCTTCGTCATGTAATCGTCCGCGCCGGCGTCGAGCAGCGCGACCTTCTCCTGATCGGAGTGCCGCGCGGACAACACGATGATCGGTGCGGACGACCAGCCGCGGACCTCCCGACAGACGTCGGCGCCCTGCACGTCTGGTAATCCCAGATCGAGCACGATCAGCGCCGGCCGTTCCGCGGCCGCCTGGTCGATCGCGTCGCGACCGGTGGCCGCCTCGATCACCCGGACGTGCTCGGGGGCGAGCACGTTCCGCACGAGCCGCCGGATCTGCGGCTCGTCGTCCACCACGAGCACCACGTCGTCTTGCATGGGCTGAAGTCTGCGCGGACCCGCATGAAAGTCCAGCGGAGCGCGCGGCGGCGCGTCGCCGCCAACCTAGGGGAAGTCGGGTTCGCGGCCGCCGCCGCCCTTCTTCTTCCGGTCCGCCTCCTGGATCCGGTGCTCCTCGTCCGCGACGATCCGCTCCGCCGTCGCGCGCTGCGTCCCGGTCAGCAGCCCGAACGCGCGCTGTTCCGCCGGATCGATGTTGTCGCGGATCGCCCCCACCGTCTCCACCACCAGCCCGCGCGCCTCGGCCAGCGAGTCACGCCGCGCCGGACTCGGATCGCCGAACAGCGGGCCGCCGCCGCGGAACAGGCGCTGCACCGAGTCGAGCTTCCGCATCAGCGGCGAGTTGAGCGAGTCGAGCGCGCGCTTGATGCGGATCACCCGCATGAACTGCGAATCCGTGAGCGCAATCTCCTGCCGGTGCTCGATCATGAGATTGATCGGCTGCACGATCGTCGGGATCGCCACGCCGGGATCGCGCTTGAAGTTGATCGTGCGCTCGCCGCGCATGCCGTTCATGCCCGGAACGCCGGGGATGCCGCGCTGCGCACCCGCAAGCATTGGCGCGCTGCTCAGCGCCGCTCCCACCAGCAACGCTTGGATGATCTTCATGGTGAGTCTCCTCCAGAAACGACACGCGCCCGTGCCGGAACCAGCACGGGCGCGCGCTCGTCGGGAAAATCACCGACTACTTCACGAGCACCGAGCCGTTCATTCCCGCATGGATCGTACACCGATACTGGAATGTACCCGCCGTGCCGAACGTCTTGGAGAACGAGCCGTTGGACTGATCGCCCGAGGTCGAGCCGTCCCCGAACGTCACGTTGTGGGTCACACCGCTCGAATTCCACGTCCACGTGACCGTTTGCCCCACAGCGACCTGAATGTCCGCCGGCGTGAAGTTGTTGTTGCCCACGGACACCGAGGTCGTGGCAACGGGCCCCGTCGAGCCGCCCGTGGTGCCGCCGGTCGTGCCACCCGTGGTGCCGGTGATGGCGTCGCCGCCGCCGCTGCCACCGCACGCCGCGGTCAGCACGACCGCGGCTACTGCAACAATATGAAATTGAACGCGCATGGAGATCTCCGGGATCGAGTCGAGTACACCGCTCAATCCCGGTCCCCATGCGCCAGTTCCCGGAGTGCTATGGGTGACGAACCAGTGTCGCGCCGGATCCCGACGCGCTACTGCTTGGTCGTCACGACGATCGCGCCGGCTCCATTCTCCGTTCCAAGACGAATGATCGCATCCGCCGCCTTGAGGAACCGGACTTCCTTGACCTCGTCGATCGTGATGTGCCGAAGGTCATCCAGGCCGCCCAAGCGGACACCGTTCCGGTATACCGAGACAGGAACGACGGCGTCGTGCACCAGGGTGACGTTGCTCTGTCCACCGAGCGAACCGGAGACGCGCGCCCCGGTAGCATCGGTCTGGCCGACCACGCCGGTCTGATCGCCGCGCAGGTAGTCGGGACGCAGCTTCTGAATCGCGTCGTAGAGATTGTCGGCCTGCGCGCCCTCGAGCTCCGTCGCGGTGAGCACGTACCGCGAGCTCTGGGTCGAGGCGCTCCTGCCGCTCGCGGCGGCGCCGTTCGCACCGGAGCTCGCGCATCCGGCCAACGAGGCGATGGCGATCGCGCCGACGAGCGCGCGCCCCGCGATTGCGAGCGTGATCATTGATGGATTGTGTTTGGACATCGCAAAAGCTCCGGCACTGAAGTGGGGGTCGATCCGTAAACTGGCGGGCTGCTCAGAACCCCGCCAGATGGAACTCGAAGCGTTCCTCGACGCGCACACGAATGCGCCGCCCGCTGAACCGTGCCGGCTGGTACCGGAGCCGCTCGAGCGCCGTGCGCACGGACTGCGCAAAGAGCGGGTCGCTCGATTCGATGACGCGGAGCGACGGCGCCTCCGCTCGGCCGAGCGTGTCGATGATGAACCGCACGACCACGAGACCATCGGGCGCGTCGACGCGCAGCTGCTCGGGATACGCCGGACCGATCTGCCCCGGCAACAGGTACGGCTGCTGGTCGGCGATCGCCGCGTCGATCGCGTCGCCGATGCCCGATCCCGTCCCGACCAGCGGCGTGGGGGCGATGCCGTCCGCGATCCCGCCGAGGATCCCGCGGCCGGAGAAATCCCTGGCCTCGAGCTTCGTCGCGGGAAGCGTCGCCGCTTCGATGGAGTGCGGAATCTCTCGCGGCACGGCGAGCTCCTGGAACCCCTTGGGGCGAGGCGCCGGCTGGGCCGCGTCGTGCAACGTCGTCGCGATCGTGGGCGGCCGATACACCGCGAGCTGCACGGTCGGCACGTCCGCGTCGTCGGGACGAATCGCCTTGGGAATGAGGGTGGCCGCGACCGCGCCCGAGATCAGGCCCGCGTGCAACACGGTGCTGATCACCAGCGGCCAACGTCGGCGCGTGGGGAGGGCGGCCGATTCCAGCAACCGGCCGCCGACAAGCGGGCCCTGCCTCATGAGCATCGACTAAAATAATCGCGCGTCGGGACGCATCAACAACCAGCCACCCCGCGCCCGAGTTCCGAAACGCGAGCGGGCCGGCGAACGCGAGCACTGGAGTGCGAACGCCCGCCGGCCCCCATGCACTTCACGGCACGTCAGCGACGCTTGCGCCGAGCTCGGTCGTCGTCCCGGAGCCGCCCGGTCGTGCGGCCCACGTCCACGCTGTTCTCCTGAATCAGATCGCCGATGTGCCGCCCGCTGTCTCCCGCGTGCGGTCCGGTATCGGCCACGGCGCCGCCGAGGCGCACGTCATCACGCACGATCTCCGGCCCGATCGGATCCTCGAGCACGTCTTCCACGTCCTCCTGTCGCACGCGAAACCGCCCGTCCGTGTCGCGGCCGTTGTGCGGTTTGTGACGATCGGTCATGTCCATTCCACTCCGTTCGGGTTCGAGCACGAACCTCGCAAGCAGCGAGCCGATTCGTCGGCGCACGGCTTGCCCGTACGGTACTCGAGTGCAGGCGGAGGGTGCATATGAGATCTGGAATGATCGTGGCGAGCGCGGCCTTCGCGCTGGCGTGCTTGGGCTCGATCGGCGGATGCGACCGCACGTCAGCCGGAACGGCGGGCGAAGGTGGCTCGGGCGGGACGGCGGGCGGCGACATTCAGCGACCAGACTCGACCGGACGCGGTACGCCAGCGGCGCCGGGCGTGGGCTCCACGCGCATGTTCCTGCCATCGCTCGGAACGACCATCGCGATTCCGACAGCGCCGGCAGCGCCTCCCGCGGGCACCGGAGCGGTCGGTGCCGGGGCCGGTTACGGGGACGGTTTCGGGACCGGCCTCGGGACCGGCCTTGGGACCGGCTTCGGGACCGGCCTCGGGACCGGCATCGGGACCGGCATCGGGACCGGCGCAATGGATTCCGCGATCGTCGGCTCGCACGCATTCCGTTCGCTCGACTCGTCCCGGGTTTCGGGCACCCCGTTCATGCAGCCGGTTACGCCAACGGCGCCGTTCAACGCCGCGCCCGCGGTGACGCCGAACGGAACCGGTGTGCTCGCTCCAGGCGCGAGTACAAGCCCCACGCGACCGCGTACGCCGTAAGACTCCGGACGACGTTCTTCACTCGCGCAGCGAAACGGCGCATCGGGTGGGACCCGATGCGCCGTTGTCGTTGCGCCGTATCAAAGTTTTCTCATAACGACAGTAAGGAATCTTTGTATAGCGTTGAAGATCCGGTTCGCCCCAGAGCCGGTTACTCGCCGCCGCGCGGCCTCCTCAGCCAAATCCTATTGTATACAAGTAACTTGCGGACCAATTGATCGAGTTACATGATCGTGGCGCTCGTGGCCGAAATCGGCCCGGTCGTCACTGCGGCAGGCAGCATGACACCAGGCGGATCCACCCACCATCCGAGGTGAACATGAAGCGCTTCAGTCCGTCACGATGGCTCCCATTCGCGTTGGCGGTGGTTGCCCTCACCCTCCTCCGGGCACCGCTCGCGCACGCGCAGGCGGCCACGCTCACCGGACGGGTCATTTCCGAATCCGGGCAGCCGCTCGAGAACGCGAATGTGTTCATCACCGAGATGAACATTTCCGTCGGGTCGAACTCGCAGGGTCGCTATACCATTGTGATTCCCGCCGAGCGAGTTCGTGGACAGGCCGCGGTGCTGCGCGTACGCGCCATCGGCCACCTGGCGCAGTCGCGGCCGGTCACCATCCGGGCCGGCGCGCAGACGCTCGACTTCGAGCTGAAGCGCGACATCAACCGCCTCGAGGAAGTGGTCGTCACCGGCATGACGGCCGGCACCGAGCAGGCGAAAACGACCTTCACGGTCGCGGCACTGAACGCCGAGCAGGACCTTCAGGTGCCCACGACCAACCCGCTGCAGGAACTGGCGGGCAAGGTGCCGGGGGCGCAGGTCACGTCGACCAGCGGCCGGCCGGGCGCCTCGCCCGACATCGTGCTGCGCGGACCGCACTCGATCAACGCGTCGGGCCGCGACCAGGGACCGCTGATTCTCGTCGACGGCATCATTCTCGACGGCAACACCAGCGATCTCAATCCGGAAGACATCGAGAGCATCGAGGTCGTGAAGGGCGCGGCCGCGTCGGCGCTGTACGGCTCGCGCGCCGGTGACGGCATCATCTCGATCACGACCAAGAGCGGCAAGAACGCGAGCCCCGGCCTGCACATCAATGCACGCCAGGAGACGGGCTACAGCGCGGTGAGCGGCGCGTATCAGTTCCCGCACAACCACATGCTGATGATGGACGAGACGGGCACCCGCTTCTGCATCAAGCAGTCGGGGCTCCCCTCGTGCTCGCGCACGGTGGACATGGCCACCGAGGCGTACCGCATCAACGACCAGGGCGGGCTCAACTCGCTCACGCCCTACCAGTTCGAGCGCGACTTCGGCATCGCGAACGCCGCGACGTTCCCCGAGCTGAAGGGCATCTTCATGACGAACACGTGGCCGGTCGTGTACAACCCGATCGACCAGGCCGCGACCACGAACCCGTACTACAGCACGACGGTCGACCTCACGGGCCGCAATGCCAACACGGGCTACTTCGCCTCGTTCAACAACCTCGTGAACGACGGCGCCGTGAAGTTCCTGCAGGGCTACAAGCGCCAGTCGGCCCGCGTGAACATCGACCAGCAGTTTGGCGACAAGTGGTCGACGCAGGTGCAGACATACTTCCAGCGCTCGGACCAGGGTCCGGACGCGAACCAGTGGTTCGGCCTCACGCGCCAGCACCCGAACACGAACCTGCTGGCGACGGACAGCAAGGGCCGGCTGTTCATCCGCCCCGATCCCACCGCGGAAACGAGCCAGAACTACAACCCGCTGTTCGACAACCTGTGGCACTATCAGGTCAATCGCGCCGACCGCTTCCTCGGCTCGATGACGAACAGCTACAAGATGACCAACTGGCTGACGTTCGACGCGACGACGAGCCTCGACAACCGCCGCTCGAGCTACATCAGCCAGTGGGACAAGGGCTATCGCACGACGGACGAGGGCGACCCGGCGCAGGAAGGCACGATCAGCACGGGCGCCGGCTACGACATGTCCTACAACGTGCGCGTGAGCGGCACGGCGCAGCACAACCTCACCAGCGATCTCGCCTCGCGCCTGCAGCTGGCGTACACGTACGAGAACCAGCAGTCGCAGTCGAACGGCGGCAGCGGTGACGCGCTCGCCGTGCCCGGCCTGCTCACGCTGACCAACGCGACCGCGTCGCTCTCGGGCAACTACAACGAGCAGACGATCAAGGCGATGGGCGTGTCGGGCGGCCTCAATCTCGAGTACAAGGACCGCTACATCTTCGACGGTGCGCTCCGCAACGACGGCAGCTCGCTCTTCGGCTCCGCGCAGCGCTGGCACAGCTACTACCGCAGCTCGCTGGCGTGGATCGTGTCGGAGGAGCCGTGGTTCAAGTTCAACAACATCTTCAACGAGCTGAAGCTCCGCGGCGCGGTCGGCACGGCCGGCGGGCGTCCGCGCTTCAACGCCCAGTACGAAGCGTTCAGCATCGGCGCGGGCGGCTCGATCAGCGCCACCACGCTGGGCAACAAGAACCTGCGGCCGGAGAACACCCTCGAGACCGAGTACGGCATCGACGGTGAGATCTTCCACCGGTACGGCGTGTCGCTCACCTACGCGCGCGACATCACCACGGATCAGATCCTTCAGGTCCCGCCGTCGGTGTCGTCGGGCTTCTCGTCGCAGTGGCTGAACGCCGGCACGCTCGAGGG
Organism: Gemmatimonadaceae bacterium; assembly: GCA_035547615.1. GTDB lineage: Bacteria > Gemmatimonadota > Gemmatimonadetes > Gemmatimonadales > Gemmatimonadaceae > JAQBQB01. The sequence continues at coordinate 15,294 of DASZUN010000209.1, read as the reverse complement.
CCGCAACTGGGAGGCGTCGCTCAACATCCCGATCCTCACGCGGCGCAGCCTCGTCTGGACGGCGCGTGTGAACATGGACCAGAACCGGTCCGTGATCACGAAGATGGACGTGCCCGACTTCTACCAGAACGTGGACAACGCGAACGTGCGCTACGCCGTGGGCGAGCGGTACGGCACGATCTACGGCAAGCAGTTCGTGACGAAGTGCTCGCAGCTCCCCTCGGACTTCGCCGCGCAGTGCGGCCCGGGCAAGGAGTGGCAGTCCAACGACCAGGGCTTCATCGTCTGGGTCGGCCAGGGCAACACGTACAAGGACGGCATCACCAAGAACCTGTGGCAGGCGCAGCGCAACGGCTGCATCGTGAACGGCGTCGCGGTGAGCAGCATCGTCGGCGCGACGAACTGCCTCAAGGCCGGCGGCACGGTGAACAACCCGTGGGGCCAGCCGATCGTGCACTGGGGCATGCTCCAGGTGATGCGCGATTCCTCGGCGAACCCGGCGCTCCAGCCGCTCGGCAACGGTCTGCCGCTCTGGAAGGCGAGCCTGGCGCAGAACTTCAGCTACAAGCGCCTCAGCCTGTACCTGATGTTCGACAAGTCGTACGGCAACGGTCTGTTCAACGAAGACCGGCACTGGTCGCTCGGCGACTTCATGACGCGTGAAGAGGACCAGGCGGGCAAGTCGGTCGCCGATGCGAAGCCGATCGGCTACTACTGGCGCGCGCCGGCCCCGGACCACTCGCGTGGCGTGGGCGGCGAGTACGACGTGCTCGGCCCGAACAGCATCACGTTCGAGAACGCGGGCTTCGTGAAGCTTCGCGAGCTCTCGGGCAGCTACAACTTCGGGAAGGTGCCGAAGATCGCGGGCGACTGGACGGTGACGGTCATCGGCCAGAATCTCTACACCTGGACGAAGTACACGGGCTGGGATCCGGACATCGGCGACAGCTCCGGCAACGCGGGCTCGGCGGCGCTCACGGGCGTGCAGTCGTACCCGTATCCGCCGACGCGCCGCTTCACGGTCACGCTCTCGTCCAAGTTCTAATCACCGCGACCCGATCAGAGGATGATGATGAAACCGATAATCAGGCTCGCATCGGCGTCACTGCTGCTCGTCGCGGTGGCCGCGTGCAGCACCAACCTGGGGGTGGAGAACCTCAGCAACCCCGACGTGGGTCGCGTGTTCTCCGTGCCGGCCTCGATCGAAGCGACGATCGGCTCCGGCTACCAGACCGTGCACAACGCGCTGACGAACAACGGCGCGCTGATGCCGGAAGTCGAGGTCCTGGCGCTCGAGAGCTACTCGAGCCTCAACAACTTCAACATGGGCATCCGGGTGGCGATTCCGCGCCTCCCGATCCCGAACAGCAACGGATCGCCGAGCATCTTCACCGAGTTCAGCGCGCTGTCGCGCGGATCGCGGCTGATGGTGAACGCGATCGATGCGCTGGCGAATCTGATCAAGGGCGGCGGCACGCTGGGATCGCCGGCGCAGGATCTCCGCGCGAAGGCCTTCGGGTACTTCGTCGCGGGCGCCGATCTCGGCTGGCTGGCGATGATCTACGACTCGGCCGGCGTCGTTGCGCCGGGGATGCCGAGCGACTCGATCCCGCCGCTCAGCTCCGCGCAGGACGTGATGAAGGTGGCGATCACGTATCTGGACAGCGCGGTGAACATTGCCAGCTCGCCGGCCGCGAGCGCGAGCGGCGGCTTCCCGCTGCCCGACCTGTGGCTCGGCGGCAATTCGCTGAGCGCGGGCGATTTCGTGAAGCTGGTCCGCTCGTACCGTGCCCGCTTCCGCGCGGGCGTTGCGCGCACGCCGGCGCAGCGCACGGCGGTCGACTGGAGCGCGGTGATCGCCGACGCCGAGGCGGGCATCTCGTCGGACTTCATGGTCAACGTCGGCGGGACGACGGGCTGGAACATCGGCTTCAACTCGAGCCAGGCGCACGTGGATCCGGGCTGGAGCGAGATGTCGATGCTGTACTTCGGCATGGCCGACACGTCGGGCGCGTACAAGAGCTTCATCGCCGCGCCGATGTCGAGCCGGAACGGCTACTTCCTCGTGAAGACGCCGGACAACCGGTGGCCGAGCGGTGAGACGCGCAGCGCGCAGCAGAAGGCGTCGACCGCGCCGAGCGGGTTTGACTCGAAGCCGTACATCACGAACCGCACGCTCGCCGAAGTGCCGGGCGACGGGTGGGGCGTGTCGTACTACGACTTCTTCCGCCTGAAGTACATCCGCATCAATCACAGCCAGGGCCCGTACCCGGAATTCGCCAAGGCGGAGAACGATCTGCTCGCGGCGGAGGGATACATCCGCAAGGGTGATTTCGCGAACGCGGCGGCGAAGATCGATCTCACGCGCGTCCCCGCCGGCTTGCCGGCGCTGACGGGCGCGATCACGAGCGCCTCGCAGCAGGTCCCGGGCGGCAGCGCCTGCGTGCCGCTGGTGCCGTCGCCGTCGGGCACGGTGTCGTGCGGCACGATCATGGAAGCGATGAAGTACGAGAAGCGCATTGAGACGGCGATGACCAGCTTTGGCCGCTGGTGGATCGATGGCCGCGGCTGGGGCGATCTGCCCGAGGGGACGGCGTACGAGTATCCGGTGCCGTTCCAGGAGATGCAGGCACGCCAACTTCCGTCGTACGCGCTGGGCGCCAGCTCGGGCAGCGCGGCGGCGAAGGGAACCTACGGATTCTGATGATGCATCGCGCCGTTCGATTCAGCGTCTGCTGCGTGGCGCTCGCTGCCACGCAGGCGTGTTACAACTACGTCCCCGTGGAAACGATGCCGCCGGCGGGTGAGAACGTGTCACTGGTCGTCACCGACCAGGGGCGCGTGAGCCTTGCCGAGCGGTTCGGCCCGGGCATCGCGACGATCGACGGCAAGCTCGTCGGCATCCAGGACAGCAACTACATCATCAACGTCTATCGCGTGTCGCAGATCAGCGGGTCGCACGCGTTGTGGACGGGCGAGCAGTCGCACATCGACCGTGGCCTGGTCGGCACGGTGCGCACGCGTCAGTTGTCTCTCTGGCGCACGGCGGCGCTGGTCGGCGTCGTGGCTGGCGTCGCGGCGCTCACGGCGAGCGGCATCTCGGGTGGCGGCGTGGAGCCTGCGCCGCCGTCGGACTCGACGAAGCCGCCGCTGTCGACGCGCATTCCGCTCACCGTTCGCTTCTCACTGCCTTTCTGATCTCGCACGTGATCCCGAATCTCGGAGGAATCTTCCAGATGAAAGCATTGCGACTCAGTGCGCTGTTCGCGGCCCTCGTGGCCGTGGCGGCGTGCGATCCATCGGGTCAAGCCACGTACCCGGCCAAAGTGCCCACGGCGGCCGTGCGCTTCGTGCACGCGGTGTCGGACACCGGCGGCATGGACTGGCGCTTCGTGGACGTGGTCGACAACTCGCCCACGACGTTCGGCCTGCAGTACCGCGGCGTGTTTCCCGGCGCGGGATATCAGGAGCTCGGCGCGGGCTCGCGGCACCTGCGAGTCTTCCAGACGAGCACCGACATCAGCCAGACGCAGGTCGTGCTCTTCGATACGACGTTCAACTTCAGCGTCGGCGCGCACTACACGATCATGGCCGCCGGCACGCTCCGCAACAAATCGGCGAAGCTGTACATCTTCCAGGACGACGTGCCCGATCCGGGCAGCAGCATCGCCGTGCGCGTGATCAACGCGGGCGTGGCGCCGTCGGTGGACGTGTACGGCTCGGCCTCGGGCGGCGCCTCGTCGCTGCCATCGTCGCCGTTCGCGGCCGGCGTGGCGCAGTTCACGGCGACGAAGTGGTCCAGCATGACGCCGGGACCGCTCGCGGTGCGGGTGCTCACCTCGGGCTCGCAGGCCCTGCCGGCGATGATCGACGCCACGGCGCCGGCCGGTGCGGCGGCGGATCAGCACAACGATCTGACCGCGGTCGGGGGCAGCAAGATCGCCGGGAGCGCGTTCACGGCGTTCGTCTTCCCGCCGTCGGTCGCGGGCAGCAAGGCGGCCAGCTCGGCGGCCGCATCGATCGTGTTCGCCGTCGATCACTATCCGCCGTCGGGATTCTGATTCAGTAATACCGAAACTCGAAACCGCCGCCGGGAGCGCTCCCGGCGGCGGTTTTCGCTTTTCCGGAGGCGGCCTACGTGCCGTTCGGCCGGAGCAGCGGGCGCGTCCACACGACGAGCGCCCCACACGGATTGTTGATGTCGTAGACGAACTCGGACGGGACCTCGACGTGGCGCGGATACACCTCCACGCCGAGGATCTCGCGCGGATCGAGCAGGGCGTCGAGGTCGTCGAACGAGAAGAAGCTCTGGCGGCCGTCGAGGAAGATGATCGGGGTGCAGCCGAAATTGGCGCCGTCGCCGATCCGCATGTACGTCGACGCGCGCGTCATGCGCACCGTCCAGCCGGGACCGTCGGCCGCGCGCGGGTCGAAGCGGACGTCCACCCCGGGCGCGCCCTGCACGATCGTGCGCAGATCCTGCACGGGCGTGCCCTGGAGCTCGATGGGACGAAAGAAATAGCCGCCAGCCGCCGTGCGCTTGTGCCGCTCGAACTCCAGCAGCCCGCGAGAATACACCACGTCGGCGCGCGATTCCATCGTCGGCAGCACGACGGTCTTCGTGACGGTGAGCTCGACATGCGCGGGCTCGTGATCGAACAGGTGCACCACGCGCGTCGACGGCGCGAAGCCGATCGCACGGACCTCCATCGTGCGAGTGCCGGCGGGGAGACTGTCGAGCACGAACGCGCCGCGTTCGTTCGTGCGCGCGGTACGGGTCGGATCCCAGAACGCGACGCTCGCGCCGTTCACCGGAGCGCCGCGTTCGTCGACCACGCGCCCGCTCAGCCGAGCATCGCCGCGGAGCAGCTTCGTGCCGCCCGGCACGGAATCCGTCCGCGCGGCGCCGACGTAGAACGTGAAGTGCGCCACCGCGCGGGGCGCGAGCGCGATCTCGAGCGCGCCGGTGCTGTCCGCGCCGTGCGCCGCGCGCACCGAGAGCGCGAAGCCGGTCGGTGCGCCGCAGAGCGCGAACCAGCCCGCGTCGCGCGTCGTCACGTCCACGGAGCGCACGTGGGGCGCGAGCTGGCGTTTGGTGTCGAGCACGTACTCGGTCCACTCGAATGCGACGGTCGCGCCGCTGATGCCGCTCGTGGTCGACGCGTCGCGGACGTGGCCGAGCACGAGCGCCGTGGAGTCGTTCGCCGCCTCGTGCCCGCAGAGGCCCGCGACTACGGTGCGTGGCGACGGCGTGGCGAGATCGAGCCGCTGTTCCGGTGAGCCGATCGAGACCGGACGGTCCAGGTTCTCGATTCCGAGTGTGTCGAGCGCCTCGTCGAAGAAGCCGACGACGTAGGGACCGTACGGCGCCTCCGCGATGCGATATCGGCCGGCGCTGTCCGACGTGGCCGTGAGCATGCGGCCACCATTCGCCGGCGCGAACTGCACGCGCGCGCCGGACAGCACGCGGCCGCCGATGCTGTCGTAGACGGTCCCGGTGATCGTCGCGGCCGGCGTCTGCGCGCGGCTTCCGTGCGCGAGCACCACGATGATCGCCTCCGCAGCGAGGCACAGCCGTGCGGCAGAGTACATGCGGGCTCCCAGGGCGGGGTGAGGTGGCCCTCCGGTATCGTAGACGATTATCGGTGCGGAGCGCCGTCCGCCAGGTGCGGATCCCAGCGCAGCGTCTTGAACGTGCTGTCCTCCGGCACCTTGATGGTGGTATCGGCCGACGCCCGGCCTCGGCTGGCGCGGAGATGGATCGGGCGCTCGGGAGCCACACCGCACAGCGTGAACCGCCCCTGGTCGTCGAGGTCGACGTCGCGCGACGCCTTGTCGACCAGGAGCGCGCGGCCGGCGTCCACTGGCACCCCGCGGTTCACGTCCGCCAGCCAGTCCGCCGCAACGTGGACGGTCGGGTCGGGAACGCCGCGCTCGTTCACGATCTGCCCCAGCAGGATCGCGGTGTTCCGCGGCTGCTCCTGCCCGCGGCACAGGCGTTCCACGATCTCGGCGAAGCGCGGGAGGACGAGCGCGAGCTGCGTCACGCTGTCCCGGACCGCGCGGACGCTCTGTGTCGCACGACGCTCCTCGATGTAGGCGAGCAGCGTCGTGTCCGTCGCGACGAGCGTGTACTTGCCCGGCACGACGTGATCGAGCGCGAAGGCGCCCGCCGCGTCCGCGACAGTGTGATAGCTCGTCCCCTCGAGCGCGACGACCGCACCGGCTGCGGGCCGGCCCGCGCTCGTGAGGCGTCCGTGGATGGCCGTGTTGGCTGCGCGCCACGCAATGCCATCGCCCCATGTCGCGTCGAGGACCTGCCCGCCCGTCTCCACGATCGCGGATACACGCGCCGCGAAGTTCGTCGCGCGGCGCTCGCGAAAGTGCGCCGGATCGCGAACGGTGCGATCGCGAGGCCGGTCCATCGAGAGCGCCGGCAGCCGCAGCGCCCACCGATCGATGAACGACACCCCGTTCGGCATGGTGCGGAAGTGAATGTCGCCGCCGGCGTTCGCGTCGCGCGCGGCGGGCTCGATGCTCGTGTATCGGAAATCCAGCGTGCGCAGCGCCGGCTGTGCGGCATCCATCCAGATCACGCCGGCCACATCGACCATCGTGTCGTGCGCCGCGATCGGCGCGAAGGCGAGCCCGATCTCCCCGCGATGCTCGGCGTCGGCGCTCTGGAGGTGAAAACAGTGCACGGACGCGAACGACTCATCGAGCAGCACGTCGGCGTCGGGGGCGACGAACACGCGCGAGCCGTCGTCGGCCTCCTGCAGGTAACCGTGCTGGGCCAGGGTCGTGGGCGAGAGCGGAGAGACGAACGGCCGGGTCGTCCGTCCGCTCCTCGTCTCCACACGCATGCGTTGCACGACCTCGTCGCCGGGCGATACGGTGCGCTCGAACGACAGCATGTTCGCGTCGGCCGGCTTCGCCTCGCGCGTGACGATGGCGGCGAGGAGGCCGGCGCGCGCCTGGTCCCACAGCGCGAAGGCGGCGCCACGCTCCGGCGATCCAGGGCACAGCTCGCGGCCGGTCACGCGCACTGCCTCGAGCATGGGCGGAAGACGGCGCATCGCGATGCGTAGTTCGCCGAGATCCACGCCGTGCCGGAGCGGGACGCGCCGAGGCGAATACCCGATGCGAATGACCGAAAGCGTTGCCGCACTCGGCGGAAGCGGAATCGCGAACCTTCCGGTAGCCCCGGTGATCGTGCGGGCGCGCGTCGCGCCAGCCGAGTCGACGGCCATCACCACGGCGCCAGGTACCGGCGCGCCCACGGCGCTGTCGACGACGACGCCGCGCGCCTGCTGCGCGCGCAGGCCGCTCGTCGCGAGCAGGGCGGCGGCGAGCGCACCAATCGTTCCGAGCCGCACTCGATCTCCCGGAGTCAGATGTTCCGCAGTCTACGCCCGTTCGCGCACGCGAAACATTCCGTTTGGATTATGAATCGATGAAATCGCGTGTCGGCGGCGACGCGCGCCAGCGGTTGCCGCCCGCGCCGGCCGCCTCCAGAATAGGGCGGTCATTCCCGCTCTCCGGAGGCCTCATGCGGTCCCTTCGCCTTGCCGTCGCCAGCGTCGCGACGCTCCTCGTCGCCTACGCGCCGGCCACGCTGGCACAGTCGAGCGCGCGCAACCGCCTCGCGCTCGAGCAGTATCTCGATTGGGAAGACGTGCAGAATCCGCAGCTCTCGCCCGACGGGTCGCAGATCCTGTTCACGCGCCGCTGGATCGACAAGATGAACGACCGCTGGGAGTCGTCGATCTGGATCATGAACGCGGACGGCTCGCATCCGCGCGCGCTGGTCCAGGGGAGCGATGCGGAATGGTCGCCCGACGGATCGCGGGTCGCGTACGTCGCGAAAGGTGAACCGAGCGGTTCACAGATTTTCGTGCGCTACATGGACGCCGAAGGAGCGGCGACACAGATCTCCCATCTGACGGAGACGCCCTCGGCGCTCGCCTGGTCGCCGGATGGGAGATCCATCGCGTTCAACATGAACGTGCCGGTGCGCGACACGACGTTTCACATCGCGATGCCGACACCGCCGAAGGGCGCCAAGTGGATCGAGCCGCCGAAGATCGTGACGCGGCTCAACTACCGCTCGGATCGCATCGGATTCACGGACGACTCCTACCGGCACATCTTCGTGATCCCGGCCGACGGCGGCACGGCGCGCCAGATCACGAACGGCAGCTGGAACCACTCGGCGCCGGCCTGGTCGGCGGACGGCAAGTGGATCGCGTTCTCCTCCCTCCGGACGCCGGACGCGGAGAAAGCGTTCCGGCATTCGGAGATCTACGCGGCCAACGTGGAGAGCGACGAGATCCAGCAGCTCACGCACCGCGCGGGCACGAACGGCAATCCGATCTACTCGCCCGACGGGCGGATGATCGCCTTCATGCACGCGGACTCCGTCGACCATTCGGCGTGGGCGGAATCCAGGCTCTACGTGATGAACGCCGACGGCTCGAACCCGCGCCTCCTGTCCGGCACCCTGGACCGGCCAATCTCGGAGCCCCTGTGGGCGCGCGACAACAGCGGCGTGTACTACAACGTGCAGAGCGCGGGTTCAAAGAACTTGTATTTCTCGAGCGTCGCGGGGCAGCTCCACCCGGTCACGAGCGGGACGCAGGTGCTCACCGTCTCCAGCGTCGGAAGAACGGGTCTGATCGTGGGCGTGCGGAGCACGCCCACGAAGCCGAACGACATCGTGACCGCGTCGGTTCCAAACACGGGCGCGACGTCGAGCTTCACCCAACTCACGGACGTGAATGGCGACGTGCTCGCCGGCAAGCAGCTCGGACAGACCGAGGCGATCTGGTACACGTCGAAGGACGGCCTGAAGATCCAGGGCTGGATCGTGAAGCCGCCGGGATTCGATCCGGGCAAGAAGTACCCGCTGATCCTGCAGATCCACGGCGGACCGCAGTCGATGTACGACGTGAGCTTCAATTTCGCGCGCCAGGATTTCGTCGCCAACAACTACGTGCTGTTCTACGCGAATCCCCGCGGCAGCACCGGGTACGGAGAGAAGTTCACCAACGAGATCAAGAACGACTACCCGGACAAGGACTTCGACGACCTGATGGCGGGCGTCGACACGGTGGTCGGCCGTGGCTACGTCGACCCGAAGAACATGTTCGTGTACGGCTGCTCGGGCGGCGGCGTGCTCACGTCGTGGACGGTGGGACACACCGACCGCTTCGCGGCTGCGGCGGCGCTCTGCCCGGTGATCGACTGGATCAGCTTCGTGGGCGAGACGGACGGCGCCGGATGGTATGACAATTTTGAGAAGCCGTTCTGGGAGGACCCGAGCGAGTATCTGCGCCGCTCGCCGATCATGTACGTGGGCCACGTGAAGACGCCGACACTGCTCATGACGGGCGTGCTCGATCTGCGGACACCGATCCCGCAGATCGAGGAGTTCTACCGGGCGCTCAAGGTGCACGGCGTCCCCACGGTGATGATCCGGATGAACAACGAGTACCACGGCACCTCGAGCACGCCGTCGAATTTCCTGCGCACGCAACTCTATTTGCGGAGCTGGTTCGAGAAGTGGTCGCACAAGGACGGGACGGTGACGACGACCAATCACAATCAGGCCGGCCGCTGAGCGGCCGGCATTGGGGCGAACGTGCGAACGGGGCCGGCTTGCGCCGGCCCCGTTCTTCATTGTGCTGCTGCTCGCTCGATCAGAAGCCGACCACGCCCGAGACCATGAAGCCCTTGAACTGTCCGCCGCTGCGGATGTCCGTCGACGGGAAGTCGTTGTACTTCTGATTGATCCACTCGGCCTTGGCCAGGATGTTCGGCGTCACGAACCAGCCACCGCCGATCTGATACCGCTTCACGTCCTGATCGCTGTACACCTTGCTGATCATCTGGCCGGTCACCGTGTTGTACCGCCCGCCGACGTAGAACTTGTCATCGAAGAAGCGATACAGGCCCTCGTACACGTTCTGGTGGATCGTGCGAAGCTTGGGCTCGGCGAACGAGCCGCCGGTCGCCGTCTCGAAGTTGCCGAAGAATTCGGCGCCGCCGATCTTCACGAACGGGTTGACGACTTCGGCGTTCACCTTGTTCGAGAACCCCGGGCGGATCTGGCCCGACCACGCGTTGTTCTGCTCCGTGGACGTGGTGTTCTCGAGGACGTCGTAGTACGCGCCGCCGCCACGATCACCCGTGTAGAGCGTGTTGCTCGCGGCCTTGTTGTCCGCGTAGAACGAACCGGTGAGACGGACGCGGATGTTGTCGGCGAGCTTCTTGTCGAAGCCGAGCTTGCCGATCACCGCCATGCTGCGCGACTGCGGCGCCGTCACCTGGCCGTGCACTTCGCCACCGGTCGCCTGAACCGCGGCGAGCAGGCCGCTCTTCTGAACGATCGCTTCGGCGCCGATCTCGGTCGTGAACGCGTCGAGGATGTAGTTGCCGACGAACGCGTTATCCATGCCGTTGCCGTTGTCCGTGCGACGATAGTGCGAGTCACCGTAGTCGATCTCGAAGTGGCCGACCTTAACGGTCGTGTACTTGAAGATCGAATTCAGCAGCGGGTTGTCGATCGGCGACTGGTCGACCTGCAGGAAGCCGTCCTTGACCCAGGTCTCCTGGTGGTGGCGCGCCGAGAGGTAGGACGTCATCGCGACGCGGATGCCCGGGGCGAGCTGCGCGTTGATGTTCAGGTTGGCGACCGCGTTGTTGAAGCCGTGCCCGATGCGGATGAGCTGGTTCTGGTTGACGCCGCTCACCGTCACCGGCGTCGCGCTATTGGAGTGCGACAGCCCCTGGAACTCCTGGTTGAATGCCCCGCCGAACGAGAGGGCGAAACCGGTGAACGGGACCGTATCGCTCTTCGGCGTCTCGAACACGTTGAGGCCGCGCTGGTCGTTCTGGCGGATGTTGGAGATTTCCTGCGGCCGATAGAGGCTCACCTTCTTGGCAGCCGCGGGCGCGGTCGCGGTGGAATCGGGGCCCTTGGCGGCGGTTCCGCTCGAGCCCTGGGCGCCCGCGCTGTTCTGCGCTCCGGCGGCACCCGCTACGGCCGTCGCGAACAGCGCGACGAAGCCGAGTGTCGTAGTGGTTTTCATATAGTCTCCCTCAGGTCGGTTGGTCGGACAGCTCGGATGTCCGGTCGGGCATCTCCATTCGAGCTGGGGGGGAAGCTAGGCCGCCGAGGGTGCCGCTTCCGTCGGGCAAGCGGCGCGGCGAAGGTGCGGAGTTGCTTGTTTTTTTGTAGGGGATTCACCTAACGACATGAGAATATGTGATCCCGTTGAAAGGCTATGCGCGACTTGGGGTTAGCGGCCCGCGCCGTGACTCCGATACGGCTCACGAGTCGTCTGGGGCCGCGGAATGCGCGGGAAGCTGCGCGGAACAACGCGGGTTGCTCCGTTGCCGGGGAAAGCTCGTTGCGCAACGAGCCGGGACTTTCTCGGGAACGGCGCTCGGGACGCTACGCAGTGGCTTCCCGAGGGTGTTCCCAAAGAATTGTCCCGGCTCGTGGCGAGAGGGTCTCTCGCGCTGCACGGAGCGAACCGCGTCAACCCGTGCAGTTACCCGCGCATTCCGCGGCCCAGAGATCTCTAACGCCTCACGGAGCTACTGAACGGTCACGTGCCCGTGCATGCCGAGCGCGGCGTGCGGGTCGCACTGGAAGTAGTACTTGCCCGGTGCCCAGTCGACGAGCACGTCATACGTCTGCCCCGGGAGCTGCAGCATGTCGCTCGGCGCCTGCGGGTAACCGGACTTCCCGACGTTCGAATCAGGGAGGAAGTGCACGTTGTGCACGCCCACCTTGAGCGTGTAGCGAATCACGTCGCCCTTGTTCGCCGTGATCTCGTTCGGCTTGAAGTAATTGCCGGTCGCGTCGCTGTAGAGCTCGACGGTGATGACCTTCCCGCCGGGGCCCGGGGTGATCGGGCCGGAGGGCGCAGCCGCCGCGGCTGGCGTGGGCGATGCCTGGGCGGTCTCGGCTTGCTTCTCGCCACCGCCGCCACACGCGGCAAGCGACGCGAGTACCGCGGCGAGCGAGAGTTTATGAATGGAACGCATTGGTCGGTTTCCTCGGATCAAAACAGGTCGGGCGCGCGGGAGCGGGAGGCCGCGCGCTAGAAGTCCTTGCGCCGGAACTGGCGCAGACTCAGGGCGACGGGCACCGCGACCCATGCGAGCAGGGCGGATCCCGCCAGAGCGGCGCCTCCCGCGCCGCCAAAAAACTTTTGAAACACTGCGCCGGTGTATCCCATGAGCGCCGCCACGTCGAGCTTGAGCATGAGCAGCACGCGCGCGAGATCGACCGGATTGGCCATCGTGACGGCGAGCAGCGGGCGCTCGATCGAGTAGTCGCCGAGCAGGGCCACGGCGATGAGCACGATGCCGTCGTACACGACGCCGAAGAGCAGCCACACGCCCAGTGAGATGCCGAGCCCGCGCAGGCGGTCGTCGGCGCGCAGGGCGACGAGGAACGCGAGCGCCGTGAACACGAACGTGAGCAGCGCACCCACAGCCAGCAGCGTGACGAGCGCGGCGCGCTGCCCCGGCTCGGCGCCTCCGCGCACGAGGAACGGCAACGCGATGCCGCCGACGAACCCGGCGGCGAGCGGCACCGTGAGCCCGAGATACAGTCCCGCGAAGAGCGACGTGCGCTTGACGGGCTGGGCGAGCAGCAGCTCGGTAAACTCGCGCGCGTTGTAGACGTAGATCGTCGACAACACGAGCGTCACGAGCGGCACGACCATGAGGGCGACGGTCGCGAGGCTCAGGATCGCCTTCTCATCGACGCCGGAGAAGCGGATCAAGCCTTCCGAGACGGCGAGAAAGAACAGGGTGTAGACGGTGAGCCAGCGGCTGCGCACCGCGTCGCGCATCTGGCTGCGCGCGATCTTCCAGACGACGCCGGTCACGCGACCTCCCGGATCATGAGCGCGGCGATCGCCCGCTCGAGATTAGCCTGGCGTGTCGCGGCCTTGAGGTCGCGCACGGTGCCGACGAAGCGAACGACGCCGTCGAGCAGGAACGCGACGTCGTCGCACAGCTCCTCGAGCTCGGCCATGATGTGCGAGGTGATGATGATCGTCGCCCCCTCGCCGCGCTTCGCGTGGATCTTGTCCTTGAGGATCGCGCTCGACAGCGGATCGAGTCCCGCCGTCGGCTCGTCGAGGATGAGAATGTCCGGCCGAAAGAGCATTGCCAGACAGGCATTCACCTTCTGCTTGGTGCCGCCCGAGAGCACGCGCAGCGGTTTGTCGAACTGCTCGCGCAGGCGGAACAGCTCGATGAGCTCCTCGTCGACGTTCTCGTCGCCGCGCAGCTCGCGAATCATGTCGAACAGCTCGCGCGCCGTGAGGTTCTCGGGGAACCGGGCGATCTGCGGCATGTAGCCGATGCGCGCGCGGTAGTCGTCGGTGCCGTTCACGCGCGCGCCGTCGATCGTGATGTCGCCGCCGTCGGGCCGGGTGAGCCCGAGCAGCGACTTGATGAGCGTGGTCTTCCCCGTCCCGTTCGGCCCGACGACGCCCGTCACGCGGCCGCTCCCCACCGAGAGCGTGACGCCGCGCAGGACCTCGAGCGCGCCGAAGCGCTTGGCCAGGTTCCGGATCTCGATCATTGAATCCTCCGCATCGCGGGCGCGGAGTCGACGAGCGTCTCCGGCGTGAGCGACGGCAGTACGCGTTCGGCGCCGTCGAGGAGCTCGACGAACGCGCTGCGCATGAGAATGAGGGCCGGCTCGTGGTGCTCGACGAGCACCGAGAACAGCCGCACGGGACGGAACGGCACGTCGCCGACCCCGTCGTGATTCAGGTCGTAGCCGCGATACGCGTCCCAGTAGTTGCCGGCGAACACCGTGGTGGGCGCCTTGCTGTTGACGGCGATGTCGAAGCTGTTGCCCAGGAAATCGTTCTTGCTGAAGCGGCCGTCGACGGTGCTCGTCTCGAGCTTCACCGCCCAGCCGTTGCCCTCGAACACGTTGTGCTCGGCGTCGATGCGATTCGCGCCGTCGGCGAGCAGCCCGGTGGTGTTGTGCGAGAAGACGTTGTCCCGGAGCCGGGCGTCGCTGATCTCCTTGAGCAGGAGCCCGTAGGCGGCCGATCCCCAGTTGTCCTCGAAATGATTGCCGAGCATCTGCACGCGGTGCGTGAACATGACGGCCACGCCCGCGCCGTTCTTGCGAAACGTGTTGTCGCGATAGCGGCAGTCGTCCGAGAACATGAAGTGCAACCCGTACCGCAGATTGCCCGTGCTCAGGTTGTCGTGGATGTCGCTGTCGTGGACGAACTCGAAGTAGATGCCGTCGCGCTGGCCGGAGATCACGTTGCTCGCGATCGTGATGCGGCGCGACGTCCAGAGGTGAATGCCGTTGCCGGATTCCATCTCGCGCTTCCCGGTCGCATGGATCACGTTGTTCGTGACCTCGCAATCGGTGACGTTGGCGAGATAGATCCCGAAGAAGTCGTTCTCGATCCGGTTGTGGTCGACGACGCAGCGCGACACCCGATCGAAGCGGATCGCGGCGCGGTCCTCGACGAAGCTCGTGCCGACGTTCTCGAGCACGAGGCCGCGCACGGTGACGTCGTCCGCGGTGACGCGGATGATCGCGTGCGTGTTCTGGCCATCGAGCACGGGATCGCCCTCGCCGACGAGCGTGAGCGGCTTGGCGATCTCGATCGTCGGCTCGCGGTACGTGCCGGCGTGCACGACGACGCGGTCGCCGGCGCGCGCGGCCGCCACCGCGGCGGCGATCGTGTGATACGGAGCCGCCGGGCCGACGTCGAGCTGGCCGGGCGTGCGCGCGGCGTGCGGCGGCGCGGCGAGCAGCATCGCCATGACGCGGAGCATCACAGCAGATCGCTCCAGCGCTTGACCGCGGCCGGATCGGTGATGCCGAGCGCCGCGGCGTCGCTGCCGCTCGCGATCGCAGCCCAGCCGCGACCCAGCGGGGCGCGGCCGGGACCGAGATCGACGAAGCGCGCCGTGGACGCGTCGATGAGGGTGCCAGGGTGCAAGAAGTCCGACACCCACACCGACGCGACGTCGCTCGCCGCTGCTGCCTGCTTGTAGTACGAGACCAGGCATTCGATCGAGTCGAACTTGATCGGCCTGCCCTTCTTCGTGACGATCTCGGCGCCGAAGCGCGGATCGCTGATCTGCATGCGGCAGAACTCGCACGCGTCGGCGTCGTACATGATGGGCTGCGGCCCGCTCGAGCCGCACGCCGCCGCGAGCGCGAGCGCCAGCAGCGGAACCAGACGGCGCAGCATCAGACCGCCCTCGCCCCCGCCAGCGTGGACGCGT
>DASZUN010000208.1:0-17181 GCA_035547615.1 Gemmatimonadaceae bacterium | reverse complement strand
CGCAGCAGGTGCACCGCCTCGGCCTTAAACTCGGCGGTGTACCTGCGTCGGACTCGCCGTCCATCCCTTCCAGAAGACTGACCCACGGAACACCTCCGGATGCTGCATGGTGAGGTGTCCACGAAACCGGGTCAACTCCATCGTCGCGAAGAGCGCTATCGCGCCTCACGGAGCGATTCGTTCAATTCGCTCGAGTTCGTCAAATCCGTAGCCAATGCTTTTCCCGCTGTCCCGACCCTCGGCGGCAGAGGTTACGCCTTGTCCTTCACCTTCGCCCACGTATCCCGCAGCGTGACCGTGCGATTGAATACGAGCCGGCCAGGCTTCGAGTCGACGACGTCACTCACGAAATAGCCCGTGCGCTCGAACTGATACCGCGTCCCGATCGGGTCGTTGGCCACGCTCGGCTCCACCTTCGCGCCCGGCACGACGACGAGCGAGTTGGGATTCAACGTCGACAGAAAGTCCTGCCCCTCGGGAACGGCATCGGGATCGGGCACGTTGAACAGCTTGTCGTACAGCCGCACCTCGGCGTCGAGTCCCTTCGTCGCCGAGACCCAGTGGATGGTGCCCTGCACCTTGCGACCGTCGGGCGCGTCGCCGCCGCGCGTGGCCGGGTCGTACGTGCAGCGCAATTCGATGATCTCGCCCGCCGAGTCCTTCACGACGTCGGTGCAGGTGATGAAGTACGCATAGCGCAGGCGCACCTCGCGTCCCGGCGCGAGGCGGAAGAACTTCTTCGGCGGGTCCTCCATGAAGTCGTCGCGCTCGATGTACAGCTCGCGCGTGAACGGCACTTTGCGCGAGCCGGTGAGCGGCACGTCGTGCGGGTAGTACGACGCGTCGAGCTCGTCGACCTCGCCGTCCGGAAAATTCGTGATCACGACCTTGAGCGGATTGAGCACCGCCATCACGCGCGGCACGCGCATGTTGAGGTCGTCCCGGATGTAGTGCTCGAACGTGGCGAGCTCGGTGCGCGCGGGCTTGCGCGCGACGCCCACGCCCTCGGCAAAGTTCCGGAGTCCCTCGGGCGTCACGCCGCGGCGCCGCATCGCGGCGATCGTCGGCATGCGGGGATCGTCCCATCCGGAGACGAGGCCTTCGTTGACCAGCCGCAGCAGCTTGCGCTTGCTCAGCACCGTGTAGTCGAGCTCGAGCCGCGCGAACTCGGTCTGCTCCGGCGGCCGGTCGAACCCCGCCTCGTGCACCAGCCACCGGTAGATGTCGTTATTATCCTTGAATTCAAGAGTACATAACGAGTGCGTGATTCCCTCGATCGCGTCGGACAGCGGATGCGCGAAGTCGTAGAGGGGATAGAGACACCACGCGTCGCCCTGCCGGTAGTGCGATTCGTGCCGGATGCGGAGCAGGATCGGGTCGCGCATCAGCATGTTGGGATGCGCCATGTCGATCTTGCCGCGCAGCACGTGCGCGCCGTCCGGGAACTCGCCCGCGCGCATGCGGCGCAGCAGGTCGAGGTTCTCGTCGACCGTGCGATCGCGGTATGGGCTGCTGGTGCCCGGCGTGGTGACCGTGCCCCGCCCTTCGCGGATCTCCTCCTCGGTCTGCGAATCGACGTACGCCTTGCCCTTCCGGATCAGCGCTTCCGCGATCTCGTAGAAGCGCTCGAAGTAGTCGCTCGCATATAGCTCCGCGTCCCATTCGAAGCCGAGCCACCGCACGTCGTTCTTGATCGCCTCGACGTACTTGATGTCCTCGGTCGCCGGATTGGTGTCGTCGAACCGCAGGTTGCAGCGGCCGTTGAACTCCTGCTTGATGCCGAAGTTGAGGCAGATCGACTTGACGTGCCCGATGTGCGGAAACCCGTTGGGCTCGGGCGGGAAGCGCGTGGCGATCTGCCGACCGAACCGGTCGGTGGCGACGTCGGCGGCGACTTTGTCGCGGATGAAGTCGGAGGGCATGATGAAAAATAGTAGGGTCGCTCGCGTTGCTCGCTGTATGGTCGCATCGGCCTGCGGCCGCGCGGTCGGGTCGCGCGGGCCTGCGGCCGCGCGATCGGGTAGTCGGGCTGTGCGCGCCGGCCGGGTGGAACGGCGCGTGAGAGACGCGCGAGCCAATCGCGCCATTACACCCGACCGCGAGGCGGCGCAGCCGCCGATGCGTAACCCTACAGGCCCGCCGACCCTACAGCACGAACGCCCGCGCACAGCGCGGGCGTTCGGCGACCCTACTCACAGAAACCAGCGCTACGCGCTGGTTTCTCTGATCATCTGCTCCGTCGTCGTGATCCCCTTCATCACCTTCAGCCACGCGTCCATCCGCAGCGTCAGCATCCCTTCCTCGATCGCGCCATCCCGGATCTCGGCGGCGCCGACGTTCTGCATCACGAGCTTCCGCATCTTGGGCGTCATCACCATGACCTCGTACACGCCCTGACGGCCCTTCATGCCGGTGCCGTTGCACGCGTCGCAGCCCTTGCCCTTGAAGAAGCCGAGCTCCTTGATCTTCGTGTCGAGGCTCAGGGTCTGGAGGAACGGCGCGGCTTCCGGCGTCGCCTTGGCCTTGGCGTTCCGGAGCGCCTCCTCCGTGAACCGGAGATCGCGCATCGTCGTCTCGGGCGTGACCTTGGCGGCGTCCAGCTCTTCCTTCGTGACCTGGTACTGCATCTTGCAGTTGCCGCAGATCCGCCGCACGAGGCGCTGGGCGAGGATCAGGTTCAGCGCCGACGCCACGTTGAACGGCTCGAGGCCCATATCGAGGAGGCGGGTCACCGTCTCCGGCGCCGAGTTGGTGTGCAGCGTCGAGAGCACCATGTGGCCGGTGAGCGCCGCCTTGATGGCGATGCCGCCGGTTTCCAGATCTCGAATCTCGCCCACCATGATGATGTTCGGGTCCTGGCGCAGGAACGCCTTCAGCGCCGCGGCGAACGTCATGCCGACTTCGTTGCGCACCAGCACCTGATTGATCCCGAAGAGGTTGTACTCCACGGGATCCTCGGCCGTCATGATGTTGACGTCGATGTTGTTGACCTTGGACAACGCCGAGTAGAGCGTCGTCGTCTTGCCCGAGCCCGTCGGACCGGTGACGAGCACCATGCCGTACGGGTTCGACACCGCTTCCATCAGGTCGTGCTCGGCGCGCGGCTCGATGCCGAACTTCTCGAGATCGAACGTCAGGTTGCCCTTGTCGAGAATGCGGAGCACGATCTTCTCGCCGAAGATCGTCGGCAGCGTCGACACGCGATAGTCGATCACCTTGTTGCCGATCTTCAGCTTGATGCGCCCGTCCTGCGGCACGCGGCGCTCGGCGATGTTGAGCTGCGCCATGATCTTGAAGCGCGAGATCAGCGCCGCCTTGAGCTTCATCGGCGGCTTCATCACTTCCTGGAGCGCACCGTCGATGCGGTAGCGCACCCGGATCTCGTGCTCGAAGCACTCGAAGTGGATGTCCGACGCGCCGCGGTTCACGGCGTCGGTGAGGATGGCGTTGATCAGCTTGACGACCGGCGCGTCTTCCATCTGCGCCTGGAGCGCCGCCTGCGAAACGTCCTCCTCCTGCTCCTCCACGACCTCGACGTCGTCGCCGACCTCGAGCTCGCTGATCGTGTCCATCAGCGACGCCATCTGCTGCTCTTCCGTGGCGCCGTAGAACTTCTCGATCAGGTTGCGCAGCGTGTACTCCCCGGCGATCACCGGGAAGATGTCGTAGCGCGTGATGAACTTGAGGTCTTCCAGCACGCCCAGGTTCGTCGGGTCGGCCATCGCGACCGTGAGCGTGCGGCCATCGCGCTTGAGCGGAATCACGAGGTTCTTCTGCGCGACGTCCGCCGGGATCATCTTCGCGATTTTTGGGTCCACTTCAAATCGCGACAAGTCCACGGCCGGCATCTTGTGCTGCTTGGCCAGCATCTTCGTCAGCTCGAGCTCGCTGATGAAGCCCAGCTTGATCAGGTTGTACCCGACCCGCGTGCCGTTCTGCTTCTGCTCCTGGAGCGCCTTGGCGAGCTGCTCGGCGCTGATCAGCCCCTCCCGGAAGAGGAGGTCACCAATGCGTTCGGAGGATGCGACGGGAGCGGCCATGATGTCAGATGGGGGCAAGGGGCGCCGGTCGGGCGCTCTCCCTCGGGTTGGAAGCTGCCCGAGGCCTCGGAGACTGTCAAGAAAGGTGCGCTGCAACGCACGACGGGCCCCGCGCAGAGCGCGGAGCCCGAAGTACGACGCACCGGCGCGTGCAACGCAACCGGCGTCGATCGCGTCAGAGCGCCTGGATCATCTCGATCAGCAGCGCCGCGCGCGCCGGCGTAATCGCCTTGCCCGATTGCGCGCGAATCTCGTTCGCCATCGCGGTGATCATCGCCTGCTTCGGCGGACCGTGCGCGTTTCCGGCGCTGCGGCAGATCTTGTCGAGCTTGGCATTGAGCGAATTGCCGAGCGGCCTGTCCGTCCACCGGCTCAGGAGGCCGGCCACGCCGTCGCAGGTGACCGTGTACTGGAACGTGGCCGTGGCGGTGCTCGAGTTCCCCGCGAGATCCGCGGCGCTCGCGCTCAGCGTGTGCGGCGCGAGGCCGAACGTCTCGACGTCGCCCGAAGCACTCGGGCAGCTCGTATGCGCGTCATCGATCCCCGAGCCTGCATCCGTTGCCTGACAGACGATGTGTACGTGCTCGTCGAGCTGATAGGTGCCCGCGTCACCGGCGAACGAGATCGCTGGCGGCGTCTGGTCGCGCTTCACCGTCACGCTCGCCGACGCCGTGAGCCCGGCGGCGCTCGACGTCGTGCACGTGAACGGCGTGCCGTTGGTGTCGGTCGTGAGCGTGCTCGTGGTGCAGCCGGTGCTCGTCCCGGCGCCGGAGACGCCGTAGGTCGTCACCCAGGAGACGGTCACGTCGCTCGTGTACCACCCGTCCCCACCCTTGGTGCCGGTCACGGCGGCCGTGACGGTCGGCTTCACCGTGTCCCGCTTGATCGTGATAGTGTCGGCGGCCACGAGGCCCGCGCCGTTCGTCGCGCTGCAGATGTAGGTCGTGCCGTTCGAGTCCTGCGTGAGCGCGGCGTCGTCACAGCCCGCCGACGAGGCGACGCCCGTCTCCGGATCACTCACCGCCCAGTGCACCGTCACATCGGACGTGTACCAACCGTTCGCGCCCGCGGTGCCCGAGATCGTCGGCGTGATGACCGGCGGCGTCTGGTCGCAGGCGGCGGTGCTCACACGGACGTCGCCGAGCGCCCAGACGTCCGGCACGGAGTCCTCGAACACATACGAGATCTTCGAGTTCGCAACCGAGGTGACCGTGCCGCAGACGCTGTTGTCGGCGCGGAGCGCGAAGGTGAGCTGGTGCGCCACGAACGGATCCGGCGTGCCCAGCGACCAGGTGATCACGTTGTTCGCCACCGACGCCGTGCCCGCGTCGACCTGCGGATTGCCCTCGACCGTGAAGCCGGCGGGCACCGTCGCCGTGTAGGACACGTCGTGCGCGCGCTCGAGGCTCGAGAGCGTGGACGACAGCGAATTACCGAGCACTGAGAAGTTGCTCAACGGGATGAAGCGCGACGGGTCGTAATTGTACAGGCAGCCCAGCACGTTCGAGTTGATGTCCGGGCCCACGCCGAATACGGTCGTCTGCACGCCGAGGGTCGCGAGGTCCGACCGGAGCTGGGACGCGGCGCTGAGGTTCGTGGAGCACGGATTCTGGAGAGTCGAGGGATTGGGAACTCCGTCCGTGACGAGGTAGATGATCTTCCGCCACCCCGGGTGACCGTAGTTCTTGAACTGCTGCACCGCGGCTTGCATGCCCGCGAGTGTGTAGGTCTCGCCCGCCGGATAGTGCAGCCCCGTCACCCACGACTGGATCGCGGACAGCGATTGATTCTGGTTCATGCCGTACTGCGCGTTGACGCCCGTCGAGAAGAGCACCACGCCGAGATCCGTGCGATAGTGGTCCCAAGGCGCCTGGGCGATGGCCTGCTTCGCGAGGTTGAACCCTGCCGACGTCTCGCTGCCCGAGCCGTCGAGCACGACCACGACGTCTACGGGCACAGTGCCGGTATCGGCCGTGAGCGACACGGTGTACGCCACGAGACCGCCCTTCGCCATCGAGTCGGGGCCGGTGACCTGGCCGCTGATCATCCCCGCGTCCGCGGGATGCGAGGTAATCGCGTTGGCGTGCGGTGCCGCCGGCGTCAGCGGGGAACGTGGCGAAACGAGGTCGCGCGATGAGTCAGAGCACCCGACGAGCGCGCCGGCAGCGCCCACCGCAAG
The DNA here is from genome assembly GCA_035547615.1 of Gemmatimonadaceae bacterium. Taxonomy (GTDB): domain Bacteria; phylum Gemmatimonadota; class Gemmatimonadetes; order Gemmatimonadales; family Gemmatimonadaceae; genus JAQBQB01. The sequence goes on along the minus strand of DASZUN010000208.1, from coordinate 10,962 downwards.
CAGGAGACGAAAGCGATTCATGTTGGGGATGGAAAGCGGTGGGGAGAGGACAGCCGCGCGCGATGCCGGCCACAGCCGTACAACGGCGCGCGGAATCCTACGTGCGCAAAGGCAGGTAGTCAAATCCCCTACAGCCCCTGCGACGAATCGTTACAGCTCCGTGCGAAACGGCCTCAGCGCTGCGCCCCCAGCGGTTCGATCCGCCCCATGATCACGAGGAACAGCACGGCCGCGACCGGTCCCATGAGGCCGACCATCAGGTACACGGGTGTGTACGAGAAGTGGTCGACGACGTAGCCCACGAGCAGCGTGAAGAGCGCGCTCGCGATCCCCGCCGCCGTGCCGCCGATGCCGAACACCGCGCCCACGTCCTGCTTGGGGAAGCAGTCGGACGGGATCGTGTGAATGTTCGCGATCCAGCTCTGGAATCCGAACGCGATCACGCTGATGCCGCCGATCGCCATCGCGCTGCTGCCCGTGGTCACGATCGCCGCGACGCCGGCCGGGACCATGAGCGCGCTCACGATCAACACGGTCTTCCGCGCCGCATCCACACTCCAGCCCTTCCGGATCAGCAGGCTCGACGCAGCGCCGCCCGTGAGCGTTCCGATATCAGCAAACAGGAAAGGGATCCATGCCAGCATGCCGATGAGCTGGAGGCTGAACCCGCGCTCCGCCTTCAGATAGTTCGGCAGCCACGCGATCAGGAACCACCAGATCGGGTCCGTGAAGAAGCGCGCCGCGACGACGGCCCAGACCTGCCGGTACGTGAAGAGCGACAGCCACGGTCTCCGCCGCCCATGCTCGTCGTCATCGGGGCTCTGGCCGGCGCGGATGTACTCGTACTCCGCGGCCGAGAGCTTGGGATGCTTGTCCGGCGTGTAATAATAGAAGTACCACGCGACCATCAGCATCAGCGACAGCCCGGCGCCGATGAAGAACGCGTACCGCCAGCCGAACGTGATCGCGACCCACACGATCACCGGCGGCGCGAGCACGGCGCCGATCGTCGAGCCGTTGTTGAAGATCGCCATCGCGAACGCGCGCTCTCGGACCGGGAACCACTCGGCCACCGCCTTCGCGGCGCCCGGCCAGTTGCCGGCCTCGCCGATGCCGAGCAGCAGCCGGAAGCAACCGAGCGCGAACGCGCTGCCGGCGATCGAGTGCAGCATCGACGCGATCGTCCAGATGCCGACGAACAGCATGAACCCGAGGCGCGTCCCGATCCGGTCGAGGAGCTTGCCCGAGACCGCCTGCGAGATCGTGTACCCGAGCAGGAACATGGTCACGATCTGCGAGTAGCTCTCGTTCGACATGTGGAACGCGGCGCGGATCGTCGGCGCCAGCACCGACAGCGTCTGCCGATCGATGTAGTTGATGATCGTCAGCATGCAGATCATGCCGATGATCACCCACCGCACGCGTCCCCTGGAACCCTGCGTCATGCCGCCGCGGGCGTAGGCACGCGGCGTCTCAGACGAAGTAGAGACCGCCGTTGATTTCAAGGGATTCTCCCGTGATGTACGCCGCGCCCTCGGAGGCGAGGAACACGACGGCGTTCGCGACGTCCTCCGGGTTGCCCTCGCGCCCGACCTGCGTGCGCGCGACCGTGGCCGCGCGACCCTCGGGCTTGGAGTGCACGTCGTGGAACGTGGTGTCGATGAGGCCCGGCGAGACGGCGTTCACGCGAATCTTGCGGGGCGCCAGCTCCTTCGAGAGCCCGCGCGTCATCGAGAGCACCGCGCCCTTGGAGGCGGCGTACGCCACGCTCCCCGGTCCGCCGCCGTCGTGCGCGGCGAGCGACGAGAGGTTCACGATGGCCCCGCCGTCCGTGAAGTGCGCAAGCGCCGCGCGCGTCACGAGGAATACGCTCTTGAGATTGAGGTCGATCACGCTGTCCCAGAACGCCTCGTCCATCTCCGTAATCTTCTTCCGCGCGATGAGGCCGCCGGCGTTGTTCACGAGGATGTCGATGCTCCCGCCGAACGCCTTGGCCTCGGCGACGAGCCGCTCGACGTCGGCCTGCTTCGTGACGTCCGCCTGGACCGCCTTCGCCTTGCCGCCGGCCTTCGTGATCTCCGCGACGACGGCGTTCGCCTTGTCGGCGCTCTCGTGATAGTTCACCACGACCGCGGCGCCGCTCTTCGCGAGCGCGATCGAGACCGCGCGTCCGATGTCACGCCCACCGCCGGTGACGAGGGCAGTCTTTCCGTTCAGATCGATGTTCATCTCTATGCTCATGCGTTAGTTGTCAGTCCGCGCGACCGAGCGCAGCCTCTTCCACTCGTCATCCCGAGCGACCGAGCGCAGCGAGGGAGTCGAGGGATCTTGCATCCGGGTCGCGATTCCAGCTCCAACACTTTTGAACGCGAACGCCGCGAACACCGCCAGAACGACCGCGAATGATTCGTTGAACGTTCGTGTCCGAAATTCTGATCCGTTTCGTTCTCATCCCGAGCGCAGGCGCGTCGCGCCGGAGTCGAGGGATCTGGGCTCGTGGCGCGATGGCTCCAGAGCTCGACTCGTTGTCTGCGCTCGGGACGACGAACTCACTTGCTCGCCTGCACGCCCGTCACCGAGTAGTTCCCCGTCCATTCGTACGTCTGCCCGCCGGCGCTCACGGTGTGGTGCGCCGTCGCCGACGCCGGGCCGGTGTTCACCATCACCGTCCAGTGAATGCCGTGCGTCCCGGTCACGTCGATCACTTCCCCGCCGGCGCTCCGCCCCAGCACGCGCACCGACGTGATGTCGCCGGTCGCCGCCGCGGAGCGTTCCTCGGGCTCACTGAAGAACCCGTGCGGCTCGATCACCGACGCGAACACCTGATCGCCCGCGTGCTGGCGCACGATCATCATCGGCTCGGAGATCAGGTTGAAGTTCGGATCGCCGGCGCCGGTGCGGCCGAAGATCACCTCCGCGTTCGGTCCCGCCGCCGTGGTGACGGTGTAATACCGATTGCCGTCGAGCCACGTCATCTGCACCGAGCTGTCCGCCTTCGCGCTCGCCTCGTTCCAGATGTGCTGATAGCCCGCCTTGGTGCCGAGCGCGTGCTGCTCGGTCGTGTGCGCGTCGTACTTCACGTTCGTCGCGATGAGCTGCCCGCGGAAATGGATCGGGTAGTCGTAGTCGTGCTGCGCCGCGCTCGCGAGCGTGTACACATCGACAACGGCGGGGAACGAGAGACGTGCATCCTTGATCAGGAACATCGTGCGCTGCATGTCCACGCCGTCGTAGAATCCCGGCGCCTTGGCGCTCATCACCTGCACCGACGGATTCGACGCGTCGAAGAAGTGCCGCTCGGCGTGCTTCTGCTCGTCGACCTTGTAGACGCCGTTGCTCTGGCTCGTCTCGTCCACCGTGACGGTGTTGTGCGCGATCGTCTGCTTGGCGTACGTCGTGTTCTCCGGCAGGTAGCGGCCGCCGTACTTCGGCTCGATGTTGATCCACCGGCTGAAGCCGTAGTCCGGCACGACCTCGTTGCCACCGTCGAAGAAGATGAAGTGCAGCTTGTCGAAGTGGCCGTGCCCCTGGCCGTGCACGCCGTACTTCATGAGCAGCATCGTCGCGTCGGCGCCGGCGCCCGAACGCAGGATGCCGAGGCCGCCGTCCTTCCCCTGCGGCCCGTCGACGAACTCGATGCTGTGCCACGCCGGCTTGGGCGGCACCCGGTGCGCCGCCATGTCGCGCGCGACCGCGAGTCCGGCGCCGGTGAGGATCACGTTGTTCTGTAGCGCCGCTTCGCCGAGCAGGTTCGGATCGGCGCCGTAGTGCGCGTAGCCCAGGTCGAGCGCGAGCACCACCTCGGGCGCGGTGATGTTCATCGTGCGCGACGCGTCGTTGATCGGCGCGAACACGCCGTTCGGGAACGTGGTCTGCATCGCCGCGTAGAGGCCCTTCTTCAGGATGCCGCCGCGGTAGTCGTAGATGTGCAGCGACGGCTGGTTGTTCTCGATCGCCTGCGCGAATTGGTAGAACGGCAGCAGCGCGTAGCGCACGTAGTACGGCCCTTCCATATAGTAGCCGTCCGGCGAGAACAGCAGATCGAGCTGCCGCAGGAAGCCGCCGGTGTGATCGCGCTTGGTGCCGTAGAGCGCGCGGTTCACGTACGACGTGTCGTGCATCACGTAGCCGATCATGCCCACGGCCGCCGTCGCCCACGTGCCGTGGTTGTGAATCCGGTCGAACTCGTTCGCCTGCGTCACCGACAGCCAGTCCGCCATCGGCCGGAAGATGTTCTTCTCGTAGCGCGCGCGCTGGGCAGCCGTTAGAAAATCGTAAACACAGTCGTAGGCGATCGACGTGCCGACGAGCCAGTTCGCTTCGTTCAGCGCCTGGTGAAAGAGCTTGCCGGGCGCCTGATCCTTGGCGTACGGGCTCGCGCCGAGCGTCGGATAGAGCACCGCGTACTTGTCGAGCATGTCGCGCACGAAGCGCGCGTACTTCGCGTCGCCCGTGATCTGATACAGCTCGCCCGCGAGCTGCATCTCGCGGTAGTTCTCCATGTGCCGCTCGTGCTCGTACCCGCCCGCTTCGCCTGGCGGGGGCACGTCGATCGGATGCGACAGTGCGCTGTCCATCTTCGCCTTCGCCGCCGCGAGGGAGCGCGCGAAGAGCGGATACTTGTTGCCCGACGCGCGGATCAACGCCACATCGTGCTTGGTGAGGAACACGCTCGGGTGCCCCTGCGCCGGCGTGGCCGCCGGGAGCGCGAGCAGCGCCAGCGCCAGTGCCATTCGCTTCACGAGACTACCTCCCCTCGTTCTTGTCCGGATAGAGCAGTGCGCTGCGGTCGGTGCGCACGACCTTCTGCGGAAGCTGCGCGAGCACCGCGCGATAGGTGGGACCGCCGTAGACCCAGTTGGCTCGGCGGAGATGAATCACCATCAGGTCCGGCGTCACCGGATCGATCTGCGTGCCGGGCCACTTGGCCGGGTCGACCATGTACTCGGCGAGGTGATCGATCGCCTTCTTCAGGCTCCCGCCCTCCGGCGCCTGGTAATGCCAGAGATCGACGCCGAGCTGCCGCGCAACTTCGGACAGCCGTGAGAGCGCCTCGACGTTGAACCCGCTGTAGTGCATGGAGCGCGTGCGCAGGAGCTCGATCGGTTGCTCGCCCGTGGGCGTGATCTGCCAGCCGATGCGCGCCTTCGCCTCGTTGACGAACATGCGCGCCGTGGCCGTATCGCCGACGAACATCGCGATCGTCGACGTCTGCGCCGCGTACCACGAGCCGTGGTTGTTCTTCGCCGCGTGCTCGTGCTTTCCGTTGGGGCTCGTGAGCAGCCAGTGCTCGTACGCGGTGAACCACTGCTGCAGGCCCCGCTGATCGGCGTCGGTCCACGCCGGAGATCCCTGGAGCAGCCCGATCCCCTCGACCACCTCGATGAACCACCGCGTGTCGATGATGCCGCTCCCCCGCTCCTTCGGGTTGCCGCGCACGAGCTGCGCGTAGCGGAGGTGGGGATTCATCTTCGTCGCCGAATCGAGGAACCACGTCCGGAGCTGCTGCGCCGCGCGCGCGGCGTACTTCTCATTGCCGCTCAGGTAGTACGCGAGCGCGAGCGCCTGCACGTGATCGCCCAGCTCGGCGACGCGCGGCTGGTCGAGGTCGTGCTTGCTCTCGGGGTTCGTGACGCCGTCGTGGCGCACGTACGGCAGCCCACCCGCCTTGGTGCTGTCCGGCCACCAGTAGGGGCTCAGACTGTAGTAGTCGTGCTTGTCGCCGCTCGGCGGCAGCAGCGTGTGCTTGTCGGTGACCGCGACGAGCGGGCCGACGAGCGCCTTGTCGGCGTCGCGCAGCAGCTGCTCGTACGCGGGCATTACGCTCGGGTCGTGTGCGCGCACGAGCGCGCGTGCGTCGACGAGGGCCTCCGGCCGCAGCGCGAAGACGTGCGGCAGCGTCTGCGATACCGCCGCGCCCGCGGGGATCGCGGTGGCCATCGCCGCGATCAGGGTGAGTGATAAGCGATTCATTATATGCAGCTTGATATTATCAATCGAGATACGAGCCGGCGAGGAAGACGTCCGTGGGCTGTGGTCCGTGGTCCGTGGCCCACAGACCACGGCCCACAGACCACGGACCAGATTCAGCTCACTGCCCCGTCGACGGCTTGCAGACGCCGTCGTCCCAACCCGGGTTCTGCGTGAGCAGCGGGTTCAGCTCGCACGCCGTCACCGGGATCGGGTACAGCTTCCACTTGTCCGGGATCGGGCTCGCGTCGTACTTCTCGACGCTGCTCGTGAACGGTTTCACGTTCAGCTTCTTGCCCTGCGCCATGTTGGCTTCCACGCGGCTCTTGGCGAACTCCCAGTCGCGGCGCATGTCGAACACGCCGTGACCCTCCATCGCCAGCTCGAAGCGGCGCTCCACGTACAGGCTGTCCTTGAACACCTGCTGGCTCAACCCCGGGGTCATCGGCGGCACGTTGGCGCGGGCGCGCACCTGATTCACCAGCGCGTACGCTTCCGCGTTCGGGCCCGAGACGTTGTCGATCGCCTCGGCGAGCGAGAGCAGCACGTCGGCGTAGCGCAGGTACGGATAGTCGATGCCGCCCGCACCGTTCGACGGCGCATTGAAGTCCAGATACTTGCGCGGCACCGGGCCCGTCGAGCCGTACGCCGAGGACTTCTCGATGCCCGACGTCCACGACCAGGTGATCGTCCTGCCGTTGTTCACGAACGACGTGAGCCAGGTCCCAGCCTTGCGAATGTCGTTCGGGTTGTACGAGTCGTAGAACGGACGCTCGGCCTGGAACTGGTTCTGCGAGCCCGCGTGATAGATCGACGGGCTGGTATTCGGCGCGAACCACTGGTCGAGATAGCCGCCGGCGCCGTCGACTTCGACGTTCTGGATCGACCAGATGATCTCCTTGCTCTGCTCGTTCGTGCCGTCGAACAGACTCGCGTAATCCGGATCGAGGCTGTAGCCGAGCGTCTGCACCTGGTGGAAGGCATCGATCGCCTTCTGGAAATCGCCCGCGGAGCCCGCGCCCGTCGACGCGGCCTGGAGGTACGCCTTGCCGAGCAGCGTGAGCGCCGCGCCCTTGGTCGCGCGACCGAAGTCGCCCGACGGCCAGCTCGTCGGCAGCACCGCCGCCGCGTCGGTCAGGTCCTTCTCGATCTGCGCCCACGTCTCCGCGGCGGTCGCGCGCGGGAGGTTCTTCCCGTTGATCGCCTGCGTCTCGTGCAGCTTGAGCGGCACGCCGCCGAAGAGTCCGGCGAGGAAGTAGTAGTGCATGGCGCGCAGGAACTTCGCCTGCCCGACGATCTGCGCTCGGCGCACCGTATCCATGTCGATCGACGGCACGCGGTCGATGACCGTGTTCGCGCGGTTGATGCCGAAGTACGCCGCCTCCCACACGGTCTGCAGGTAGCCGTGCGACGACGAGAACTGGAAGTAGAAGTCGCCGATCATGCTGCGCTCGTTGGCGGCGCTGAGGCGGCTCGTCGTCACCTCGGTCGGATACTCGATCAGCATGAACAGATTGCGACCGAAGTAGTCCGAGTTGGAGAGCGGCGAGTGCTCGTCGACGAACGTCGCGTACGCCGCGGTGAGCGCCGACTGCGCGTCGCCTTCGGTGTGATAGAAGTTCGTCGGCGCGACGATGCCCTGCGGGTTCTCCGTCAGGAAGCTCTTGTCCTGACAGCCCGCGAGCAGCGCGCCCGCGAGCAGCACCGGGACGGCGCGCCGGAACATGTGCGTGTGTGTATGCATGCTCATCCTCAGAAATTGACCGTCACGCCGGTGGTGAAGGTGCGCGCGAGCGGATACGCACCGATGTCGATGCCGCGGTTCACGTTCGACACCGACTCCGAGCTGACATCCGGATCGAATCCGCTGTAGTTGGAGACCGTGAAGAGATTCGTGCCCGTCACGTAGAGGCGCGCGTTGTCGAGGCCGCGGCCGTGCAGCAGCCGCTGCGGCAGCGCCCACGAGAGCGTCACCGTGCGCAGACGCAGGTACGAGCCGCTCTCGAGCAGGTTGTCCGTGAAGTCGTTCGGACCGACCTGGTCGGGGTTCTCGCCGATCTTCGGGAACTTCGCGTTCGTGTGCGTCGGCGTCCACGCGTCGAGGTAGCGCTCCACGCTGATGTTCGCGCGCGGCGAGCTCTCGGTGCGGATGCGGTTGATGTTCAGGATCTTGCCGCCGTGCTGGCCGTCGAGCAGGCCGGTGAGCTGGAAGCCCTTCCAGTCGAAGGTGTTCGTCCAGCCGTAGGTGAAGTCCGGCGTCGGATCGCCGATCACGCCGCGGTCGCCCGTGTCGACGACGCTGTCGCCGTTGGTGTCGAGGATCTTCATCTCGCCGGCGGCGAACGGCTTGCCGCTGAAGTTCTTCCACGGGATGGCCGCGGCAGTCGCCGAGTCCGGAATGACGCCGGCGCTCTTGTAGCCGTAGAACACGCCGAGGGGCTGGCCGACCATGATCAGCGTGCCCGGAAGGTTGTAGTCGGTCGTGATGTAGTCGGCGAAGATCTGCTGCTGGCCGCCGAGGCTCAGGACCTTGTTGCGGTTCTTGGCCCACTCGAGGTTCGTGTGCCAGTTGAACGCGCTCGCCGAGCCTCCCTTGACGAGATCCGCGTCGAGCGCGAGCTCCACGCCGCCGTTCGAGATCGCGCCGACGTTGGCGAGCGCGCTCTCGAAGCCGGTCTCGTACGGCAGGTTGACCTGGAGCAGCAGGTTGCTCGTGCGCTTGTAGTACACGTCCCCGGTGAACGTCACCCGGTTGAACATCGTCAGGTCGACGCCGCCGTCGGTCTCACGCGTCGTCTCCCACGTGAGGTTCGGGTTGCCCACCGCGGTGACGTAGTAGCCCGCGGTCGGCGTGCCGCCGAAGCTGTAGCTCTGGCTGTTGAGCTGCGCCAGCGACTGATACGGCTTGATCGACGGATTGCCGACCAGGCCATACGAGAGTCGGAATTTGAGATCCGTGACGTCGGGCACCTTGAACCACGGCTCCGACGACGTGCGCCACGCCACGGCGGCCGACGGGAACGCGCCCCACTTCTTGTTCGCCGCGAACCGCGACGAGCCGTCGGCACGGTAGGTCAGCGTCAGCAGGTAGCGGTCGAGCAGCGAGTAGTTGAGGCGGCTCAGCCACGACTCCAGCGTCTGCTCGCTGTTGCGCGAGGAGATCGACGGGCCGCCCGTCTGGGTGCCGGCGCCGATGTCGAAGTAGCCCGTGATGTCGTTCACGAAGTTCGTGTTGTCCATCGACGTGCCGTCGAGCGTGGTCGCCTGGCGCGTGTAGCCGCCGAGGAGCGTCACGTCCTGCGTGTTGCCGAAATTGTGCTGGTACGTGAGGGTGTTCTCGTTCAGCCACGAGGTCGTCGTGGACGTGCCGCGAATGGCCTCGCCGTTGGCCTGCGAGCCGCGCAGCGTGGTGCGCGGGTAGTACGTGTTGCGCCAGCGGTTCGCGTAGTCGGCGCCGAGCGTGACCTTGAGCTTGAGGTCGCGCGTGAGGTCCGCCGTGCCGTAGAAGTTGCCGAGGAGGCGCGAGTCGCTCAGGCTGTCGCGCACCTGCGTCGCCAGCGCGACCGGGTTGTCCGTCGTCGGCGCGTTGAGCAGCGCGTTGTACGCGTTCAGGTCCGTGTAGATGTACGAGAACGTGCCGTCGGCGCGCTTCACCGGGAGGATCGGCACGTACTGGAGCGCCGCCGAGACCGCACCCGCGTTGCCGTTCTGCTGCCCGCCCGTCGGCGTCGCCTTCGTGCGCGCCTGCGCCGCCGTCACCGTGCCGCCGAACTGCAGGCGATCGCCGAACGACTGGTCGAGGTTGAGGCGCGCCGAGAGCCGGCGGATGCCCGAGCCGATGACCACGCCGCCCTGGTTGAAGTAGCCGCCGGAGAGCGCGTAGCGCGTCGGGCTCGCCGCCGACGTGGCGCCGTTCACCGAGAGCTGGAGGTTCTGCGTGAGGCCCGTCTGGAAGATCTGATCCTGCCAGTCGGTGTTGATGCCCGACGAGAGGATCGCGCTGTAGACGCTGTCCGGGAACGGCGTGAACGGCGTGCTCGAGCCCTCGCCGTACGCGTTCGCGTAGTCCATGTACTGCTTGGTGTTCAGCAGGTCGTACTTCTTCGCGACGCTCGACACGCCGGTGTAGGCGTCGACGGTGAACTTGGGCGTCGTGCCGCGGCCCTGCTTCGTCGTGATGATCACGACGCCGTTGGCGCCGCGCGCGCCGTAGATCGCCGTCGCCGACGCGTCCTTGAGGATCGAGATCGACTCGATGTCGCTCGGGTCCAGCGTCGACAGCGGGTTGGGCGGCGTGGTGCGCGAGCGGCCGGCGTTGCCCGCGGCGACGTCCTCGATGTCGTTCTCGACCGGGAAGCCGTCGATGACGTAGAGCGGCTCGGAGTTGCCGGTGATCGACGACGTGCCGCGGATGCGGACGGTCAGCGCGCCACCCGGCTCGCTCGACGCCGTCGTGACCTGCACGCCCGGCGCGGTGCCCTGGAGCATCTGGTCGACGGTCTGGATCGGCGCCTGGTGCAGCGCGTCCATCGTGACCGAGGCGACCGAGCCCGTGACGTCGCGCTTGCTCTGCGTGCCGTAGCCGACGGAGACCACCGACTCGAGCTGCACGGACTGCGCGTGCACCTGGAAGTTCTCGGTGATCGTCTGGCCGGCGGTGACGGTCACGCTGCGCGTCTGCGGCCCGTAGCCGATGCGCTGGAACCGAAGCTGCTGAGTCCCGGCGGCAACGCCGTTGATCGTGTAGTGGCCGTCCGAGTTGGTGACCGCGCCCAGACGCGTGCCAACGACCGTGACGTTCGCCCCGACGAGCGGTTCGCCCGATACGCTGTCCGCGACGGTGCCGGTGATGCGCCCGGTCCCGCCCTGCGCGGCGAGCGCGCCCGGCACGGCGAACAGGGCCAGGGTCAGGACGATGCGATACGCCCACCTCATGGCAACACTCCCTGGTTGTAGTAATTGACTCATAACGATTCTCTCATCGCCGCGCGC
>DASZUN010000207.1:0-8660 GCA_035547615.1 Gemmatimonadaceae bacterium | reverse complement strand
CCAAGCAAGTGCGAGTCGGCGGCCGCAGGCGAGCGGATGGCGATACTGACACGAGCAGTGTCAGTATCGCCTCGTCGCCGGAGGCCGGCGGCTCGCCGCGCGGTACAGGCGCGCGGTACAGGCGCGCGGTACAGGCGCGCGGTACAGGCGCGCGCGGTTCGCGCAGTTCGCGCGGTTAGGCGGACTGGGCGGGGAGCCGGCGCACGACGGACGCGACGCACTGGGCCGCGAGGTCGCGCGTGGTGTACGCGCACAGATCGAGATCCATGCGGCGCCAGTGCCAGTCGTCGGGGCTCGTCGCGTGCGGTTGAAGCACGTGCTCGAACGTCGGCATGGCGGCCTGCTGCGCCTCGGCGGTCTGCTGTTCGCCTAGCGTGCCCGACCACTCGATCACGAGCAGTTGTCCGTCGGCGATCGAGTTCGAGCGCCCGCGAATCCACGAGAAGCTCAGGCCCACGGGGCCGATCTGCACCGTGTACCGATCGGGGGTGCGGCGCACGTCCGGCGCGAGGCCGGCCGGCAGCGTCCCGGGCGTCTCGCACAGCTTGAGCACCGTCGCCGATAGCGAGTCCAGCTCGCGATTGATCATCGTCAGCGCGCGCTGCGACGTGAGAAAGGCGATGCGCGCGCGTGCGCGCTTCTCGTCCTCCGCGCGCCGCGCGGCGAGGGCGGCTTCCGTGACTTTCTTCGGGCTGCCCGATGCCGTGGTCACCGCGTGGACGACCGCGTCGACCACCGCGTCGCTCGACGGCGTGCCGCGCACGACCGTCGCCTTGAGCCAGCTCGGCACCGGCGTCGAATCCAACGGCACCACGACCACGTCCTGGTGCTTGGTCTTGCCGATCCGCGCCCGCAGCGCGGCGGCCTCGCTGCGCGTCGTTTCCGTCTCGCCCCACAGACGCTGGAAGAGCACGACGACGACGCGCGCGTCTTTCGTCAGCGCCTTCTCGATCGTGGCCGTCGTCGCGGCGGTGCGCGGCTTGCCGTCCGGCGCGGGCGCCGTGAACACCGACTTCGGGATGCGGTGCTCCAGTCGCCGTTTCAGTTCGACGACCGCGAGCCCGTCATACTCCGTGGCGGTGATCGCGACGTCGTACTTGAACGCTCGTGGCATCAGGACAGGTGGCGGAGGTGGGAGGGCGCGGGAATCACGGAACGGTGCGACCACGGGAGCAAACGCCGCTCCCGACCTTCAGCTCGACGCACGTAATCTACTAACGAGTTCGGCACCGCGCGCGGGGCTCAGGGTTGTGGAGCGCGTGTCCGACCGTACATTTTCTTTGCGTCGGCGGGCGTCCACACGTCCGCCGGTGACCGCATTTCACGACTTTGGACGGGGAAGGGCAGTGGCAGAGTTGGCATTCCGCGATGGCATCATGGACCGCATCCGGCTGAAGGAGCCCCGGTTCGACGAGCGCGCGTATCTCTTCGTGCTCGGCGCCCTCGAGTATTGCCAGCAGCGCCTCGATGAACGCCGGCACATCACCGGCCGTGAGTTGGCGCTCGCCTGTCGCGATCTCGCCCTCGAGCGCTTCGGCGTCATGGCGCGCCTCGTCCTCGACCATTGGGGCGTCCGGAGCAGCGCCGACATTGGCGACGTGGTCTTCACGCTGGTGGACCTTGGCTTGCTCATGAGCCAACCGACCGACAGCCGTGAGGAGTTCGCCGACGTGTTCGATTTCGATCAGGCGTTCGAGCGGGAATACCCCTGGTGGGGAGCGCTCACGGCGTCATAGGGTTTCCGAGCTCGCGGCGAATCGTGCAGGCGCGACGCGGTCGCGTTGGGCTGACGTGGTGACGGGAGGAGAGGGCTGCATGGAGCGAACGATGGAATTACCGAATTGCCGGAAATGCCAGAGCGGGACGCTGCTCCCGCTGAGCGATTATGGTCGGGACGGCGCGCCGATCACCTACAAGGCCTGGGCGTGCAGCAATCCCGAATGCGGGTTCAACGTGCGCATCGACAACGGTGAGCTGAGCTACGGTCGCACCGTCGGCACGTCCCAGAAATAGCACGTTCGCACTCTCTCATATGCGTCCGCTCGTGAACGTCGTCACCAGTGGTGAATCGGCGTCGCGCGACGCGTCCGCCATCGCCGCCGGCGTTCCGGGCCGCGCGCTCATGCAGCGCGCCGGCGCGGCCGCGGCGGCGGAGATTGCCCTGCGCTGGCGCGACCGGCTCGCCGGCGGCGTGCTCGTCGTCACCGGGCCCGGCAACAACGGCGGCGACGGCTGGGTGGTCGCCCGCGCGCTCGCCGCGAGCGGGGTGCGCGTGCGCGTCCTCGAAGCCCTCGTCACCCGTTCGCCCGACGGCGCGGCCGAGCGTGCGCTCGCGACCCCCGTGCTCGGCGACGAGGCCGTGCGGTCCATCGACGCCGGCGACCTTCCCGAGGCGTTCACGTCGGCCGCGATCGTCGTCGACGCGATGCTCGGCACGGGCGCGACCGGCGCTCCGCGAGGCGCGATCGCCTCGGGCGTCGCGCTGGTGTCCCGCATGCGCGAACACGGCGCCGCCGTCGCCGCGATCGATCTCCCGACCGGCGTCGACGCGACGACCGGCGAGGCCGCCGAGGCGTGTGTCCGCGCGGATCTCACGCTCACCTTCGGCACCGTGAAGCGCGGGCATCTCGTGGCGCGCGACCAGTGCGGCGCGATCGTGGTGCTCGACATCGGCCTCGATGCGCATGCGCGTCCGGGCGACGGCGCGCCGGTGCTGATCGACGAGCCGTGGGTCGCGGCGCACGTGCCCCCCATTCCGGGGAGCGCGCACAAGGGCGTTCGCAAGAAGCTGGCGATCGTCGGCGGCGCGGGCGGCATGGCCGGCGCCTCGATGCTCGCCGCGCGCGCGGCGCTGCGCAGCGGCATCGGGATGGTCAAGCTGTTCGTCGCGCGCGAGAGCGTGCCGATCGTGCAGGAGGCCGAGCCCTACGCGCTCGCCGCCGAATGGCCGCGCGACGACACTTCGATGGAGAACGAACTATGCTCGTGGGCCGATGCCGTGGTCGTCGGCCCCGGCCTCGGGCGCGACGACGACAGCCGCGCGCTGCTCGACCGAGTGCTCCGGCGCTGGCGCGGCCCCACGCTGCTCGACGCCGACGCGATTACGATTTTCGAAAACCGCGCGCGCGAGCTGGGCGAGTTGCTCGCCGCGCGCCCGGCGCTGCTCACCCCGCACCCGATCGAATTCGCGCGGCTCGCCGGCATGGAGGCGAAAGACGTGCTCGCGGACCGCTTCACCGTGGGAGTACCTCTGGCGTCGACGACCGGCGCCGCGGTCCTGCTCAAGGGCGTGCCGACCGTGATCGCCGCGCCCGACGGAGGCCGGCTCGTGAGCGCGTCGGGCACCGCGGCGCTGGCGACCGCCGGCAGCGGCGACGTGCTCAGCGGCATCGCCGGCACCATGCTCGCGCAGACGGGTGATCCGTTCGTGGCCGGCGCAATCGGTGCCTGGGTGCACGGGCGCGCCGCCGAACGCGTGCCCACGTCGCCCGATGCGGGCGTGCGCGGGATCGCGCTCGAGGACGTCGTCGCCGAGCTGCGCGAGAGCTGGACGTTCGACGATCGGCCCACGCGGTATCCGGTGCTGGTCGAGCTGCCGGCGTCGGGCGACGCCCGGTGAGCGACGCCGTCCCGCTCGGCCCGGGCGCCGAGTTCGACGCGATCCGCTTGATGCTGGACCGCTGGGGCCCACGCGCCACCGGCATCGGCGACGATGCCGCGGTGCTCCGCATCGCGCGCGGTGACGCGCTCGTCGCGAGCGTCGACACCACGGTCGAGTCGCGCCATTTCGTGCGCGGCTGGCTCACGCCGCGCGAGATCGGGCGGCGCGCGGTCGTTGCGGCGCTGAGCGACCTCGCCGCCATGGCCGCTCATCCGAGCGGCGTGCTCATCTCGCTCATCGTGCCGGAGATCTGGCGCGCCGAATTGCTGGAGCTCGCCGACGGTTTCGGCGACGCCGTGACAGAAGCGGGCACGTGCATCGTCGGCGGCAACCTGAGCGCGGGAAGCGAGCTGTCGATCACCACGACCGTGCTCGGCCACGCGTACGCGCCGCTCACCCGCGCCGGCGCGCGCGCCGGCGATCGAGTGTACGTGACCGGGCGGCTCGGCGGCCCGGCCGACGCGCTGCACCGGCTGCGCGATGGCGCCGACGCGGGCCCACACCGCGAGCGGTTCGCCCGGCCGGCCGCGCGCATTGCCGAAGCGGGCTGGCTCGCGGCACGCGGGGCCTCCGCCGCGATCGACATCTCGGACGGCCTTTCGGCGGACGCGCGGCACCTCGCGGCGGCGAGCGGCGTGTGCATCGCGCTCGATGCGCGCGCGATTCCTTGCGCCGACGGCGTGGCGCCCGAGCTCGCGCTCGAGAGTGGCGAGGAGTACGAGCTCCTGCTCACGTCGCCGGAACCGCTCGACACCGCCGACTTCGAGGCACGATTCGGAATTCCACTCACGGCGATCGGCGCGGTCGAGGCGGGAGACGGTGTGCGTGTGATCGGCGCGCGCGTTGCGGCGCCTTCGGGGCACGATCACTTTTCCCGGTGATGCGAACGCTGATTGTCACCGTGAATGCGCTCGTCATGACGATCGTGCTCGGCACGACCGTGGTGATCGCGCGCCTGTTCCGGCTCCCGCAGGGACGCGATTCCGTCTACGCCCGGTGCATCCGCCTGTGGGCGAAATCCATGAATCGAGCGGCCGGCGTCACGGTCCGCGTGCACGGCGCCGAACGTCTCGAGAATGCGCACGGCGCGGTCGTCATCGCCAATCACGTGAGCTGGTTCGACATCATGCCGCTCGCGTCCGTGGTTCCGTGGTGCAGCTTCGTGGCGAAAGCCGAGCTCCGGAAGATTCCGCTGTTCGGGTTCGCCGCGGAGGCAGCCGGCATCGTCTTCATCGATCGCGACAACCGGAAGTCGGCGTTCGAGTCGTACGAGGTCGCGGCGAAGGAAGTCCGTCGTGGACGCGCGATCGTCGTCTGCCCGGAGGGCACGCGCGGCCGCGACTATCACCTGCGGCCGTTCAAGAAGGGGCCGTTCGTGCTCGCCATCGCGTCGCAGGCGCCCATCGTGCCCGCGATCGTGTACGGCGCGCGCGAGGTCATGCCCAAGGGCTCGTTCTGGATCCGGAGCGGCGTGGTCGACATTCACTTCCTCGAGCCGGTGCCGACCGCCGGTTACGACTACGAGCACCGGGCCGAGCTCATGACGACCGTCTGGAACGAGATGGCCGACGAGCTTCGCGCGCGCTACGGCGTGGTGACCTCCGAGCATCCGGTGGCGAAGCGGGCCTAGAAGCCGTTAGGGTTCAAGCACGCGTCCGACCGAATCCTCCACACGCTTTCCTGCACCGATATACGCCATGGCGACCATCACCGACATTCGCGCGCGCGAGATCCTCGACAGCCGCGGCAATCCGACCGTCGAAGCCGACGTCATGCTCTCCAACGGCATCATGGGCCGCGCGGCGGTGCCGAGCGGCGCGAGCACGGGCGAGCACGAAGCCGTCGAGCTGCGTGACGGGGACTCCAGCCGCTACGGCGGCAAGGGCGTTCAGCACGCCGTGCAGAACATCGAGGAGGCGATCGCGCCGGCGCTCGGCGGCCGCGATCCGCTCGACCAGCTCGGAATCGATTCAGCGATGATCGAGCTCGACGGCACGCCGAACAAGTCGAGCCTCGGCGCGAACGCGATTCTGGCCGTGTCGATGGCGGCGGCGCGCGCGGCCGCGGAGACCGTGGGGCTGCCGCTCTATCGCTATCTTGGCAGCCCGTTGTCGCGCGTGATGCCCGTGCCGATGATGAACATTCTCAACGGCGGCGCGCACGCCACCAACACGGTGGATCTTCAGGAATTCATGATCGTGCCGATCGGCGCTGAATCGTTCGCCGAAGCGCTGCGCATGGGCGCGGAGGTGTTCCACGCGCTCAAGAAGGTGCTCGTGAAGCGGAAGCTCGCCACCGGCGTGGGCGACGAGGGCGGTTTCGCGCCCGATCTCCGCAACGATGAGGAAGCGCTCAAGGTCATCCTCGAGGCGATCGACGCCGCGGGCTACGCCGCCGGCAAGGAAGTGGCGCTCGCGCTCGATTGCGCGGCGAGCGAGCTCTACTCGGACGGCACCTACACGTTCAAGAAGAGCGGCGGTGGAAAGAAGGACGCCGAGGGGATGATCGAGCTGTACAAGGGCTGGCTCGACGAATACCCGATCGTCTCGATCGAGGACGGCCTCGCCGAGGACGATTGGGAGGGGTGGGCCAAGCTGACGCAGGCGATCGGCGACCGGTGCCAGCTCGTGGGTGACGACATCTTCGTCACCAACACCGAGCGGCTCGCGCGGGGCATCGAGAGCGGCGTCGGGAACGCGATCCTGATCAAGGTGAACCAGATCGGCACGGTGAGCGAGACGCTGGAGGCGATCGAGATGGCGCGCGCGGCGGGATACCTCTCCGTGATCTCGCATCGCTCGGGTGAGACGGAAGACACCTTCATCGCGGATCTCGCGGTGGCGACCGGGGCCGGACAGATCAAGACGGGCTCGGCGAGCCGCACGGATCGCATCGCGAAGTACAATCAGTTGCTTCGCATCGAAGAGCAGCTCGGGCACGCCGCGGAATTCCCCGGCGGCGCGCTCTATGGCATCTGATCGATTCACAGTTCTCAAACGCATCGGGGTCGCCATCCTCGCGGTGGCGGCCCTTGCGTTTGCGGTGCAGGGCGGCGAGTTCAGCACGCTGGACCTGTTCCGGCAGCGCCGGGCCAAGGCACGGCTGAGCCACCAGGTCGATTCGCTGCGCCACGTCGTGGACTCGCTCCGGCAGTACGAGAATCTCGTCGAGCACGACCCCAGGACGCAGGAGCGCATTGCCCGCGAGGTGTTCGGCATGGTGCGCGGCAACAAGGAACTGCTCTACCGCTTCACGACGCCCGGCGACACGACGAACCGCACGCCGTAGCGCGCGCCGATCCCGTGGCGGGGATCGTGCCTTGCTCCTCCGCGAACGATCGAGACGAGGAGCCCCGTGGCCGAGCCGGCCCGAGAACTGACATCCGACCATCGGCCCGAGAACGCGCCGGCGCAGCCCGACGGCTACAAGTGGCGCGTGCTCGGCGTCGTCGTGTTCGGCATCTTCATGGTCATCCTGGACACGACGGTGGTGAACGTCGCGTTCCCGACGATGCGCGACCAGTTTCACGCGTCGCTCGGCGCGTCGCAGTGGATCGTGAGCCTCTACGTGCTCGCGCTCGGCATCACCACGCCGCTCGCCGGGTACCTGAGCGATCGCTTCGGCATGAAGCGCATGTATCTGACCGGGCTCGCGCTGTTCGTGGTCGGCTCGCTCGGCTCCGGGATCGCGCCGGCGCTGCCGCTCCTCATCGCGACGCGAGCGCTGCAGGGCATCGGCGGCGGTGTCGCGATGCCGCTCGGCACGGCGATGCTGTTCGCCGCGTTCCCGCCGGAGGAGCAGGGCTATGCGCTCGGGCTGTACGGCATCGCGCTGCTCGTCGCGCCCGCGCTGGGGCCGATCCTCGGCGGCTACCTGGTCGATCACGGGCTCTGGCGCTGGATCTTCTTCATCAACGTGCCGGTCGGGGTGCTGGGGGTCGTGCTCGGCACCAGGCTCCTGCGCGAGCTCCGGCCCGACCGCGACGTGCGACTGGACCCGTGGGGGCTCGCGACGTCGATCGTGGGCTTCGGCGGGCTGCTCTACGCGGCCGGCATCGCCGCCGACGCCGGGTGGACGGCGCCGCCCGTGCTCGCGGGCTTCGCCGTCGGCGGCGTGGGGCTGCTCGCGTTCTTCGTCGTCGAGGCGAAGGTCGCGCGCGATCCGCTGCTCGACCTTCACCTGTTCTCGAATATCATATTTCTCAACGCGACCCTCGTCGGCTGGGTCACGGTGATGGCGCTGTTCGGCGCCGAGTTCCTGATGCCGATCTACCTGCAGATGGTGCGCGGGCGCACCGCGTTCCACACCGGGTTGATCCTGCTGCCGCTGGCAGTGACCGCCGGCATCGTGACGCCGATCGCCGGTCGCCTCTACGATCGCGTGGGCCCGCGGCCGCTCGTCGTCGTGGGCTTCAGCGTGCTCGCGGTGAATACGTGGCAGCTCTCGCGGCTCACGGGCACGACGAGCATCACGTGGGTGGCGATGCTCATGGCGATGCGCGGCTTCGCGTTCGGCAATACCGTGCAGAGCACCTATGCGACCGCGCTCGGCACGGTCGAGCGGATGCGTGTCGCGCGCGGCTCGTCGCTCATCAACTCGACCCGCTTTGCGGTGCAGGCGATCGCCGTGGCCGTGCTGGCGACGATCGTCGCGAGCGCGCAGTCGCCGGCCACGCGCGCCATGCAGCAGCGCGTCGAGCAGGCGCCCGCGGCGGCTCGCGCCGGCATCGGGATCTGCGAATCGACCACCGCCGCGGGCGCGGCGGCGCTTGTGCGCGCGGGAGCGGCGATGCGCTCGGCGTGTCACGAGACGATGCGCGGATTCGAGAGCGCATATCGCGTCACGTTCTGGTTCTCGTTGCTCGCGCTGGCGCTCGCCGCGTTCCTGCCCGGCTGGCCGTTCGGCTGGGCCGGGCGCAAGGCGCTCCAGCACGCATCGGGGTAGTGTTCGACGCTTGACACGCCGGGAGGCGAGGGTAGCTTAGAGATACTGACGCGGG
>DASZUN010000206.1:0-3795 GCA_035547615.1 Gemmatimonadaceae bacterium | reverse complement strand
AGACGCCGGCCACCGCGAGCACCGCGAGCACGGTGAACCAGCCGAACACCGGCTTCACCTCGGCGGGCGCAGTGGCGGGCGCGATCGTGTCGCGCGCCGGAATCGATGTCATTCTTCGAGCGTGAAAGGAAAGGCGAGCGTGCACGCGACGACGAACACGATGTCGAACGCGATGAGGATCTTCAACCACGACGACCACTCGGCGTACGGGCGCTCGGCGAACACGCGCACCGTGGCCTGCCCCGCGTTCATGAGAATCGGAACGAAGAACGGCAGGCTGAGCATGGGGAGCAGCAGCTCCGCCATGCGCGTGTTCACCGCCATCGCGCTGAACAGCGTGCCCACCGCCACGATGCCCACCATCGCCAGGAACACGATCCCGGACACGATGAGCAGCGGGCGCCCGAGCGGCAGATTGTAGAATAGCGCGAGCGCGGGGATGGTGACGAGCTGAATCGCGCAGAGAAAGAGCAGGTTCCCGATCGCCTTGCCCAGGTAGATCGCCTCGCGGCTCACCGGCGCGACGAGCAGCGCGTCGATGCCGCGGTCGTGCTCCTCGATGCCGAACGCGCGCTGGAGCCCGAGCAGCCCGGAGAACGCGAGCACCACCCAGAGCACGCCCGGCGCGCGTTCCGCCGGCGTGATCACCGATTCGTCCCACGAGAAGTAGAAGATGCAGAGCGCGAGGATCGCGAAGACGAGCGCCGAGAGGAACGCCGTGCGCGTGCGGAACTCGATCGCGAGGTCCTTGCGGGCGATGATCCACGCCGCGCTCACGGTGCCCGGTACGCGCGCGCCGCCGTTCACGCGACCGCTCCGGCGGGCGCGCGGCCCGCGCCGTCGCCCAGCACCAGCGCGCGATACTCCGCGCCGTAGGTGTTCATGTCGATCGCACCGATCATGTCACTGCGCACGATGCGCCCGCGCAGCATGACCGCTGCGTGCGACGCGAGCGCGAGCCCCTCGTCCACGCTGTGCGTGACGAGCAGCAGCGCCGCTCCGGTCGAACGGAGCAGCAGGAGCATGTCCGAGAGCGCGACGCTGCCGGCGGCGTCGAGGCCCGTGTACGGCTCGTCGAGCAGCACCACGGTGGGCTCGTGCACGATCGCGCGGGCGATCGACACGCGCTGTTGCAGCCCGCGGCTCAACGCCCGCACCGGCGCATCGGCGCGATCGAGGATCCGCATGCGCTCGAGCGCGCGCGTCGCAGCGTGCTGCACGTCGGCGAGGCCGTACAGCCGCGCGGCGAATTCCACGTTCTCGCGCGCCGTGAGCGCGCGGTAGAGCATACTCTGATGCGAGATTAGGCCGACCTGCGCGCGGGCGTGCGCGTCCTCGCGGAGCGAGCGGCCGCCCACGTGCACGCTGCCGGCGCTCGGCTTGAGCAGCCCGGCGATCGCGCGCAGGAGCGTGGTCTTCCCGGCCCCGTTCGGGCCGAAGAGCGCGAGGCAGTCGCCGGAGCGAATGGACAGGTCCACGCCATCGACGGCGCGGCGTCGGCCGAAGCTCCGGCTGAGTCCGGACACCTCGACCGCGGCGGGGGTCGGAGCCATGGCTCAAAGATAAGCCGGCAGATGGCTTACGGCGTCGCCGGGACGCCGGTATAATGGCCGAGAGCAGCAGTTTCCCGAGGATCCATCAGCCCAGACTCGCATGTCCGAGATCGACGCACTCCTCCAGGAGAATCGCAAGTTTCCCCCGTCTGCCGCGTTCCGTCACGCGGCGCACGTGTCCGATAACGCGCTCTACACCACCGCCGCGCAGGCACCCGAAGCGTTCTGGGAATCGCAGGCGGCCGAGCTCCAGTGGTTCAAGCGGTGGGACACGGTGCTCGAGTGGGATCCGCCGCACGCCAAGTGGTTCACCGGCGGCAAGCTCAACGTGTCGGTCAACTGCGTCGACCGGCACATCGGCACGGCGCGGCGGAACAAGGCGGCGCTCATCTGGGAAGGCGAGCCGGGCGACCGCCGCACGCTCACGTACTGGGACCTGTACGTCGAGGTGCAGAAGTTCGCCAACGTGCTCAAGAAGCTCGGCGTCGGGCGCGGCGATCGCGTGGCGATCTACATGCCCCTCATTCCCGAGGTGGCGATCGCGATGCTGGCCTGCACGCGCATCGGCGCGATTCACTCGGTCGTGTTCGCCGGCTTCTCGCCGGAGTCGCTCCGCGACCGCATCAACGACGCGCAGTGCAAGCTGCTCATCACCGCCGACGGCGGCTATCGCCGCGGCTCCATCGTGCCGCTCAAGCGCAACTCGGACAAGGCGCTCGAGGAGTGCCCGTCGATCGAGAACGTGATCGTCGTGCAGCGCCGGCCCGGCGCGGGCGGCGACGAGGCCTTCGCCGACATGAAGGAAGGGCGCGACCACTGGTGGCATCGCCTCATGCGCGACGCCAAGGCGGACTGCGAGCCCGAGCAGATGGACGCCGAGGACGTGCTGTACATCCTGTACACGTCGGGAACCACGGGTAAGCCAAAAGGCATCGTGCACACGACGGGCGGCTATCTCGTCGGCGTGACGACCACCACGAAACTGGTATTCGATCTCAAGGAATACGACGTCTTCTGGTGCACGGCCGACGTGGGTTGGGTGACGGGACACTCGTATCTCGTGTACGGCCCCCTCGCGAACGGCGCCACGTGCGTGATGTACGAGGGCGCACCCGACTGGCCGGAGAAGGATCGCTTCTGGGAGATCTGCGAGAAGTACGGCGTGACGATTCTCTATACCGCGCCCACGGCAATCCGCGCCTTCATGAAATGGGGCGACGTGTGGCCGGCGAAGCACGATCTCACGCGGCTGCGGCTGCTCGGCTCCGTGGGCGAGCCGATCAACCCCGAGGCGTGGATCTGGTATCAGCAGAAGATCGGCGGCGGGCGCTGCCCGATCGTCGACACGTGGTGGCAGACGGAGACGGGCGCGATCGTGATCTCGCCACTCCCCGGCGTGACCGAGACGAAGCCGGGCAGCGCGACGATGCCGCTTCCCGGCTTCAGCGCCGCGCTGCTCGACGCCAAGGCGAAGGAGATTCGCGTGGGCGGCGGCCTGCTCGCGCTCACCAAGCCGTGGCCGTCGATGCTGCGCACCATCTGGGGCGACGACGACCGCTACGTGCAGACGTACTTCAGTAAATGGCCGGGGCGGCCGGATCTCTATTTCCCCGGCGACGGCGCCAAGCGCGACGAGGACGGCTACTACTGGATCCTCGGCCGCGTCGACGACGTGCTCAACGTGGCGGGCCACCGCATTGGCACGATGGAAGTGGAATCGGCGCTCGTGGAGCATCCCGCGGTCGCCGAAGCGGCGGTCGTCGGGAAGACGCACGAAATCAAGGGGCAGGCGCTCGCGGCGTTCGTCACGCTTCGCGAAGGCTTCAACCACAACCACGAGCTTCGCGAGGAGCTCCGCGACTTCGTGGCCGAGAAGATCGGCGCGATCGCGCGGCCCGACGACATCCTGTTCTCCGCCGACCTGCCCAAGACGCGCTCGGGGAAGATCATGCGCCGCCTGCTCCGCGACATCGCGGAAGGCCGTGCGCTCGGCGACACGACGACACTCGCCGACCCGAATGTGGTGGCGGCGCTCAAGGATCAGTACGAGTCGCAGGAATCGTGAGGCGTTTGCGGACGGGAGCGACGTAAATGCCACTCCCGTCCGCAAACGCATCGGCTATGTGACAATCGTCATAGCCGAATCGCGAAGGCGTGGTCCCAGCCGCCTAGAAAATAGGCGCCACGGTCGCCCACTGGTGTATTGGTGAAGAAGCTGGTCGGTGCGCGCAGCAGATCACGC
>DASZUN010000205.1:0-5424 GCA_035547615.1 Gemmatimonadaceae bacterium | reverse complement strand
CCGTCAGGGTGCGATGTTTAGAGGGTGATCCCTCTGCACTCGTCGCGGTTCGGACGGGCAGAGGGATCGCTGCTCAGGGAACCCCTGGCACTGCGCGCGTAGCTCAGCTGGATAGAGCGTTAGCCTCCGGAGCTAAAGGTCACAGGTTCGAATCCTGTCGCGCGCGTCCAGCGGTGCTGACCGTCAGCACTCCGCTGGTCCGTCCTTTGCTCAGCTCGCCGGTGTCCATCCCGCCTGAGCAATGGCCTCCCGACCTCGCTGGAACGACCTCATCGTTGGCGCGATTGCGATCGCGGTCGTCGCCGCGCTCGCCGTGGCAATTCTGCTGTTCGGAAACGTCGGGGCGCTGCACGGAAAGACGTTCCGTGTGTTCGTCACGACGGACGAGGCGCGCGGCGTGATCCGGGGCACCGAGGTCTGGCTCGACGGACAGAAGGTGGGACTCGTGAAGGGGGTGGGCTTCCAGTCGGCGAACGCCTCGCCGAGCGATCGCATCGTGCTCGCGCTCGACGTGCTCGACCGCGTGCGGCCGCAGATCCGGCGCGACTCGCGCGTGTCGATGCGCACCGGCGGAAGCATCATCGGCAACGAGGTCGTCTACGTCACGACGGGAACGGCGCGCGCCCAAGGCGTGCGCGACGGCGACACGATTCACGCCGCGACGCAGACCGACTACGAGGCGACCACGTCGGAGGCGACCGAGGCCGCACACCAGCTGCCGGCGATCATCGACAACGTGAAGCTGATCGGCGCGCAGTTGCGCAGCGCCGAGGGCACGCTCGGTGCATTCGGACTCGACGGCTCGACGGAGCTGGCCCGCGTGCGCGCGCGCACGGACCGCGTGATGGGCCGGCTCTCGTCATCGAACGGGACGGTGAGCATGGTGCTGAGTCAGCGCAGCGCGTTGCAGGCGCGCGCGCAGGAAGCCATGGCCGCCGCGGACTCGCTGCGCGCACTCGTCGGCTCCAATCAGCATTCGCTCGGGCGGTTCCGGCGCGACTCGACGCTCACGCGCGAGATAGCTGAAGTGCGCGCCGAGCTCGCGCGGGTGCAGCAGCTCGCTATGAGTCCGAACGGTACCATCGGCCGCTTCCGAACCGACTCGGCGATCGTACGAGGGTTACACCGCGACATCGCGTCGATGGACTCGCTCTTCGCCGACGTGCAGAAGCATCCACTGCGTTACATCGCCTTTTGAAATTTCATCACGGGGCACGCGCATTGCAGCCGCGCACGGCAGCGCCCTTGACCCCCCTCCGCGGCAACGATAGCTTCGCATGCACTCAGGCCCCTCGCTTCGCCCGCCGCACGCTCCGCGTCGGCTGCGCGCAGAACCGGCGAATGCCGACGGCGCGCGCTCGCACTTCGAGCCTCCCCCTCCCCCTCCCTCAGCGCAACCACCCTCCTCTTCCGGTCAGGTGCCACCGTTGGGTGTCACGCCGACGTCCGTGAACATCGCCGAGCTGAAGCGCAAGTCCGTGCCCGAGCTGCAGGAGATGGCCGAGTCCTACGCCATCGACGACGCCTCGGGACTCCGAAAGCAAGACCTCATTTTCCGTATCGAGCAGAAGATGCTCGATGAGAGCGTCGTGCTCACGGGTGAAGGCGTGCTCGAGATCCTGCCCGAAGGCTACGGGTTCCTGCGCAGCCAGGACTGGAATTACCTCTACGGCCCGGACGACATCTACGTCTCGCCGTCGCAGATCAAGCGTTTCGACCTGCGCACCGGCGACACGGTCTCCGGTCAGGTGCGGCCGCCCAAGGAGTGGGAGCGCTACCTCGCGCTGCTCAAGGTCGAATCGGTCAACGGGGGCGCGCCGGAAGCGGCGAAGGGGCGCATTCCGTTCGACAACCTGCGTCCGCGCTATCCGGAAGGGCGGCTGCGCCTGGAGACGAAGGACGGCGATCTGAGCATGCGCATCATGGATCTCATCGCGCCGATCGGGAAAGGACAGCGCGGCCTCATCGTCGCGCCGCCGCGCGCCGGCAAGACGATCCTGCTGCAGAAGATCGCGAACGCCGTGCGCGAAAATCATCCGGAGGTCACGCTCATCATCCTGCTGATCGACGAGCGTCCGGAAGAGGTGACCGACACGATCGCCAACGTCGACGCCGAGGTGATCGCGTCGACGTTCGACGAAGAGGCGACGCGCCATGTCGCCGTCGCCGAGATGGTGATCGAGAAGGCGAAGCGGCTCGTGGAGAGCGGCAAGGACGTGGTGATCCTGCTCGATTCGATCACGCGTCTCGCGCGCGCGCACAACGCGGTCACGCCGCAGTCGGGCAAGATCCTCAGCGGCGGCGTCGACGCGAAGGGACTGGAGAAGCCGAAGCGCTTCTTCGGCGCTGCGCGCAACATCCAGGACGGCGGCTCGCTCACGATCATCGCCACGGCGCTGATCGAGACGGGCTCGCGCATGGACGAGGTGATCTTCGAGGAGTTCAAGGGCACGGGCAACATGGAGCTCGTGCTGTCGCGCAAGATCGCCGAGCGGCGCGTGTATCCCGCGATCGACATCGGCAAGTCGGGGACGCGCAAGGAAGAGCTGCTGTTCACCCAGGAGGAGCTCAACCGCGTGTACCTGCTGCGCAACTTCCTGGCGGACATGCCGGAGGTCGAAGCGATGGAGTTCCTCCTCACGCAGATGTCGCGCTCGAAGAACAACAAGGAGTTCTTCCAGCAGATGGTGCAGGGCTGACGCACGACGGCCCGGTGCCCACTCCCTCGGACCGCGGACGGCTGTTGGCGATCGACTACGGCGAACGTCGCATCGGGCTCGCGATCAGCGATCCCACGGGCACCATTGCCTCGCCGGCCGGCGTGATCGTGCGTCGGGCCGGCAAGCGTCCGCCCGTGGCCGAGATCATCCGCCGCGCGGAGTCGCTCGAGGCGCGCGGGTTCGTGCTCGGGCTGCCGCTCGACGGCGAGGGGAACGACACGCCGCGCTCGCTCGAGGTGCGCACGATCGGCCGCGCGCTCGAGGAACGCACCGGAATGCCCGTGCGGCTCGTCGACGAGCGATACACGACCGCGGCGGCATTGCGCGCCGTGCGCGAGATGGGCGGCTCGACGAAAGGCCGCAAGGGCGACGTCGACGCGCTCGCCGCGACCGTGCTCCTTCAGCATGCGCTCCGTCTTCAGGCCTGACCGGCGCCGCGCCGCCCTCGGCGGAATCGCGCTCGCCTTCGCGGCGGCGTGCGGCGGCAGCGGCACCGGCTCCGCCGTGCGCGTCACGGTTCCGCCGCGCGCGACGCTCCGCGTCGCCGCCGATTCGCTCGCCCGCGCCGGCGTGATCCGCTGGCCGCGAATGTTTAGAGTTTACGCATCACTGCGCCACCGCGACCGCGCGATCAAGGCCGGCACCTACCTGCTGCACCGCGACGCCGGATACGGCTTCGTGCTCGACGCGCTGCGCGGCGGCAAGGGCCTCGTGCACGTCGTTACGATCCCGGAGGGTTTCGCGCTCTCGCAGATCGAGCCGCTGCTCGCCGCGCGCCTCGGCGTGCCGCTCGACTCGCTCGACGCCGCGGTGCGCGACACCGCGCTCCTCCGCGAGCTGGACGTGCCCACGCCCACGGTGGAGGGCTATCTCTTTCCCGACACGTACGTCTTCCCCGAGCACACCACGGCGCGGACCGCGATCGACATGATGGCGCGCCAGTTCGAGCGCGTGTGGCAGCCCGCCTGGACGGCGCGGCTCGACACGATCCATCTCTCGCGGAACGACGTCGTGACGCTGGCCTCGATCGTGGAGAAGGAGGCGAAGCTTCCGCAGGAGCGGCCCGTGATCGCCGCCGTGTACCTGAATCGGCTGCGCGACGGCATGCTGCTGCAGGCCGATCCCACGGTGCAGTACGCGCTCGGCAAGCACGTGAACCGCGTGCTGTACAAGGATCTCGAGGTCGACTCGCCGTACAACACGTACAAGCACAAGGGGCTGCCGCCGGGACCGATCGCGTCGCCCGGGCGCCCGAGCCTGGAGGCGGCGCTCTATCCGGCGAACGTGCCGTTCGAGTACTTCGTCGCGTTTCCGGACGGCCACCACGAATTCCGCACGAGCATCGCCGAGCACGACAAGGCGGTCGCCGAAGCGCGCCGCGCCTGGGACTCAGTCGCGGTGCTGCGCCGAGCCGACTCGCTGCGAGCGAAGTGATTCCGAGCGCCAGCGAAAGGTGACATCGGGAGCGGGCTGCCGTTCGCGCTCGCGTCGTCCGCCGCGCGGGCGGTGCAACGCGAGCCGCTGGCGCTGCAGCCGCGCGAAGACGGGCGGCAGCAGCGTGAGATCGGCGAGATCGGGATCGAACTGCGTCCCACGTCCGCGCGCGATCACCTCGGCGGCCGACTCGAAGTCGCTGCCGGCGCGATAGCGGCGCGTGTGCGTGACCGCGTCGAAGGTGTCGGCGATCGCGACGATGCGCGCCTCGATCGGGATCTCGGTTCGGCGCAGCCCGCGCGGATAGCCGCTGCCGTCCCAGCGCTCGTGGTGCGCGAGCACGCCCGCGGGGAGCTCGGGATAGAAGGGCTCCATGGGCGCGAGCACCTGGGCGCCGCGCGCCGGATGCGTGGTCACGGCGCGGCGCTCGGCGGCCGAGAGTCGCGCGCGCTCGTGCACGATGTCGAAGAGCGCTTCGTGGATCTTTCCGATGTCGTGAAAGAGCGCGACGCGTTCGACGGCGCGCTGCTCGCGTTCGTGCATGCCGACGGCATCGGCGATGACGAGGGCGTACGCCGCGACCCGCCGCACGTGGAGGCCCGTCTGTTCGTCGTTCGCCTCGATCGCATTGAGGAGCGTTTCGAGTGCGGCGGCGGCGACGCGCTCGAGCTGGCGGCGCGTGCGCCGTTCGTGGATGACGACGGCGGCGCCGGCGACCGCGCCCGTGGCGAGATACAGGTGATCGAGCTTCGGCATTGCTCTGCGGAAAACGCAAGAGACTGGCCGTGGCTCGTCCGGCGGCCGGGCCGGGGGGGGACGAGCCGGGTGGGCGAAACGCAAAACGCCCCAGCCGAAACGGCTGGGGCGTTTGCATTGAGGTGCCGGCGACGGCCTACTCTCCCGCGGTCTCTCGACCGGAGTACCATCGGCGCTGTAGGGCTTAACGATCGTGTTCGGAATGGGAACGAGTGTGGCCCCTACGCTCTAGTCGCCAGCGAATATGTACGAGCGCGGCCGGTGAAGGCGCGCGCTCGTGAGACGCTGAATTTCAGGTAGATCGGATCAGTGTTTACTCAATGTTTGCGTGCTTTGCAGTGCTTGCTTCCATGGTTCCGCATGTCTGCGGACCTTTGGGAGTAGTCAAGCCGCACGGGCGATTAGGACCGCTGCGCTTGGAACGGATTGCTCCGCGTCCACGGGCGGCCTATCGACGTCGTCGTCTCCGACGGCCCTTCAGGGGGTTTAAAACCCCGGGAGAATTCATCTTGGG
>DASZUN010000204.1:0-35470 GCA_035547615.1 Gemmatimonadaceae bacterium | reverse complement strand
GCACTGCTCGAGCACGGCATCGCGATGAACCTCGCGGGCGGCACGCACCACGCCTTCCCCTCACATGGTGAGGGGTTCTGCGTCTTCAACGACGTCGCGATCGCGATCCGCGCGCTGCAGCGCGACGGCCGGATCGCCCGGGCCGCCGTGATCGACCTCGACGTGCACCAGGGAAATGGGACGCACGCGATCTTCGCCGGCGACGAGCGCGTGTTCACGTTCAGCATGCACGGCGGCCGGAATTACCCGTTTCACAAAGTGCCAGGTACCCTCGACATCGAGCTCGACGACGGCACGACCGACGACGTCTACCTCGATCGCCTCGCGCGGTCGCTGCCTCGCGTGCTGGCCGCCGCGCGCCCCGACGTCGTGATCTATCTCGCCGGCGCCGACCCGCACGAGTCCGACCGCCTGGGCAGACTCGCCCTCACGTTCGACGGCCTCGCGCGGCGCGACACGATCGTGCTCGAGCAGTGCCGCGAGATCGGACTGCCCGTCGCGGTCACGATCGCCGGCGGCTACGGCGAGCCGATCGAGAACACGGTGCAGGCGCACGTGAATACCGCACGCATCGCAGCGCGGACGGCGCTCGGGTGAACGTCGGGCTCCTGCGTCGGCGGCGGTCGCCATCCTGACGTAGTTTTCGCCGTCACATGGCCCCCATCCCTCCCCCGCGCGCCTCCGGCTTCACCACCTCCACCCCGGTCCCCCTCTACTGGGCCGAATACGGTGCCGCGGGCGCACCGCCCCTCGTGTTCCTGCACGGCGGCCCGGGCGCGCACCACGACTATCTGCTGCCACAGCTCCTCGCCCTCGGCGACGAGTACGATCTCCTCTTCTACGACCAGCGCGGCGGCGGCCGGTCGAAGACGGAGGATCGCACGCCGATCACCTGGCGAACGCAGGTGGACGACCTCGATGCCGTGCTCGACGAGCTGCGCGTGGCGCCGCTCACGCTCGTCGGCTACTCGTGGGGCGGGTTGCTCGCGATGTTGTACGCGATTCGCGCCGCACACGGCGAGACGCGGCACGTCCCCGCGCGCATGGTGCTGATCGATCCGGCTCCGGTCACGCGCGAGTACCGAGCGCGATTCGAGGAGGAGTTCTCGCGCCGGCAGAACGGTGCGCGTGTGGCGGAGCTGCGGGCCGAGCTCGCCAGCTCAGGGCTTCGCGACCGCGATCCCGACGCCTACAGGCAGCGCGCGTTCGAGCTGAGCGTCGCCGGCTACTTCGCCGATCCGGGCGCTGCCCACGATCTCACGCCCTTCCGCGTGATCGGCCGCGTGCAGCAGTCGATCTGGGACAGCCTCGGCGACTTCGACCTGCTCGCGCCGGGCGCACTGGACGCGGTGGGGTGCCCGACGCTCATCGTCCATGGTCGGCAGGATCCTATCCCGCTCGCCTCGTCCGAGGCGGCGGCGCGGGCCATGGGCGCCGAGCTCGTCGTGCTCGGCGGGAGCGGCCACGTGCCGTACGTCGAGCAGCCGCAGGCGCTTTTCGCGGCCATCCGCGATTTCCTGCGGAGGACCGCCGGATTCGGTAGTTTCTAGCAGCATATCGGCGGTCCGACCACCCCCGCCGACGATCATCGCCATGCCGCTTCCGGAATCTTCCACGCAACCGTACATCGCGACCATTGAACACCTCGGACGCCGGTACACGGTCACGTGCCGCGTCGCGTTCGACGGCATCGAATACGTGGGCCGGCTCTGGTTCGCGGAAGAGGATTGGGAGGACGCCGGGCTGCCCGACCGGGCGGCGATTCCGGGCCGCACGCGTGACGAGGTGATCGCGCTGGCGCGGCGACTCACGTCGGCCGAGCTCGAGCTGCGCCACCGCCGCGCCCTCGCCGAGAAGCGGCGGTTCATGCGCCTGCGGCGCGTGACCGACGACATCCTCACCAAGATCCGCTACCTGAATCAGATCGCGATCTCCATGCGCGACGGCCTCCTCGACGAGGACGGCGCGAAGCAGGAGATCGAGCTCACGGAGCGGCAGCTGCACGAGTGCGTCGACCGTCTCCGGCACAGCGCTGGCGTGGAAGAGTAGCTCGTCCCATCGCGACGGGCGTCGACCATGGATTCACGCACGGCGGCACACGCGCTCTCGCAGATCGCCGCGTACCTCGAGCTCAAGGGAGAGAACAGCTTCAAGTGCCGCGCCTATCACGGCGCCGCGCGTGCGCTCCGCGCGCTCGGCGCTGACGATCTCGCGCCGCTGTACCGATCGGGCGAGCTCGCCGGCCTGCGCGGCCTGGGACCGGCGACGCTCGCCGTGGTGCGCGACCTCGTCGAGATGGGCGAATCGCGCTACCTCGAGCAGCTCCGCGAGTCCACGCCCGAAGGGCTGCTCGAGATGCTGCGCGTTCCCGGCATGACGCCGGCGCGCATCCACCAGGTTTATGAAACGCTGAACATCCAGACCGTCGAGGAGCTGGAGCAGGCGGCTCGCGACGGGCGGCTGGCCACCATCCCCAAGCTCGGCCCCAAGACGGCGACGAAGATCCTCGACGGGATCGCCCGCGCGCGCGAGGAAGGCGATCTGCGCCTTTACCACCACGCGATGATCGAGGCGCGGCAACTGCTCGCCGCCGTCGAGGCGCACCCGCACGTCGCGCGTGCGGCGATCGCCGGCGCGCTGCGGCGGCGCATGGAAGTCGCCGGCCACGTCGTGATCGTGGCCGAGTGCGCTGGCGATCCCGCGGCGGTCGCGCAATCGTTCACCCGGGTCGCGGGTGTGCGCGAGAGCGAGACCAGCGGCACGCGCGCATCGATCACGTTCGTCGATGGCGCGCGGCTGGACCTCCGCTGCACGACCGGCGATCGCTTTGGCGCGGCCGTGTGGCGCGCGACGGGCAGCGTGGAGCACGTGGAGCAGATGACGACGCTGCTCGAGCGCGCGGGCTACGCCATCGACGACGATCTCCTGTCGTTCGACGGATCGCCGGTGCCGACGCCCAAGGAGGGCGATCTCTACGGTCGCGCGGGACTCGCCCCGATCCCGCCAGAGCTGCGCGAGGGCGACGGCGAGATCGACGCCGCGCAGCACGGCGTGGTCCCGCATCTCATCGAGCCGGACGACATTCGCGGGGCGCTGCACTGCCATTCGCTCTACTCCGACGGCAAGGCCACGGTGGCCGAGATGGCGCGTGCCGCCCAGGCGCGCGGCTGGCGCTACATCGGCATCACCGATCACTCGCAGGCGGCGTTCTACGCCGGCGGTCTCTCGCGCGAGCAGGTGCTGTCGCAGTTCGACGAGATCGATGAGCTGAACGAGCGGTTCACGGACTTTCGCATTCTGAAAGGCATCGAGGCGGATATCCTCGCCGACGGGCGGCTCGACTACGACGACGACCTGCTCGATCGATTCGACTTCGTGGTCGGCTCCATTCACTCGCGCTTCGCGATGGACGAGGCGACGATGACCGCGCGCGTCCTCCGCGCGCTCGACGATCCGCGGCTCACCATCCTCGCGCACCCAACCGGCCGGCTCCTGCTCAACCGCCCGCCCTACGCGCTCGACCTGGATGCGGTGTTGCAGAAGGCGGCCGAAGCGCGCGTCGCGGTGGAGCTCAATGCCGATCCGCACCGGCTCGATCTGGATTGGCGGCATCTGCGCCGGGCCAAGGCGCTCGGCGTGACGATCGAGATCGGCCCGGACGCGCATTCCGAGACGGGACTCGATAACATGGAGTTCGGCGTCGGCGCGGCCCGCAAGGGCTGGCTCACCGCCGCCGACGTCCTCAACGCCCGCTCCGCCGACGCGGTGCTCCAGTTCGCGCGCGCCCGGCGCGACAGTCATTAGAAAACACTCATGCCCGCCCGAAAGCCCGTCAAATCCGCAAAGCGCGCGAAGCGTGCCGCCAAGGCGGCCGTCCACAAGGCCACCCGCCGCAAGGCGCCGACGCGCGAGTACGCGGCAACGATCTACGATCGGCTCGTCGCGCACTATCCGGACGCGCACTGTGCGCTCGACTTCAAGACGCCGTTCCAGCTCCTGATCGCGACGATTCTCAGCGCGCAATGCACCGACAAGCGCGTGAACATGGTCACGCCGACGCTGTTCGAGAAATACCCGACCCCGCGAGCGCTCGCCGAGGCCAACCCGGAGGAGCTCGAGGCGATGATCAAGTCGACCGGCTTCTTCCGCAACAAGGCCAAGAGCCTGATCGGCATGGCGGCCGGCATCGTCGAGCGGCACGGCGGCCGCGTGCCGAAGGACATGGACGCGCTCGTGCACCTGCCGGGCGTCGGCCGCAAGACGGCGAACGTGGTCCTCGGGAACGCGTTCGACACGAACGAGGGCGTCGTCGTCGACACGCATGTGAGCCGCGTCACGCAACGGCTCGGCCTCACGCGCAACGACGATCCCGTGAAGATCGAGCAGGACCTGATCGCGCTCTTTCCGCGCGAGCAGTGGACCCTGCTTTCACATTTGCTCATCGAGCACGGGCGCACGATCTGCGAGGCGCGCAAGCCCAAGTGCGAGGTTTGTTTCCTGAACGATCTTTGCCCGTCCTCCCGGGTATGACCGGATCGTCACCCCACCCCACGCTCATGCTTCGACGCCTGCTCCCCGCCGCCGCTCTGATCGCCGCCTGCAGCAAGCCGCCGGCTCCCGAGCCGGATCCGTCGCCGATCGAGATGCAGACGACGGCCGCTCGCATCGCGCCGCCCGATCAGCCGGTCGCGCCCGGCGACTGCGCCGAGGCGCTGCGCCGCGCCCTGGAAAAACCCGACCTCGCCGTCGATCGCATTCCGTCGCCGGTAGTGACGAGGCCGCCCGCGCTCCAGCGGCCGCCGCGCAGCGCGCTCCGCAAGGACGGGAGCGCCGACGTGAAGATCGACATCCTCATCGACACGCTCGGCAAGGCGGACATGTCCACGTTCAAGGTGGTGACGGCGTCGAGCCCGTGGCTCGTGCGGAACGTGAAGAGCGTGATCGGGAAGTGGAAGTTCGAGCCGGCGCAGCTCGCCGGGTGCAAGGTGCCGCGCATCTACCACTTCATGGCCTCGGCGCCCGCGCGCGGAAAGCGAGCCCGCTGAGGCGCGAAGCTCGGAGCGCTCCGTCGCCGTCGCACCGCCGTTTCACCGCCGTTTCACCGCCGTTTCACTTCCGAACGTTCGTCGGTCGCCCTAGCTTTGGGGCATGTCCAAAACTGCCACGTTCGAGACGAACAAGGGAACGATCACGGCCGAGCTCTTCGACAAGGAAGCGCCGAACACCGTCGCCAATTTCGAGAAGCTCGCCAACAGCGGGTTCTATGACGGCGTGAAGTTCCACCGCGTCATTCCCGATTTCGTCGTGCAGGGCGGCGATCCGCTCTCGCGCGATCTGCCCGCGGGCGATCCGCGGATCGGCACGGGCGGCCCCGGCTACAAGATCAAGTGCGAGACGGCGGGCAACCCGCACAAGCACGAGGTGGGCGCGCTGTCCATGGCGCATGCCGGCAAGGACACGGGCGGGAGCCAGTTCTTCATGGTGCTCAGCGAGGACAATACGCGGCACCTCAACGGCGTCCACACCGTGTTCGGCAAGATCACCCAGGGCCTCGACGTGATGAAGAAGCTGCAGCGCAACGACGTGATGAACTCCGTGCGCGTGGCGTGACCACCGACCCGATCTCCCCTCCATGACCGCACACGACGACCATACCCACCCGCACGGCTCCGACATGAAGGCCGCATTCCTCGGCCTCATCATCGGCGCCATCGTGATCTTCGCGATCCTGCGCACCATCGTCGCGATGACCAACGCGCACTACGCGCACGAGCGCCCGGCCGCCGAGGCCACCAAGTAGCACCGGGGCCGCTCGCCTCGGCGAGCGGCTCAGAGCTCCAGCTCCCGCAGGTAGCGGTCGCGCGCCGTCAGGAAGTCGCGCGTGATGACCACGTGGTCCAGCTCCTCGTACGCGACGCGCGCCACGGGCGCGCGGTCGAAGCTGTAGATCACGGCCCCCGGAAAACCCAGCAGGATCGGCGAGTGCGTCGCGATGATGAACTGCGCGTCCTGACGCAGCATGTCGCCGATCAGCGCCATCAGCGCGAGCTGGCTCTGCGGCGAGAGCGGCGCCTCGGGCTCGTCGAGCAGGTACAGGCCGCCCGGCACGAACCGCGACTGGAACAGTTTCAGAAAACTCTGACCGTGCGAGTTCGCGTCCAGATCCACGCCGTAGCGGCGCTCCATGTCCTGGAGCGACCCGACGAGCGGCATGCGCGCGAGCCCCTTCGCGTAGTCGCGCCCCTCGTATTCGGTTTCGAGCTCGGCGAGCCGCCGCTGCAGGTCGGCACGCGTGCGGGCGAGCGTCTTCGTGAACCCGAAGAAGTCTTCGGCGCGCAGAAAGAACCCGCGGCGCACGCGGGTGGTCCACGTCAGCGCGAGGGCACGGCCGAGCGCGCGCTGTGCGTCGAGCGTCTCGTCCCGCTCGATCGCCTCGGCGCCGACCGCCGGCAGCTGCGCCGCGGCGGCGATGCCTTCCAGCAGCGTGGATTTCCCCGACCCGTTCTCGCCCACGAAGAATGTCACCGGCGCATCGAGCGGCAGCGTCTTCAGTGAACGGATGATTGGCACGCTGAATGGAAAGCGGTCGCCGCCGCCTTCCGGCGCCTGGCGCAAGGTCACCGACCGCAGATGTGGCATGGGGCGTATCCTAGCCCGCGCCGAGATCGTCTGACAGGCGCACGTCCCACCACCGAGCCCGACCGGCTCCGCACGATCCGACCACGTGAACACTCCGCACGACCGCGCCGCGCGCTCGACGCCCGACGCGCCGCCCGAGACCGTCGCCGACGAGCGCTACCGCTCCGTGGTCGACAACTCGCCGTACGGGATCTACCGCGTCACGTTCGACGGTCGGTTCGTGACGTTGAATCCCGCCGTCTGCCGCATGCTCGGCTATACCGCCGAGGAGCTCGCGCGGATCAACATCGAGCAGATCTACGCCGATCCCACCGAGCGCGCGCGTCTCGTGGCGGCGTACGAGAGCTGGCCGCACGGCAAGGCGTTCGACGTGAACTGGCGCCGCAAGGACGGCGCGACGATCGTGGTGCGCATCTGGGTGTACGCGGCGCGCAACCAGCGCGGCGGAATCGAGTACTTCGACGGCTACGTGGAAGACGTCACGGCCATGCGCGCCACGGAGCGGGCGCTCCGGCAGTCGGAGAAGCTCGCCGCGCTCGGCCAGCTCGTCTCCGGCGTCGCGCACGAACTGAACAACCCGCTCTCGGCGATTCTGCTCTTCGCCGAGGACCTGCTCATGAACGAGCGCCCGGCGAATGAAGCGGAAGCGCTCGGGATCATCGCGCAGCAGGCGCGGCGGTCGCGCGCGATCGTGCGCGACCTGCTGTCGTTCGTCCGCAGCCGAGAGGCGATTCGCGAATCCCTGGAGACCGGACCGTTTCTGGAGCAGGTCGCGCGGGCGCTGCAGCCGCAGCTCGCGGAGCTCGATGTCGCGCTGGAAGTGGACGCGGGGCATGCGACCGTGTACGCCGATCGCGCGGGCGTCGAGCAGGTGCTGACGAATCTCATCGTGAACGGCGCGCACGCGGCGGGCGCCGGCGGCCGCGTCACCGTGTCGGCTCGCGTGCACGACGGCGATTTCGTTCTCGAGGTGGCGGACGACGGGCCGGGCATCCCGGACGACGTGATGCCGAGAATCTTCGAGCCGTTCTTCACCACGAAGCCTACGGGGTACGGCACCGGCCTGGGACTCTCGGTGTCGCTCGGTGTGGTTCAGCAGCACGGCGGGACGATCGTCGCGCACAATCGCGACGCGCGGAATGGCGGCGGCGCGCAGTTCACGGTGCGCATTCCGCTGTATCCGTCGGGCGAGTTCAAGGCGGCGACGGTGCCCGCGGAGCCCGAGGCCGTCGCGCCGCGCTCACGCCGCGTGCTGCTCGTCGAGGACGAGGAGACGATTCGCCGCGCGCTCGGGCGGTTCTACCGGCGGCGCGGGTGGACCGTGGTCGAAGCGGAAGACGGTGCGCGCGCCTTCGAGCGTCTGCTCGACGCCCGGGAATCGTTCGATCTCGTGCTCTCCGACGTGAAGATGCCGCACGTCTCCGGCATCGAGCTGCACGCCGCGCTCAAGCAGGTTCGCCCCGAGCTGCTGGACCGCATCGTGTTCTGCACGGGCGAAGTCGAGTCTGCTTCGGTCTCCGCGTTCGTCAACGAGACGAGCTGTCGTGTGCTCGTGAAGCCGTTCGACCTCAAGACGCTCGCGGCGCTCTCTGACGAGATCGCCTCGCGCGTCGCCGAGCCGTCGGCGCGCGCAAGCTGAGGACAGGGACCTCAGGCAAACTCCGCGCGGTATATTGGGAGCCATGACCGCCGAATCCGCGCTGCCGACGCGAGCCGACGCGCTCGCCCTGATGCACGAGTACACCGCGAGCGAATCGCTTCGCAAGCACATGCTGTCGGTCGAAGCCGCCATGCGCGCGTATGCCGCGCACTACGGTGAGGACCCCGAACGTTGGGGGCTCGCCGGCCTCATCCACGATTTCGACTACGAGCGGTATCCGAACGCCGCGCATTCGCCGACCGACGAGCACCCGTCGACCGGCGTGCGCATCCTGCGCGAGCGCGGATGGCCGGAGGACATTCTCCAGGCCATCCTCGGGCATGCCGCGTACACCAACGTGCCGCGCGAGACGCGCATGGCGCGCGCGCTGTTCGCGGTCGACGAGCTCACCGGATTGATCACCGCCACCGCGCTCGTGAAGCCGTCGAAGAGCGTGCACGACGTGGATGCGAAATCCGTCCGGAAGAAGATGAAGGACAAGGCGTTCGCGAAGGGCGTGAGCCGCGAGGACGTGATGATCGGCGTGCAGGAGCTCGGCGTCGATCTCGATCAGCACATTCAGTTCGTCATCGACGCGCTGCGCGGGGCGGCTGACGCGATCGGGCTCGCCGGAGTGCCGGCGGCGGAGTCCGCGGGCGACGCCGGCGCCGGCCCGGGCGCCGCACAGGAGCAGCCCCGCTGAAGATCAACGGTTTCCCCGCCCACGCCGTTATTGAGACTGGACACCGGCCACGTCTCGATGACTGCTGCGACAACCATTGTTCGCCCGATCGGAATGACGTCGACGGTTGACGCCAGAGCCGACGAGCGCGCGCTGGTCATCGCGGCGCAGCGCGGCAACACGGACGCGTTCGCGCGGCTCGTGCGTGCGCATCAGCGTCGGGCGTATGCCGTGTGTCGCGCGATCGTGCTCACGCACGAGGACGCGGAAGACGCGGTTCAGGAAGGCTTTCTCCACGCCTTCAAGGCACTGGACCGCTTCCTTCCCGATCAGCCGTTCGGCGCGTGGCTCTACCGCATCATGGCCAACGCGTCGCTCGATCTGGTACGCCGGCGGAAAGTCCGTGACGCGGACGAGCTGCCGGAAGCGGTGCCGATGCCGTTCCGGGATCCGGGCGAATCGGACGAGTTGCGCCGCCGGTTGAACGAAGCACTGACGCAGCTCACGGACCGGCAGCGATCCGTGATCGTGCTGCACGACGTGGAAGGCTTCACGCACGGGGAGATTGGTGAGATGCTTGGCATTCCGGAGGGCACGGCCCGTTCGGACCTGCATCATGCACGCGCGGCGTTGCGCCGCATCTTGAAGGACGTTCGGAGCGATCTATGACCGACATTCGGCTGTTCTCCAACAACGACGACGACGAGGTGGTGGGCGGGCTGCGCGCGCTCTACGCTGCCCCGGCGGGCGACGCGTATTGGAACGAGCTGGAAGCCCGGATCATGGCCCGCGTGGCCGATGTGGAGCTGGGCTGGTGGACCGAGCTCGATCGCTGGGTGCGTCCCGCGCTCGCCGCTGCCGCCGTGCTGCTCATCGTCGCCGGGGTCGCGATGTATCGCGCTCGCGAGACCGAGGCGGACATCGCCGCCGATCAGATGTTGTCCGCGCCGCCCGTGCCGGCGGCAACCGCGGTCCGGCCCGCCCTCCAGGACGACCGGGAAGCGCGCATTCGTTACCTGTTTGGCGGCCGCTAACTCGGAGATCGTATGGCGCACGCAAAGCAACAGGCGTTGACGTTCCTCCTCGGCGCGCTGCTCGTCGGCGGGGTGCTCGGCTTCTCGGCCGACAAATACATGCGGCACCGGAGCTTCACCTCGCAGTACGGTCCGCTCCGGAGCCGCTTCTACGACGACCTCGGGTTGTCGGAGCAGCAGCGGGCGACGATCGATTCGCTCGCATTCCAGCAGGACTGCGAGATGAAGGCGCTCCTCGCGCCGCAGCACGCCGCCATGGACTCGATTCGC
Source organism: Gemmatimonadaceae bacterium (assembly GCA_035547615.1). GTDB lineage: Bacteria > Gemmatimonadota > Gemmatimonadetes > Gemmatimonadales > Gemmatimonadaceae > JAQBQB01. The sequence goes on along the minus strand of DASZUN010000204.1, from coordinate 25,206 downwards.
AGCCGGTTCCACGCGGAGATCGAGTCCGTCTTCACCCCGGGCCAGTTGACCAAGCTCAACGCGCGCCGCGCGGAAATCAAAGCACGACGGGATTCTGAACAGGCAAAGGAGCCAAAGAGGCAATGTTTAGCAAAGTGATGCTGCTGCTCGCGACGCCGGCCCTGCTGGCGGCGCAGCAGGTGACGGATACGACGTTCCATCCCATCTCCGTCAACGAGGCGGTCCGCCTCGCGAGGGAGAACAACGTCTCGAACATCACCGCCGAGAACGCGATCCGCACGGCCAACAACAACGTGCGCTCCGCGCGCGCGGCGATGATCCCCACCCTCAACGCGTCGGCCGGCCAGAGCAAGAGCGCCGGGCAGCGCGTCGGCCCGGGCAATCAGCTCATCGACTACGTGCCCGCCTGGTCGTACAACACCGGCCTGAACTCGCAGATCACGCTCTTCGACGCCGGCAAGATGTTCGCCGACATCAGAACGCAGAAGGCGAACGTCGCGGCGCAGCAGGCGTCCGCCGTGAACACGGAGTACAACGTCTCGCTGCAGGTGAAGCAGGCGTACAACGCGATCCTCGCGGCCAAGGAGTCCGAAGGCGCGGCGCGCGCGCAGCTCGAAGCGGCGCAGCTCCAGCTCCAGCAGTCGATCGCGCGCGTGAAAGCCGGCGCGGCCAACGTCTCCGACTCGCTGCGGAGCGTCGTCCAGGTCGGCAACGCGCAGCTCGCGCTGCTCACCGCGCAGAACGCCTATCGCACGCAGACGGCCGCGCTCACGCGCCTCGTCGGCACGCCCTACTTCGTGACCGCCGATCCCGCCGACACCGTCGGCCACCCGGTCGCGCCGATCGACAGCACGCAGATCATGCAGCTCGCGCTCGAGGGCCCCGCGATCCGGCAGCTCCAGGCGCAGCTCAACGCCAATCGCGCCGCCGAGAAATCCGCCAAGACGGCGTACCTCCCGACCGTCACCGCGAACCTGAGCTACTCCGGCAGCGGCACGCACGCTCTCTACGGATTGAACAGCAATCCGTATCCGTACACGCGCGGCATCAGCCTCAGCCTGAACTACCCGATCTTCAACCGATTCACGCGCGAGAACAACATCGCCGCGGCGGAGATCAGCTATCAGAACACGCAGGCGCAGCTGCGAGACGCCAACCTCGCGGCGCAGCAGAGCATCATCACCGACCTCGCCACGCTGCGCAACGCGGAGGAAACGATGCGCGTGCAGCAGATCAACGTGCAGGCGAGCGAGGAAGACCTGCGCGTGCAGCAGCAGCGCTACAACCTCGGCGCCTCCACGCTGCTCGACGTGCTGAACTCGCAGACGGCGCTCGTCACCGCGCGGCAGCAGCTCATTCAGGCGCGGCTCAACTACCGCAACGCCCGCGCCCAGATCGAGGCCGTGATCGGCCGCGACCTGCCCTGAGGCAACGCCGCGACCGGTGCGCGAAGGGCCGAGAGCGGCGCTCTCGGCCCTTCGAGCGTGCGGCCCCGCCAACGGCGCCGAGCGAGACGATCCGTCGGCCGCCTCGTCAGCATTCGGACCCGCTGTCGCGTAATGAGGGTACAGACCCCGGCCACTCCACGTGGCCGATTTCAGGAGAACGAGTCACGTGAGACGATATCTCGGAGCGGTCCTCGTCATTGCCGCGGCGGCGTGCGCCAAGAAGCAGGTCGCACCTGCCGTGCAGACCGCCACCGTTACGCGGCGCGACATCATCGTCGACGCCCAGGCAAACGGCACCATCGAGCCAATCACGATCATCGACGTGAAGTCGAAGGCGTCCGGCGTGATCACGCAGATGCCGGTCGAGACGGGAACGCAGGTCAAACCCGGCGACCTGATCGTGCAGATCGACACCCGCGACGTGCAGAACCGCTACAACCAGGCCAAGGCGGCGCTCGACGCCGCGCAGGCCAAGCTGCAGGTCGCCGAGTCCGACAAGAAGCGCAACGAGGAGATGTTCAAGGCCCGCGTCATCACGCCGCAGGAGTACGAGCAGGTCGCGGTGAATTATGAGAACGCGAAATCCGGCGTCGTGAACGCGCAGGCCGCGCTCGACATCGCCAAGCAGGCGCTCGAGGACGCCACCGTGCGCGCGCCGAGCGAGGGCACGGTCATCACGAAGAACGTGGCGGTCGGCACCGTGATCGCCTCGGCCACCGGCTCGGTGAGCGGCGGCACGACGATCGTGCAGATGGCCGACCTTGGCGTGGTGCGCATCCGCGCGCTGTTCAACGAGACGGACATCGGCAACGTGCATCCGGGCGAGCCGGCCAACGTCACGGTCGATGCGTACCCGGACCGGCGCTTCAGCGGCACCGTCGAGAAGATCGAGCCGCAGGCCGTCGTGCAGCAGAACGTGACGATGTTCCCCGTGCTGGTGAACCTGCAGAACGGCGAAGGCCTGCTCCGCCCCGGCATGAACGGCGAAGTCTCGGTGCTGATCGACGAGCGCGACAACGTGCTCGCGATCCCGAACGACGCGATCAAGAGCCCGCGTGAAGCGGTGGCCACGGGCGCGATGCTCGGCCTCAGCGCGGACACGATCAACGCGATGCTCAAGGCGCAGGGCTTCAATCCGGTCGGTCGCGGCGGCGGCTTCGGTCGCGGGCGTCGGAACGGTGGTGGCGGCGGCAACGGTGCGCCAGGCGGACAGCCCGGCGGACAGCCCGGCGCGCAGGGCGCGGCGACCTCCGGCGGCGACGTCGCGCTCGTGGCGCAGCAGGGTGGGTTCGGCGGACAAGGCGGACAGGGTGGGTTCGGCATGCAGGTGTCCGCCCAGGACTGCGCGAAGATCGACGCGGTGCTCGCGAAGCACCCGCAGGAGAAGGCGCAGCTCGACAGCATCCGGAACAAGATGATGGCCATGCGCGGCCAGGGCGGCTTCGGCGGCGGTTTCGGCGGGCAGCGTCGGAATGGCGGCAGCGAAGCCGGCGCGAGCGCCGCGGCGCGGCCGCAGGGTGGCGGTGGCTCCGCCGGCGGCAACGGCCAGCGTCGGAGCGGTGGCTTTGGCGGCGGTCAGCAGGGCGGCCAGGGCCAGCCGGGCGGCGGCGGATTCCGCGGCAGCCCCGAGATGCAGGCGATGAACGCCATCTACACGAAGCTCGGCATCGATCCACGCACCGCGTCGGCCTGCCGCCGCATGCAGGGTGGCCAGAGCGCGCAGAACGGCGGATTCCAGCGCAGCGCGCAGGGTACGCAGGGTGGCCGGGGCACGCGCGCCCAGGGCGGCACGGGCGCGCTCACGCCGTCGCCGGAGATGGGACAGCAGGTGCGCATCAAGACCGCGCTCGCCTTCGTCGCCGACAGCAGCAAGACGCACTTCGAGCCGCGCATCATCCAGACGGGCCAGTCGAACCTCGACTACACCGAGGTCGTGAGCGGGCTCAAGGAAGGCGAGCACGTGGTGCTGCTCAGCGCACTCGCCCTCCAGTCGCAGCGCCAGGCCATGCAGGATCGGATCCGCCAGAACGCCACGCCGCTGGGCGGCGGTGGTCCGGGCGGGCGCGGCGGTCGCGGAGGCTGATCGAATGCTCATTGGAGAAATCATCAGCGTCGCCCTCGGCGCGCTGCGGGCCAACAAGCTGCGGTCGCTGCTCACGATGCTCGGCATCGTGATCGGCGTCGGCGCGGTGATCGCGGTCGTGGCGCTCGGCACCGGCGCGCAGCAGGCGGTGAAGGACCGCATCGCGGCGCTCGGCACCACGCTGCTCACGGTGAACCCCGGCCAGCAGCGCGGCATGGGCGTCGCCATCGCCGGCGCCGTGCAGCGGCTCACGATCGAGGACGCCAAGGCGATCGACGAGCATGCCACCAACGTCGTCGCCGTGCAGCCCGAGATGCGCTCGCAGCAGCAGGTGGTGTTCGGGAACAAGAACACCAGCACGACCATCGTCGGCACGACGCCGAACTACCTCGAGGTCCGCAAGTACACGATGGCCGCGGGGCACATGTTCACGGCCGCCGACAACGAGGGCGCGCAGCGCGTCGCCGTGCTCGGCTCCGCGGTCGTCGACAACATGGGCATCAGCACGCCCGAGGCGCTGATCGGCGAGAACATCCGCATCCGCGGCGCGCAGTTCACGGTCGTCGGTGTCATGGCCTCCAAGGGCTCGGCGAACGCGTTCCAGAACCCCGACGACGAAGTGCTCGTCCCGATCAACACCGCGCGCTTCCGCGTGAACGGCATCGATCGCCTGGCGTCGATCAGCGTGCTCGCCGAGAGCGAGGACGCGATCCCCGACGCGATGGCGGACATCGAGCGCGTGCTCCGGCGCCAGCATCGCATCCGCCAGGGCGCGCCGGACGATTTCCAGATCCGCAACCAGGCGGACTTCCTCAACACGGCGCAGGAGACCACGCAGGTGATGACCTACCTGCTCTCCGGGATCGCCGCCGTGTCGCTGCTCGTCGGCGGCATCGGGATCATGAACATCATGCTGGTGTCGGTCACCGAGCGCACGCGCGAGATCGGCATTCGCAAAGCGCTCGGGGCGACGCGCTGGAACATCCTGCTGCAGTTCCTCATCGAGGCGGTGGTGCTCTGCGTGCTCGGCGGCGTGCTCGGCATCGCTCTCGGCGCCGGGGGCGCGCTCATCATGAGCAAGACCGCGGGCTGGAACACGCAGGTCTCCAGCACGGCGATCGTGATGGCGTTCGCGTTCTCCGGCTTCGTCGGGATCGCGTTCGGCGTGTGGCCGGCGCGCCGCGCGGCCGTGCTCGACCCGATCGTCGCGCTGCGCTACGAGTAACGCTCGAGCGGGCGATGACACGGGGCGGGATGCGATGCGCATCCCGCCCCGTTCTGCATCCCGGCGGCCGCGGCGCCGGTCACCGCGCGATGCGAAACTCGAACGGCATCTCCGCCAGCGCCGGCACGCGACGCCCGCCGACCACCGCCGGCGCGAATCGAAACCGGCGCAGCGCGTCCAGCACGGCACGCGTGAACAGCCCGTGCGTCGATCTGAGAACTCTGATGGTCGACGCGTCGACGCGCCCGCTCGTGTCCACCGTGAACTGCACGAGGACCTCGCCGTCGACACCGGCGTCACGAAGCGACTCGGGGTACCGGGGCGTGGCCGTCGCGAGCAGGTGCGTGAGCACCGCCGCGCCGACCCACTGCTCATCCGCCGGCGAACCGTCACCCGTGTCGACGATGCCGGTCGGCACGCCGCGGGCGGCGCCGGCGGCCGCCGGGCCGATCGGCAGGTCCGCGAGCGTCGCGGCGACGTTCACGACGGGCGGGATCGCACGAGGCACGTGGTCCAGCACCAGCCGGCTCACATCGATGCGCGGCGCGGCGAATGCCGGCCCGGCGGCCGGTGGGCCTGACTGCGCGCGGATGGGGATGGCCGGCGGCGGCGGGAACCGCAGCACGACGGCCGATGGACGCTCCGGGGCCGATCGCGTGGCGTGCGCCGCGGTCGCGACGAGCGCGCCGGCGACGGCGACATGCGCGGCGACGCTCATCGCGGCGCTCCCCGCTCGCCGCTGTCGCGGGGCGCGGGACTCCAGCAGGACTCCGAGCATGCTCCCTCCACATGGTCGCGGGAGCGGCACCACTGCCGCTCGAGGGGAGCATACGACCGCCGGATTGCCGCAGCATGACGGCGGCGTGAGCCCGGCATGACACCTCGATGAGGGATCTCTCAACGGCCCGTGACGGGCCAATGAGCGCCGGATTACGGATCGATGACGCGATGGCCGGCGGCGGCGCGCACGATCGAGCGCCGCCGCCGGTCGTGATTACGGATTCTCGCGATCGCGCGCCGCGTCGGACTCGTTCTCGCCGATCTTCCGCTGCGCCTTCCCCTCGAATTCCTTCGCCTTGCCGCGCAGCTGCTCGCTCGCGTCGCCGGCGAGCCCGCCCACCGAATTGCGAATCCGGCCTTCCGCTTCCTTGCCCAGACCCTTGATCTGGTTCTCCAGGCCGTCCCGATCGAGATCGTCTGCCATGTGCTCCTCCACATCGAATGCCGGCCCGCCCCGTGCGAGCCGGTCGATGGCCTAACGCACGCGGCGTTCCCGGCCGCACTGCGCTGAACAGGCCGCCGCACGAATTCCGCGCGCTCGGCACTTTCCGGAGCTGGTATTCCGCTCGCCTCTCTTGCGCCGATATATCTTACGTTATATCGTTATCGCAAACGATATATCGGAGATACATCATGCCTCAGCCGTTCTTCTTCGGGTCCGACACAGGCGAGTGCGCCGGCGCCGGCCGTCGGGGTCGCTGGAATTGGGAGGGGTTCGGTGACTGGTGGGGCGGCCCCCCGCCCCGCGTCCGCCACTGGCGCGGACGCGCCGCTCGGCTCTTCGAGCAGGGTGACCTGAAGTACGTGATCCTGCGCCTTCTCGAAGAGAAACCGCGACATGGTTACGACATCATCAAGGAACTCGAGAGCCGCTTCGGAGGGTCGTATGCTCCGAGCCCTGGAACCGTCTACCCCACCCTCACGATGCTCGAGGACATGGGATACGCGCGGGTCGTTCCCGAGGAGGGCGGCAAGAAGATCTACGAGATCACCGACGAGGGCCGGAACCACCTCGCCGAGCACAGCACCACGGTGAACGACATCTTCGACCGGATCGCCAAGTTCGTTTCCGGTTTCACCGACGCCCCGATGATGGAGCTGAACCAGGCATTTCAGCGCCTCGCTCGCGCCACCTACGGTACAGCAACGTCGAACATCAAGGACACCGAGAAGCTGACCAAGATTCGGGATATCGTCCAGAAGGCCACCGCGGAGATCGACGCGCTGGGCAAGTAGTTGTCGCGCCAGCGCTTGCCCGAATTGGTGCTGGACTGACCGGCAGTCGGCGCTAGATTGGACGATGGGTCGCGGACGAGTTCCGCGACCCATTTTTGCGTAGTGGCGGGGTGCAGATGGGGGCCCCGCGAACCATGCGCGTGTGAGGCGGGCCAGGCCCGCAGCTTATACATGACCGCTGAACCTAGACGCACCTCGGGTTCCGCCGGCGAAGTTCAGCCGGCCGAGGCGCAGCCTGCCCCGACCTCGGGTCAGGCGCCGGGCGTTCTACCGCCCGGCGCCACGAACACGAGTGGCTTCCACGCGGCAATGCGCGAACGTGCGCACGTCGAGGCGAACCCCACGGGCAAGCGCCTCGCCTTCCTGTCGCTCACCGCGCTGGGGATCGTCTACGGCGACATCGGCACCAGCCCGCTGTACGCGCTGCAGCAGTGTTTCACGTCCAAGGAGTATTCGATCGCGCCGACGATCGCGAACGTCTATGGCGTGCTGTCGCTGATCGTCTGGCTGCTCGTGCTCGTCGTGGCGGTCAAGTACATCGTGTTCATCATGCGCGCCGACAACCGGGGCGAAGGCGGCATTCTCGCGCTGATGGCGCTCATCCTCCAGAAGGAGCGGCGCGCGAGCGACTCCCGGCGACGAATCGTGCTGATATCGCTCGGACTGTTCGGGGCGGCGCTGCTCTACGGCGACGGCATCATCACGCCGGCGATCTCCGTGCTCTCCGCGGTCGAGGGCCTGCACATCGCGACGCCGTCGATCGATCACTGGATCGTTCCGCTGTCGATGATCATCCTCTTCGCCCTCTTTGCGGTCCAGCGGTTCGGGACCGGACGGGTCGGCGTGGCCTTCGGGCCGATCATGACGGTGTGGTTCGTGACGATCGGCGCGCTCGGCTTCGCGGAGCTCGTGCGCGAGCCGCGCATCCTGCTCGCGCTCAACCCGGCGTACGGCATCCGGTTCTTCATGATCAACGGACGCGTCGGCTTCCTCACGCTGGGTGCGGTCGTCCTCGCCGTGACGGGCGCCGAAGCGCTCTACGCCGACATGGGACACTTCGGCAAGCGGCCGATCCGGCTCGCGTGGTTCTCGCTCGTGCTGCCCGCGCTGCTCCTCAACTACATGGGCCAGGGCGCGCTGCTGCTCCGCGACTCCACGGCGGTCGCGAATCCGTTCTATCTGCTCGCGCCGCGCGCCATGCTCATCCCGCTCGTGATCCTCGCCACCGTGGCCACGGTGGTCGCGTCGCAGGCGCTGATCTCGGGCGCGTTCTCGCTCACGCAGCAGAGCGTGCAGCTCGGCTACTCGCCGCGCGTGACGATCGTGCACACGTCGGCCCGCGAGGCGGGGCAGATCTTCATTCCCGAGGTCAACCGGCTGCTGATGATCGGGTGCCTGCTCCTCGTCGTGGCGTTCGAGAGCTCGACGGCGCTCGGCGCCGCGTACGGCATCGCGGTCACGGGCACGATGGCGATCACGTCGCTCCTCTTCGCCGTGGTGGCGCGCTCGCGCTGGAACTGGTCGCTCACGCACATCATCCCGATCACCGCCGGCTTCCTCGCCATCGATCTCTCGCTGTTCGCCGCCAACGTGATCAAGATCGAGCACGGCGGCTGGGTGCCGATCGCCGTCGCGATCAGCGTGTTCACGCTCATGAGCACCTGGAAGAAGGGGCGCTATCTCCTCAACCAGGCGCTGCACGCCGGCGCGCTGCCGCTCGATCTCTTCCTGAGCGACGTCGGGCGACGCAAGCCGCCGCGCGTTCCGGGCACCGCCGTGTTCATGACCTCGTCGAACGAGGGCGTGCCCGTCGTGCTGCTGCACCACCTCAAGCACAACAAGGTGCTGCACGAGCAGGTGATCCTGATGTCGGTGCTCACCGAGGATGTGCCCGAGGTGAAGTCGGCGGAGCGCGTCTCGGTTCAGAAGCTGGAGCACGGCTTCTTCCGCATCAGCGCACGGTACGGCTTCATGGAATCGCCGAACGTGCCGGAGATTCTGCACCGCGGGCGTGAGCTCGGGCTCAAGACGCGCCCCACCGACACCACGTTCTATCTCGGCCGCGAGCGGATCATCATCGCCGATGGCGAGCGCAAGCCGGGCACCCGGCGCGCACCGGACGACGTGGTGCTGCCGCACATGACGCGCTGGCGCAAGAAGCTGTTCGTGATCATGTCGCGCAACGCGCGCTCGGCCACGGAGTTCTTCGGCATTCCGCCCAATCGCGTCGTCGAGCTGGGAGCGCAGGTCGAGTTCTGACGAACGCAGGGGCGCGGCGACGACCACGCCCCTGCGCGCATGCTACCACTCGACGCGATTGCCGCCGATGCGGGCAAACGCGCGCCCGACGTCGCGAAGCGCCATCCCGGAGGTGATGCTCGCCTCGTCGAGCGCGCGGCGTACGCGGCTCTGGATCTCGGGCGCGTCGATCGACATCGCCATCCCGGGCATCGGCGGCATGAAGTCGTCGCCCATGATCATCATCGTGCGCCGAGCCCTCGGCAGGTCGCTCATGCGCGCGCTCTTCACCTTCACGTCGCGATACTGCCCGTTGTAGAAGACGCGAAGCGTCGCGTCGTCGCCGGGCTTCAGGTTCGCGACCTCGCGCTCGAGGCGATTGACGTTCGAGCGCCGGAGCATGAACACGTCGTCATCGGCATCCTTCGACGCGCCGTGCTCGCGCAGGTCGACGCCATTGATCGCCGCGATACGGCTGCCTTCCTGGATGCCGGCTTTGGCCGCCGGACCGTTCTCGTCGACGGAGAGCACGAACACGCCGATCGAATCGCGCGGCGAGCCCGTGACGGCGAGGTTGAGGCCGAGCGTCGCCCGATCGTCGAGCCGGCGCATGGCGGCGGGCCGGTAGAGCTCCTCCGGATCCTGCGTCTTGACCGTCACGCTCTTCGCGTGTCCGTCGGCGTACACGCGCAGATCGACGTTGTCGCCGGGCGCGAGCTTGTCGAGCTCGCGGGTGAGGCGCCGCGCCATGATGCCGGCCATCTCGCGATCGCCCACGTCGGCCGCGGAGAGCCTCAGACTCACCCCGTTCACCGACTGGATGCGATTCCCCTCCTCGATCCCCGCCTTCTCCGCCGGGCTCCCGGCGCGGACGCTGGTGACGAGCACGCCGAGCGTGTCGCGCGACTCGGCGTCGCTCGTGGTGGTCACGCCGATGACGGCGCGCGGCTGGTCGAACGCCATCAACATCGGCGGCGCGGGAACTCCGGGCCGCACGCGCACGACGCGCGGCTGCTGTGCTCCGATGCCCGACGCGACGACGCTCGCGGCCGCCACGATCGGAACGATTGCAGACACTCTCATAATCCCTCGTGATCCGTTGGGTTGCACTCGTGTGTCACGCGCTCGGCGGAAAACGGTTTACTCGCGCGCCGGCTCGTTCCGCCGAACCGCGGGCGGCTTAGCTTTATCGACATGACCACGCCGACGCAGACACCGGATCTCGACGTCTTCGAGCATCACTGGCAGGACGAGGCGGACGCCGCGTATCTCTACCGGCTGCTGGCGGATGCCGAGCCGGACACGCGCAAGAAGGATCTCTACCGCCGGCTCGCCGAGGTCGAGGATCGGCACGTGCAGATCTGGGCCGGCCTGCTCCGGGAGCATGGGCGCACGCCGGGCGAGTTCCGGCCGAGCGCGCGCACGCGGCTGTTGGCCGGCCTGGGCAAGGTGTTCGGCCCGGGCTTTCTGCTCCCGATGCTGCTCGCCGAAGAAGGCCGCGAGGTGAAGGGCTACCTCGACATGCACCGGCGCACGGCGCGCGGGGCGCCGGGCGCGACGGAATCGCTCACGCTGGCGCGCGAGTCGGCCGAGCATGCGGAAACGCTCAATCAGATCTCGGGGCGCACGGGCGAGCCATGGCACCGCACCGCATCGGGCGGCTTCCTGCGCAACGTGGTGTACGGCTTCAACGACGGGCTGACGGCGAACTTCGGCCTGGTCGCCGGCGTGATCGGCGCGTCGGCATCGACGCAGCATCACACCGTGATCCTCGCCGGCGTGGCGGGCCTGATCGCCGACGCGCTGTCGATGGGCTCGAGCGGCTATCTCGCGGCGAAGAGCGAGCAGGAAGTCTACGCGAACGAGATCGCGATGGAGCGGGACGAGATCGCGCTGATGCCGGAGGTGGAGCGCGACGAGCTGGCGCTGATCTACGAAGCGAAGGGGATGGCGCCGGATTCGGCGCGCGCCCTGGCGACAGAGGTGATGGCCGATCCGCAGCGCATGCTCGAGGAGCAGGTGCAGGAGGAGCTCGGGATCGGCGATCCGCACATGTCGCCGATGCGCGAGGCGTGGGTGACGGGCCTCGCGACCGGGATCGGCGCGCTGATCCCGGTGTTCCCGTTCTTCTTCTGGTCGGGCACGGCGGCGATCGTGATCGCGTTCGTGATCGCGATGGCGTCGCACTGGATCGTCGGGGCGGCGCGCTCGGTGTTCACCGGCCGCAGCGTGTTCCGTTCGGGCCTCGACATGTTCGTCGTCGGCCTCGGCGTCGCCGTGGTCGGGTACTTCGTCGGCGATTGGATCGCGCGCCTGATCGCGTGATGCCGCTCGGGCAGGCCGCCCGAGCGGATCGTTAGAGAACTACATTGAGCATTCTTCCTGGCACGAAGATGACCTTCTTCGGCGTGCCGGTGACGAATTTCGCGATCGACGGCTCCGCCATGGCGGCGGCCAGCGCCGCCTCCTGCGTGCCGCCCACGGGAAGCTGAATGGTCCCGCGCATCTTGCCGCCCACCTGGACGGCGATCGTCACCGCCTCTTCGGCGGCGAGCGCCGGATCGAAGCTCGGCCAGCCGGCGTCGAACACGCTCCCGGTGTGACCGAGCTGCTCCCACAGCTCCTCGGCGATGTGGGGCGCGAACGGCGAGACGAGCTGCACGAGCGGCTCGACCTCGTCGCGGTGCGCCGTGCGCTCGCCGCGGCGCACGACGTTGATGTACTCCATCATCGCCGCGATCGCGGTGTTGTAGCTCAGCGCCGGCACGTCGGCCGAGACCTTCTTGATCGTCTGGTGCAGCTTGCGGAGCACGTCGCGGTCGGGGGCGCCCTCGGTGGTCGCGCCGGTGACCGAGCCCCACAGCCGATCGAGGAAGCGGCGCACGCCGGCGATGCTCTGATCGCGGAAGTCGCCCCCCTCCTCGTAGGGCCCGAGGAACATGAGATAGGTGCGGAAGGTGTCCGCGCCCCACTTCTCGATGTACTCGTCCGGGTTCACCACGTTGCCGCGGCTCTTCGACATCTTCGCGCCTTCGCGGATGATCATGCCGTGCGCGCGGAACTTCGTGAACGGCTCTTCGAACGCGAGGTGCCCCGCGTCGTGCAGGACCATCGTCACGAAACGTGAATACAACAAGTGTAATACCGCGTGCTCGTTGCCGCCGATGTAGGAGGTGACCGGCAGCCACTTCTTCGTGAGCGCGGGATCGAACGGCACGGCGTCGAAGTCGGTGCTCGGGTAGCGCAGGAAGTACCACGCGCTGTCGAGGAACGTGTCGGAGACGTCCGTCTCGCGCCGCGCCTCGCCGCCGCAGTTCGGGCACGGCACCCGATACCACGACTCCACGCGCGCGAGCGGCGAGATCCCCGTGTCGTCCGGCTTGAAATCCTCGACGTACGGGAGCTCCACCGGCAGATCCTTCTCCGGCACCGGCACCGTGCCGCACGTCTCGCAGTAGATGATCGGGATCGGCGGCCCCCAGTAGCGCTGCCGCGAGATACACCAGTCGTGCAGGCGATAGTTCACAACGCCGCGGGCGTGGCCGCGCGCCGCCAGCCACTCGACGATCTGCCGCTTCGCCTCGGCCACCTCGAGCCCGTCGAACTGGCCCGAGTTCACCGTGTGCACGTGCTCCGTCTCGACGAACGCTTCGTCGGCGGGCGGACGCAGGTCGTGCGAACCGCGCGCCGCGACCACGCGCACGATCGGCAGGTCGAACACTTTCGCGAACTCGAAATCGCGCTCGTCGTGGCCCGGCACCGCCATGATCGCGCCGGTGCCGTATTCCATCAGCACGTAATCGGCGATCCAGATCGGGATCGGCTGCCCGGTCGCCGGATTGACCGCGAACGAGCCCGTGAAGACGCCCGTCTTCTCCTTGCTCACCTTCCGGGAGACGATGTCCTGCTTGGCCGCCCGGCGCTTGTACTCGTCCACCGGCGCGCGCTGCGGGTCGGTCGTCAGCGTGTCGACGAGCGGATGCTCCGGCGCGAGCACGAGGTACGTGGCCCCGAAGATCGTGTCCGGACGGGTCGTGAACACGCGGATGTCCACCGGCTGCGCCGTGAACTCGCCGCTCAGCCCGCTCGCGATCGTCGCCGTGCCGGTGAGCTCCTCCAGATCCTGCACCCGGAAGCTCAATTCGGCGCCGTCGGACCGGCCGATCCAGTTGCGCTGCGCCAGCTTGGTGGACTCCGACCAGTCGAGCCAGTCGAGGTTCGCGAGCAGCCGCCCCGCGTAGTCGGTGATCCGGAAGAACCACTGCTCGAGGAACCGCTGCTCCACCTTGGCGCCGCACCGCTCGCACTCGCCGGCGATCACCTGCTCGTTGGCGAGCACCGTCTTGTCGTTCGGACACCAGTTGACCGCCGCGCGCTTCTTGTACGCCAGGCCGCGTTTGTACAGCTCGAGGAAGACCCACTGGGTCCACTTGTAGTACTCGGGATCCGTGGTCGACAGCTCGTGCCGCCAATCCACCATCAGCCCCGCACGCTTAAGCTGGCGCCGGAAGTTGTCGATGTTCTTAGGGATGAGCACGGCCGGATGAGTCCCGACCTTCAGCGCGAAATTCTCGGAATGGATGCCGAAGGCGTCGTAGCCCAGGGGCTCGAACACCGTGTGCCCTTGCAGACGCTGAAATCGTCCATAGATGTCGTTGCCCGTGAACGCGAAGAGGTTGCCCACGTGGAGCCCCTCCGCGGACGGATACGGGAACATCATCAAGGCGTAAAACGGACGCGCGCCGGCAACGAGGTCGGTGTGGTTCGTGCCGCGCGTCTCCCAGCGCTCCTGCCATTTCCGCTCGATCGCGGCAGGCTGGTACCCGGCCGATTCGTCGGTCGGGGCGTGATGGATCGGTTCTGTCATGGTAACTGCGCAATTTAGCGGCCGATGAACCATCGTCCCAGTACGAGCATTCTCGCGATGCCCGACTCCGTCGCTCCTGCCCACTCGGCACGATCGCTCCGCCGCCGCCTGCTCTCCATCATCGCCGGCTTCGCGGTGATCGTGCTGGCGCTCGTCACGTACGCCGGCCTCTCGGTGCTCAAGAAGACCATGGCCGGCGACGAGGACGCTCGCATCGTCAACGCGGCGTCGCTGTCCAAGCAGCTCGTCGATCGCGTGCTGGCGGAACGGGCCCGCCAGGTCGATCTCATCGCGTCCGTGCCGAGCGTGATCGACGCGGCGAAGAAGGGCGCCGAGGAAGCCGCACGGCAGGGCCTGCCGAACCGCACCGGCAAGGCGATGTCCGATTCGACGCTCGCCGCGATCGAGAAGCGCTTCAAGGCAACGCGCTCGCTCCAGGTCGACCAGGGAACCAACGACTACCTCAAGGGGCTGCTGCCCAAGCTCGACATCGCCGAGGTCATGCTCACGGACCGCTGGGGCTACAACGCCGTGACCACCTCCCCCTCGTCGGACTTCGTGCAGAGCGACGAGGCCTGGTGGCAGGCCGCGTGGGACGCCGGCATCAGCAGCGCCCAGGCCACCGTCGACCCCGCGGTCCAGCGCACGGTGGTCGACCTCTCGGGCGTGATTCGCGACGGCGGCACGCGCGTCGGGGTCGTCAAGGTCAAGTTCGGGCTGTCGGTGGTGGACTCCGTGCTCGCCCAGGGAAGCGTGGGCGGGAACGCGCTGCGCGTGGATCTGGTCGACTCGTCGGGCAAGGTGATCGCGAGCTCGGTGCCGAGCACGCGGTTCAAGCCGCTGAGCGGCTTTCTCACGCTCTCCACACAGTCGGCGGGCACCGCGTTCACGTACGACGGCGACTCGTCGGCACAGCGAGCGGCGGTCGAGCCGACGAACGGCGGCCACTGGCGCATCGTCGCGCACATGGAGCAATCGCAGGCGGCGCGCGCGTACAACGTCGCACGCCTCGCGCTGCTTGCCGGCGTCGTGATCATGGGCCTGGGCGGCATGATCCTGCTCGGCTTCATCGGCCGGTTCATCGAACGGCGGATCACCGGACCCGCGGAGGAGCTCGCGATCGCCGCCGAAGCCGTCGCGGGCGGCGACCTCTCCAAGCAAGTCAGCGACATCGGCGCCGACGACGAGATCGGGCGACTCGCGCGCGCGACCGGTGCGATGATCAACGAGCTGCGCCGGCTCGCGAGCGCGTTGAACGAGTCCGCGCACGAGACCAACACGATGACCGCCGAGATCACCGCCAGCTCCGAGGAGATGGCCGCGTCGGCGGGGCAGATCGCGCACACTGCGGCGGACCTGAGCCAGCAGGCGAACATGATGGCCGAAACGATCCAGGGGCTCGCCGGCTCGTCGGAGAACCTCGTCGGCATCGCCGGCCAGCTCGACGCGGGCGCGGAGGAAGGCGTGGCCCGCAACACGCGCCTGCGCACGCTCGCGCTCGACAATCGCGCGCGCATGGACGAGAGCTCGCGCGAGCTCTCCGCGCTCACCGTGGACGTGGAGGCCAGCGCCGCGGCGATCGAGCAGCTCGCCGACGCATCGGAGGAAGTGCGCAGCTTCGTCACGCTCGTGCAGAAGCTCGCGCGCCAGTCCAAGCTGCTCGCGCTCAACGCGGCCATGGAAGCGGCACGCGCGGGCGAGCACGGCCACGGCTTTGCCGTGGTGGCGGAAGAGGTGCGCCGCCTCGCCGCGATGTCGTCGGACGCCGCGGAACGCACCGAGCGCGTGGTCGGCGGGGTGCTCAACGGAATCGCGCAGTCGCGCGCCTCGACCGAGCGCACGGTGGAGACGGTGCGCGCCGTGCGCGGCGCGACCGAAGAGGGCTCGGCCTCCTTCGGCCAGATCGAGCGCGCGGTTGCCGAGGCCGACGCGTGGACGAGCTCCATCCGCGGGGCAGTGACGGCGGCGAACGGGCTCGCGCGCGACATGCGGGGCAAGCTCGACTCGCTGGCGAGCGGCACGGAATCGTTCGCCGCCGCGATGGAGGAAGTCGCCGCCTCGAGCGAAGAGCAAAGCGCGAGCACGGAGCAGATCGCCGCCGCGGCGGGGACGCTCTCCGGCGCCGCCGAACGGCTGTCGCGGATCGTGGCCAACCTGCGGCTCGACGACCGCGCGTCCGGCGAGCATCCGCGGCCGAGCGGCCCGGTGCGCGTGCCGGCCGAAGTCACGATCGGCCGCATGACGCCGGCGCGGTCGAGCGCCGCGATCAAGCTCTAGCGAGACGCGATCGGCGCGAGGCGGCGGATCCACCCGCGGTACGGCACGGGCGTCCAGGAGGAATCGGGGACGCCGCCGGCGGGCGGCTCCGATGCGATGGCGACCTGCGCGCCGGCCGCGGCGAACTCGTTGAGCAAACGCTCACGTTCGATCGCCGGCAGATTCCAGAAGCGCTGCACGATCGGGCCCGGCACCGAGGCGACGATGTTGAGCCGCGCCGTGCGCGCCCAGTAGGCCTGCGCGTGTTCGCCGATCAGCGCGATGCGCGTCCCCGGGCCGATGCCACGGTCCGCGAGCGCACGGGCGACGCTCCAGCTCACGTTGCCCCACTCCGGCGACGCGGCGCGCTCCGCGGCGGCAACGTCCGCGCGCGCGCGCAGGAAGAACCGGAGGCCGAACGTCACGACCAGTGCCACGAGCAGCCCGCCCAGCGCGCCCTGCGCGAATCGCACCGGTCGCCGCCGGCGAATCGCCGCGCGCGAGGCCATCCAGAACAGGATCACGAGCGCCGCGCCCGCGATGGCCAGCAGTGGTGACGGCGATGGCCGAAGGACCACGCGTGCGACAAGGACGGTGACGACGACAACGGCCCACGACAGCCGGCGTTGCGGGCGGGCGAGACCGCCGACGATCATCGCGGCGAGCGCCCACGTGATGAGCGCCAGGCCGACGCGCAACTCGGGACTCCGGGCCTCGAGCGCGACGCACAGGGCGAGCCCCAGCGCGGCGTACACCGGGATCAAGCGGCGGGGGCGCGGCAGCGTGGCGAGCGCAACGAGCAATGCGCCGAGCGTGAAGCCCATGACGTAGCGCGCCGTCACGATGACGAGCCCGTACCCGGCGAGCCCCGCGATCGCGGGGAGGTAGACCGGCCATCCGCGATACCAGCACTCCCGTCGTGTGCCGGGCGGCGCGCACGCGACGAGAAAGATCAGCAAGAGCAGCGGAGCGAAGCTCGTGAGATAGAACTGGAGGAACACTCTCACGTTCCCGAGCTCGTCGCTGACGCTGAAGTGCGGCCGGATCGCCGCGTTCCAGCGCGCGGGGTCATACCACATGGGATCGGTGCCCGGCGCGGGGCCGGTCGCGCCCGTGCCGGGGAGGATCATGTCCGTGCTCGCGCGGCGCGCGCCGGAGGGCACGATCCCGAGCGACGGCACGTCCTGCTGATTGACGTACCACGCGTACGTGAGCCGGCCCGCGTCGCCGAACGTGAGGCGGCCGGCGCGCCGCGACAGCACCACGGTGAGCGGCACGACGAACAGCGCCCACGCGACGAGGGCGGCGGCGAGCGGCCGGAATCCCGTGCGCCGCACCACGATCGCGAACGTCACGAGGCAGACGATGCCCCACGGCACGAGGAACGACTTGGCGAGCGCCCCCGCGCCGAGGGCGACCCCCAGCACGATGCCGAGCCCCGTGTCGCGGTCCCGGCCGGCGCACGCCCGCAGCAGCACGCCGAACGCCACGAGCACCGCCGCGCTCGCGAGCAGGTCCGGCGTCGGCAGTTCGAGCGGCGTCATGGTGAGCGCGAAAAACCCGAACAGCACGTACGCCACGACGCCCGCCCACCGGCGCCCGAGGATCGGGCCATGGGTGCGGTTGGCTAATTCTAGAATTGGTATTAGTAGAAACTCAAACGCCGCCAGCAGCCCGACGAAGCACACGAGGTTCGCGGCATGCAGCGCCGGGACCTCGGTCGCCGGTCCGGCGTGCAGGACGACGCGCGCGAGCCCCACCACCGCCGGATACAACGGGCTCCAGTACAGGTTCACGAGCCGCGACCAGTCGCCGGTCACGACGCCGTCGCTCATGTCCAGGTAGGAGATGCCGTCCGGGCTGATCGCGTAGCGCTGCGCGTAGGCCTGGAACGCCGCCAGGCCGAGGATCACCACCCAGGCGACGATCCGGCCGCGTCGGGTCACACGACTCCGGCCACGCCGCGCGCCGGCGTGGGCATCGTCGCCGCGGCGCCGCAGACGGCGCGCAGCGTGCGCACGCCCGCCGGGTCGCCCATCACGATCAGCACGAGCCCCGGCGTGATGCCGTGCGAATCGGGCGGGTTGTAGCTGTACCCGCCCGTGCCACCATCCTTGATCGCGAGCAGCAGGCAGTTCGCGCGCTCGTGCGTCGCCAGCTCGCCGAGCGTCGAGCCGACCACCGGCGATCCGGTCGGGACGACCACTTCCTCGATCCGGAGATTGCGGTCCGTGTCGCGCAGCATCATGTCGAGGAAGTTCACCACGCTCGGCCGCACGAGCTCGCTCGCCATCCGCATCCCGCCGATCATCGCCGGCGACACCACGCCGTCCGCGCCCGCCTGGCGCAGCCGCTCGAGCGAGCGCTCGTTCGCGCCGCGCGCGATGATGCGGATCGTCGGGTTGAGCTGCCGCGCCGTGATCGTCGCGACCAGCGAGTCCTTGTCGATCGTCGTGCAGATCACGATCCCGTCGGCGCGCGCCACGCCGGCCTGCAGCAGCACCTGGTCGTCGGTGAAGTCGCCGCGCAGCACGGGCACGTTCGGGTAGCTCTCCTCGACGCGCGCGACGCGCGCCGGCTCGATCTCGACCACCACCACCGGCCGTTGCGTCTTCACCAGCTCCGAGATCACGGCGAAGCCGGTCGCCCCCGCGCCGCCCACGATGTAGTGGCCGGACATGTCGCTGATCGCGCGCCGCATGCGACGTCTCCTGAATCCCTGCGTGAGATCGCCCTCGATCACGAAGGCGGTGAAGATCGAGATCGCGTACACCACGGTGCCGGCGCCGAAGAACAGCAGCACCACGGTGAACAGCATCCCGGTGTCGTTGTTCGAGACGTCGATCGCCTCGCGAAAGCCGGCGGTCGTGAGCACGTTGGCCGTCATGTAGACGGCTTGCATCCAGGTGTGGTCGGCGCCCCCGATCACCTTGTAGCCCACGACGCCGAACGCGAACAGGACGACGATCAGCAGCGCGGCGAATCGGAGGCGGCTGCCCAGCTCCGGGAGATCGGGGGACGGCTTGGTTGCCATGCGGCGCGGACGCGGGGTTACGGCTTCCGCAGGACGCCGCTCAGCGGGACCTTCGGCTGCTCCGACGCCTTGTACATGTACGCGCACTTCTCGATGCGTGCGCCGTTCGCGTCGGCCACCGCGAACGTCGACCCCTCGTAGCAGCACGCGGCGGCGTACTCGCCCTTCTTGTTGACGGCGTAGTACTGGAGCTGGAACGTCGGCTTGCCGTTCACCATCAGCCGGTCTTCCGTCATCGCGATGACGCGCTCCATCACCTTCATCAGCGCCGCCTCGGGCGTCATGCCCTGCCGCATGAACTCGACGGCGAGGAACGCGCCGCAGACCTTGATGTTCGCTTCGCCGCGGCCGGTGGACCCCGCCGCGCCGACCTCATTGTCGCAGTACTGCCCGGCGCCGATAATCGGCGAGTCGCCCACCCGGCCGGGGATCTTCCACGACAAGCCGCTCGTCGTCGTCACCGAGGCGATGTCGCCGTTCGCCGTGACGGCGTTCATGTTGATCGTGCCGTAGGTGTGCGGCACGCCGTTGCGGTCGTACCAGACGTGCGTGGTCGACGAGTACTCCTCGTCCGGGCGGCCGCGGCCGGTGGGTGCAGGACGCTGCCTCCCTTTCATCGGCGGAATCTGGTCGGGATCGAGCCAGTTGTCTTCCGGATTCAGCTTCGACTTCCACAGCACCCAATCCTCGCGGCTCTTTTCCGTGAGCAGGTTCTGTGGCTTGTAGCCCATCTCGAGCGCGAAGCGCTTGGCGCCTTCCGCGACGAGAAAAATGTGATCGGTGTGGATCATCACGTCGCGCGCGACCGCGGCCGCGGTTGCGATGTCCTGGAGCGCGCCCACGGCGCCGGCGCGCTTCGTCGGCCCGTGCATGCAGCTCGCGTCGAGCTCCACCACGCCGTCCTCGTTGGGCAAGCCGCCGAGTCCCACGGACTGGTCGTTGGGATTCAGCTCCACGATCTGGACGCCGGAGACGATCGCGTCGAGCGGATCGGCGCCGTTGGCCAGCATGTCCCACGCGACCTCGATCCCGCGTTTTCCATTCGGGTCGCGCTCGAGACCGTTGGCCGCCGAAATGATCACCGGACGACCGGCGAACGGCTTGACCACGGGCTCGGCCCGATCGCGGACGGTGACGACCGGCATGGCGTCGGCAAGTCTGGGAAGCGCCAGGCCAGCCGCGGCCGCGGCACCGGCACCAAGGAAGTCTCGGCGAGATACGGACATAGGACCTCCGCGCACAGGCGGACCGTTGGGACCCGGTAACTATACCATCCGCCGGACCGGCCAGCCATTCATTGCCGGGATCGCCACGCTGGTTCGCCGCGACCGAGCCGATAGCTTTATCCGACATGCCTACCGCCGTCCGCGATCGCCTTCGAGCCGCTGACTTCCTCGAAGGCGTGCCCGATTCCGCGCTGCACACTCTGTCGCAGCTCGTCAGCCCCGTCACGTACGAACCCGATCAGCTCGTGTTCGAGGAAGGATCGCCGCGCGAGACGCTGGCGATCATCGTCTCGGGCGCGATCGCCGTCGAGAAGGGCGCGAACGGCCGCCCCGTTCGCCTCGTCACCCTCGGACCAGGCCAGGCGCTCGGCGAGGGGCTCCTGCTCGATGATCTGCCGCACGGCACGAGCGCACGCGCCATCCAGCGCACAGAGGCATACGTGCTCACGGCGGATCAGGTGCGCGCGCTCGTGAAGGAGCATCCCACGGTGTATGCCGCGCTCGTCGCGCGTGCCGCCCGCTCGATCTCGCAGCGGCTCGCCGCGACGGACGCGACGCTCGTCGGCCGCGGCCGCACGCTCGGCTTCACCGGGGCGCGCACGCGGCGCGAGCACGACCTGCTCGGCGAGCGCGACGTGCCGGACGAAGCGTTGTACGGCGTGCAGACGCTCCGCGCGCTCGAGAACTTCCCGATCACCGGGACCGCGCTCCGCGAGTTCCCGGCGCTGATCGAGGCGCTCGCGTCGGTCAAGGAAGCGGCCGCGCTCGCGAACGCGTCGCTGGGGCTGCTCGACCGTCGCATCGCCGACGCGATCGTGCGCGCGGCGCAGGAGATCCGCGCGGGGCGCCATCAGGAGCACTTCGTCGTCGACATGATCCAGGGCGGCGCCGGCACCTCGACCAACATGAACGCGAACGAGGTGATCGCGAACCGCGCGCTCGAGCTGCTCGGCGCGGAGCGCGGCGACTATGCCACGGTTCACCCGAACAACCACGTGAACCTCAGCCAGTCGACGAACGACGTCTATCCGACCGCCGTGAAGCTCTCGCTGCACCACGCGATCGAGGAGCTGCGCGGCGCGATGAGCCGCCTCGCCGCGTCGTTCCTCGCGAAGGGCGAGGAGTTCGGGGCGCACATCAAGATGGGCCGCACGCAGCTCCAGGACGCCGTGCCGATGACGCTCGGCCAGGAGTTCACGGCGTTCGGGCACACGATGCTCGAGGACGTGGAGCGGCTCGGCGAGGCGCAGGCGCTGATCCGCGAGATCAACATGGGCGCGACGGCCATCGGCACCGGCATCAACGCGCCGCCCGGCTACGCGGAAGCGGTCTGCCGTGAGCTTTCCAGAATTACAGGATTATCATTGATCACGGCGCCCGACCTCGTGGAGGCGACGGCCGACACCGGCGCGTTCGTGCAGCTCTCCGGCGTGCTCAAGCGGTGCGCCGTGAAGCTCTCCAAGATCTGCAACGACCTGCGGCTCCTGAGCTCCGGGCCGCGCGCGGGACTCGGCGAGATCAACCTGCCGGCGATGCAGCCGGGCTCGTCGATCATGCCCGGCAAAGTGAATCCTGTAATACCAGAAGTGGTAAACCAGGTCTGCTTCGACGTGATCGGCGGCGACGTCACCGTGACGCTCGCCGCGGAGGCGGGGCAGCTCCAGCTCAACGTGTTCGAACCGGTGATCGCGTATCGGCTGCTGCGGAGCATCGAGACGCTCAAGAACGGCTGCACCGTGCTGCAGCATCGGTGCGTGGAGGGCATCACGGCCAACCCGAACCGCATGCGCCACTTCGTCGAGCAGTCGATCGGCATCGTCACGGCGCTCGTGCCGGTGATCGGCTACGAGCGCGCGACCGCGGTCGCCAAGGAGGCGCTCGAGAGCGGCAAGGGCGTGTACGAGGTCGTGATGGCCCGGGGCCTGCTCACCCGGGAGCAGCTCGACCGCGTGCTCGATCCCGAGAAGATGACAGGAAAGTGAGGCCATGGTCCGTGGTCCGTAGTCCGTCACCGCGGACCACGGGCCATGGACCATCGACGATTTGACGACGGACCACCGACCAAAGACCACGGACGCCCTTGCCCCCTCGCCGCAGAAAACGACTCGACCCCGCCGCGTTCAACCTTCCCGTCGACCAGATCCGGCAGGGGATATTCACGGACGCGTACTTCGTGCGCGCCCGCGAGGTCGTGCGCCGCGAGAGCAAGCCGCCGCGCGTCCTCATGCAGTTCAGCGGGAAGGACGAAGGCTGGCTCGGCGGGATCGACGAGGCCGTGGCGCTGCTCAAGCTCTGCGCCGACGACTGGAGCGCGCTGACCGTGAACGCGCTCTACGAGGGCGATCGCTACGAGAGCTGGGACACCGTGCTCACCATCGAAGGCCCGTACGATGCCTTCGCGCATCTCGAGACGCTCTGCCTCGGCGTGCTGGCGCGGCGCACGCGCGTCTGCACCAACGCGAAGCTCATCTGCGACGCGGCGCACTCCAAGCCGGTGATGTTCTTCGGCGCCCGTGACGACGTGTTCAGTACCCAGCCCGGCGACGGCTTCGCGGCGATGGTCGGCGGGATGAAGATGGTGTCGACCGAGGCGCAGGGCTCCCTGTTCGGCGGCAAGGCCGTCGGCACGATCCCGCACGCGCTGATCGCGGCGATGGGCGGTGACACGGTGAAGGCCACGAAGCGCTTCTGCGAGACCATCGAGGGCGTCGACGTGATCGCGCTCGTGGACTACGACAACGACTGCGTGAAGACGAGCCTCGACGTGGCGCGCGCCCTCGGCGACCGGCTGTGGGGCGTGCGGCTCGACACCGCCGAGAACATGGTGGACAAGTCGGTGCTGCCGCAGATGGGCATGTTCCGGCCGACTGGCGTGAACGCCCAGCTCGTGTGGAACGTGCGTAACGCGCTCGACGCCGAAGGCTTCGGCGACGTCAAGATCATCGTGTCCGGCGGCTTCGACGCGGCGCGCATTCGCGCGTTCGAGGACGACAACATCCCGGTGGACGCGTACGGCGTGGGCGCCGCGCTGTTCGACGGCCGCTTCGACTTCACCGCGGACATCGTGCAGGTGAACGGGAAGCCCGAATCCAAGGCCGGCCGCGCGCTGCGCGAGAATCCGCGCCTGGAGCGCGTGAAGTAATGGCCGGCGCGCGGCTCGATTCCGCCGGCGTCGTGAAGATGAAGACGCTCGACGAGGCGCTGCTCCTGCTCCAGCGGATCAACGGCCTGGTGGAGCAGTATGCGCTCGCCGTGAAGCGCAATCAGCCCGCGACGGTGTTCGTCATGAACATCCGCCGCCAACTGCCGACGCTCGCCGAGAACCTGAAGGCCCAGTTCGGGATGATCGCCGATGTGGCGACGGCGACGAACCTGGCGTCGAGCCGGGGCGCGAGCGAAGCGATGCGTGTTCGTGCGCTGCGCGAGGGCGTGGCCCAGATCAAGCAGGCGCTCGAGATCGCGATCACGCAGACCAAGGCCAAGCACGCGGTCCACGAGGAGAAGGGGACGCCGGCGACGGACGACTGAGCGAAACGAGCGAAAGCGCTGTCAGTAAAGCTCCTACGGCCGAGACAGCTCGCTTGATTTGCCAGTTTGTAGCCGGTAGGTTCCCGATGCTCCATCCATAATATCGACTACGAGCGAGTCGGGGATTTCCTGGCCGCTCAGAACGCCGGTTCAAGGACACACCATGCCTGCTCTTACCCGCCTGCGCCGGCCGGGTACCCGCAAAGCGGGTGCGGCTGCGTTGACGGTCGCCCTCGCGGTGCTACTCGCCGCCTGCGGACAAAACCATCCCGATTCCATTTTCCACCGTCGAACGGACTTCAATCGGGACGTCGAATTCCTGTTCAAGATCCTGATCTGGGCCGGCACGATCGTCTTCGTGTTCGTCGAAGCGATCCTGGTCTGGACGCTGATCAAGTTCCGGAAGCGCCCCGGCCAGGCCGAGCCGAAGCACGTGCACGGCAACACGGCGATGGAGATCACGTGGACGGTCACGCCGCTCGTGATCCTCATCCTGATCGCCATCCCGACGGTACGCACCATCTTCCGCACGCAGGCCAAGGCGCGCTCCGACGCGCTGCAGGTCGAGGTGATTGGGCACCAGTGGTGGTGGGAGTTCCGCTACCCGCAGTACAACGTCGTCACGGCCAACGAGCTGTACCTCCCGATCGGCCGGACCGTGAACTTCACGCTCAAGACGCAGGACGTGATTCACTCGTTCTGGGTCCCGGCGCTCGCCGGCAAGCGTGACCTGGTCTCGAACCACACGAATTACCTGTGGTACACGCCGGACTCCACGACGCCGAACGTCTTCAACGGCGCCTGCGTCGAGTACTGCGGCGAGAACCACGCGAACATGCGCTTCAAGGCGTTCACGGTGACGCAGGCGGACTTCGAGAGCTGGGCCAAGCACCAGGCCGAAGACGCAGTCGGCTCGCCGACGCCGGGGGCGACGACGGCCGCCGTCGCCGCGAACGTGGCGGCGAACCCGAATCTCGCGCAGTCGATGGCCGCCGCGGGTGAGCAGGTGAAGTCGACGACCAACGCCGGCGCATCGATCTCCGGCGCGGGCCCGACGGTGCCGATGAGCGGCCGTCCGGGCGTGGGCGTGCCGGGCCACCCCGATACGACGCAGCGTCTGGTTGCTCCGGTCACGCAGGCCGGGTTCATCGCGTATCCGCGCGATTCGATTCCGCAGTACGCGATCCCGCAGACGCCGTATCCGGCGGGGCTGACGTTCGACGACGCGTTGCTCGCGAAGGGCGACGCCGCGAACGGCGCCAAGCTCGCGGCGGGCATCGGCACG
>DASZUN010000203.1:0-4736 GCA_035547615.1 Gemmatimonadaceae bacterium | reverse complement strand
ATGCCGACGACCGAAGAGCCGCCGCCGGTCCCCGTGACGCCGCCCGCCTCCGCGTCCGAAGAGCTCATGGATCTGGAGGAGTTCTCGATCGGCGGATTGGGCGGCGTGGGGGAGCAGGAGAGCCCGGCCCAGGATCTCCCGGCAGTCATGGCGAGCGCAGGTGCGGACGCCGGCGAGCCACCCGATCTGGGATTCAATCTCGGTGAAGAGGAGGGGCCGTTCGAAGCGGATCCCTTCGCGATCGCGGCGCAGCCGGCGAGCACGTTCAGCGAGCCTGAACGCGAGCCCGAGCCGGAGCCCGAGGCAGTCGCCGACGCCGTGCCGCAGCCGGACGTCGAGCTCGCCGCGGACCTCGAGATCGGGCTGCCTGACGACAGCCCGGCCCCCGCGGAGAGCGTCGACGCAGCATCGATCGATGAGCGTTTCCTCGAAACGGTCGCAGGGCACGCAGCGGAAACCGAGCTGCTCGGCGGCCTCGAGACGTTCGAGTCCGGCCTGCCG
This sequence comes from Gemmatimonadaceae bacterium, assembly GCA_035547615.1. Lineage (GTDB taxonomy): Bacteria > Gemmatimonadota > Gemmatimonadetes > Gemmatimonadales > Gemmatimonadaceae > JAQBQB01. Next base: position 4,235 of record DASZUN010000203.1, on the reverse strand, counting down.
GAGGCGTCCTCGGTCGAGGTGCCCGCGCTCGACGTCGTCGCGTTCGACGCGACTCCGTTGAGCACGGCCGCCGTGCCGTCGGCGCCGATCGACGGCGGCCACGCCGGCGACGAGGTCCCGCCCGAGCCGGCCGTGGAGCCGGAACCGGCGGAGGCGTTCGTGACCGAGACGATGGCCGAGCTGTACCTGCAGCAGGGCCATCTGGAGTCCGCAATCGACATCTATCGCAAGCTCGTCGACGCGCGGCCGGACGACGCGGGACTGCGCGAGCGCATGCGCGCCGCCGAGGCTCGACTGTACGGCGCGCCGGAGTCGATCGACGAACCGGTCGCCGAGCCTGTGATCGCCGGCCCGACGATTAGAGAATTCTTACAATCGCTCGTGCGCCCGCCGATGGCGGCCGCGGCGGAGCCGATGCTCGTCGAATCGGACGCGATGTCGTCCACGCCGGAGAGCGGCATCGAGGAATCGCCGGAGCTGGAGTCCGCGCCGGCGCCGGAATGGACCGCCGAGCAGGAGCCGGCGATCGACGACGCGGCGGAGGAGTGGGCGGCGCCGGACGTGCCGCGTCCCACGCCCGCGGCGGGTGAAACGGTGAGCGGCTCGATCGACGCGTTGTTCTCGGGCGCCGAGGCGTCGTCGCATGACAGCGCCGCGGCGTCGGCACTCGCCGAAGCGTTCGCGCCCGAGGGGCCGGAGACCGCGCCGCTGCACGGCGTACCCGCGCACCGCGCCTCGAGCGAGCTCTCGCTCGATCACGTGTTCAAATCCGGCACGCCGCCGCGCGGCGAGAATGCGGACGCGTTCTCGTTCGACCAGTTCTTCGCCGAAGAAGTGACGCAGGGGCCGGCGTCGACGGACGCCGAGCCGGGTGCGGCGCCGCGCGAGGCGCCGGACGACATTGCGCAATTCAACGCCTGGCTCAACGGGCTGAAGAAGACGTGAGAGTCGCCGTCCTCAACGGGCCCAATCTCAATCTCCTCGGCACGCGCGAGCCGGCGCTCTACGGCTACACGACGCTCGCCGACATCGAGCGCTCCCTGCGCGCGGTCGCTCGCGAGCTCGGCGCCGAGCTCGAGTTCGCGCAGCACAACGGGGAAGGCGAGATGATCGACGCGATCCACGCGCTGCGCGGTCGCGCCGACGGCGTGGTGATCAACGCGGGCGCGTACACCCACACGAGTCTCGCGATTCGTGATGCGCTCACCGGCGTCGCGCTGCCGTTCGTCGAGGTGCACGTCACCAACGTGTACGCGCGTGAAGCGGAACGGCGGCATTCGATGCTCGCCTCCGCCGCCGTCGGCGTGGTGTGCGGGCTCGGGGCGTACGGATACGAGCTGGCGCTGCGCGGCCTCGTCCAAACGCTCGCCGCGCGTGACTGATCCCCGTTCCTCGCGGCTGTCGGCGCTCGCCGACGGCCTCACGGCCGCGCACGTCGACGGACTGCTCGTCACGAGTCTGCCGAACATCCGCTATCTCACCGGGTTCTCGGGGTCGAGCGCCGTCGTATTCGTGAGCGCGCGCGACGTCGTGCTCATCACCGACTTCCGCTACCAGACGCAGGTCGCGGAGGAAGTCGGCGATCTGGCCCGCGTCGTCATCGAGCCGCAGAGCCTGTGGACGGGACTCTGGCGCCAGCTCTCCGAACTCGGGTACCCGGAAGTCATCGGCTTCGAGTCGAGCCACCTGCTGCACCGTGATTTTCAGCGGTTGCTCGAGGCCGGCGCGCGTTGGCAATGGCGCCCGACCGTCGATCTCGTCGAAACGCTGCGCGAACGGAAGGACGCCGGCGAGCTCGCCCTGATCCGGGCGGCGAACGGCGTCGCGACCCGCGCGCTCGAGCGTGCGATCGAGCAGGTGCGGATCGGCATGACGGAGCTCGAGGTGGCGGGCGTGCTGGAGAAGGCGCTGCGCGACGAAGGGAGCGAAGGCTTTCCGTTCCCGTCGATCGTCGCGTCGGGGCCGCGCTCGGCGCTGCCGCACGCGCGCTCGACGAATCGCCTGATCGAGCCCGGCGACTTTCTGCTGCTGGACTTCGGGGCCGAGGTGCAGGGGTACTGCTCGGATGTCACGCGCACGTTCGTCGTGGGACGCGCGGCGCCCGAGCAGCGCGAGATCCACGACATCGTGCGCGTGGCCAACGAAACGGCGGCACGCGGCGTTCGCGCCGGGATGACGGGGCGGGATGCCGACGCCATCGCGCGCGACTACATTCAGCAGCGCGGTTACGGCGACCTGTTCGGCCACAGCCTGGGCCATGGTCTGGGTCTGGAGGTGCACGAAGCGCCGCGGCTGGCTCGCACGGCCGACGGAGTGCTGGCCGAAGGCGCGGTGGTGACAATCGAACCGGGTATCTATCGGCCCGGATGGGGCGGCGTTCGCATCGAGGACGACGTCTTCCTCGGGGCGGACGGCCCTGCCATTCTTACCAGCTTTCCGCACGAGCTCATGGAGCTCGGCTGACGCGGTGGGGTGGCGGGGACGCTCCGATGCGACACTTTAGAGGCCTATGATCGACCTACGATACGTAAAGAAGCTGATCGACATCATCGACGAATCGACCGTCGACTCGATCGAGATCACGTCGGACAAGGGGATGAAGATCCGCATCTCCAAGAGTCCGCAGCAGCGCGGCATGCAAGTGGCCGCGCCGATGTCGATGGCGCCGATGGTGGCGCCCGCGGCGCCCGCGCCGCGCCTGTCGCCGGCGCAGGGCATGCCGGCGATCACCGAGGGCGAAGCGCCGGCGCCGGCCGAAGCGCCCAAGAGCGCGGGACTCGAGATCAAGTCGCCGATGGTCGGCACGTTCTACAAGTCGCCGGAGCCCGGGGCCAAGGCCTACGTCTCAGTGGGCGACCGCGTCTCGAAGGGACAGATCGTCTGCATCATCGAGGCGATGAAGATCATGAACGAGATCGAGTCCGAGTATTCCGGCGTGGTGAAGGAGATCCTCGCGCAGGACTCGCAGCCGGTGGAATACGGCCAGGTCCTGTTCAAGATCGACCCCAATGGCTAACCCGGCGCAGGCGAGCGAATCCGCCCCGACGGCGCCCGCCGCGGCGCCCTCGAGCGGCATCAACTTCAAGGCCGTGCTCCAGGAGATGATCCGGCGCAACGGCTCCGACCTGCACCTCAAGGTGGGCCGGCCTCCGACGATTCGCGTCGACGGCGAGCTCGAGTCGCTCGAGCACGTGCCGCTGCGCCCGGAGGATCTGAAGACGCTCGCCGAGCAGCTGATGACGCCGCGCCAGGTGAAGCAGTTCGCGGAAGAGAAGGAGTGCGACTTCGCGATCGGCGTGCCTGGGATCGGGCGCTTTCGCGTGAACGTCTACCAGCAGCGCGGCTCGCTCTGCTACGCCATGCGCGCCATTCCGTACCAGGCGCGCACGATCCAGGAGCTCAATCTCCCGACGGTGCTCGAGGAGATCGCGATGAAGCCGCGCGGCCTCGTGCTCGTGACCGGCGTGACGGGCTCCGGCAAGTCCACCGCGCTCGCGGCGATGATCCAGCACGTCAACGAGAACCGCCGCGCGAACGTGATCACGATCGAGGACCCGATCGAGTTCCTGCACCGCGACATCAACTGCCACATCAACCAGCGCGAGGTCGGCACGGACACGGCCACGTTCGGCCAGGCCCTGCGCCGCGTGCTGCGCCAGGATCCGGACGTCATCCTGATCGGCGAAATTCGAGATCTCGAAACCCTCGACACCGCGCTCAAGGCGGCCGACACCGGCCACCTCGTCTTCTCGACGCTCCACACCATGGACGCGACGCAGACGATCAACCGCGTGCTGTCGTTCTATCCGCCGCACCAGCAGGCGGAGGTGCGCTTCTCGATGGCCAGCGCGCTCCAGGCCGTCGTTTCCCTGCGGCTCGTGCCGCGCTCGGACAAGGCGGGGCGCATCCCGGCGTGCGAGGTGCTGATCAACACCGCCGCGGTGCGCGACAACATCCGCGACATGGAGAAGATGCTCAACATCCCGGATCTCATCCGCGAAGGCGCGGTGCAGTACGGCATGCAGAGCTTCGACCAGTCGCTCATGCAACACTACTCGCGCGGCGTCATCTCGTACGAGAGCGCGGTGTTCTACGCGACGAGCCCGGCCGAATTCGCGCTGCGCGTGCAGGGCGTCGCCGGCACGAGCGACAACTCGTGGTCCGGGTTCGAAGGCGAATCCAACTCCTAAATGTTCAATAAGGTTCTGATCGCAAACCGCGGCGAGATCGCGCTG
>DASZUN010000202.1:0-29153 GCA_035547615.1 Gemmatimonadaceae bacterium | reverse complement strand
CGACCGGAGCCACCGCGGGCGCATGCGTTTCTTCGGCGAGAAGTCGGGCGAAGCGCTCACGGGATTGACCACGAACGACGTGCTCGCGCTGCGGGCCGGCCAGGGGCAGTACGCCGCGGCGCTCTCGGCCAAGGGGCGCATCATCGCCGACGTGCGCGTGTTCGCGTCGGCGGGATCGTATCTCGTGGACGCGCCGGCGCTGGCGTTTCCCGGATTCCTGGCGCTGGTGAAGAAGTACGTGAACCCCCGGCTGTCTGGCTATCGGGACGACTCGCATCCGGTGCGCGATCTCGGCGTGTTCGGCGCCGAGTCGACGCGGATCGTGGCGCGGCTGACGGGGATCGCCGAGGACGCGCTGCGTGAGTCATCAGCATACACTCATACTGAAACGCTCATCGACGGCACCGCGGTGACCGTGGCGCGCGCCCCGGACATCGGCGTCGACGGCTACGATCTGTTCGTGCCGATGGACGCATTCGCGGCGGTGCGCGAGCGGGCCCTGGCGGCGGGCGGAACGCCGGCGGGCCTCGGCGCCTGGGAGATCGCGCGGGTGGAGGCCGGGCGCCCCGAGTGGGGCATCGACATCGACGAGACGACGATCCCGCAGGAAGCGAACTTCGACGAGCTCGATGCGATCTCGTACACGAAGGGCTGCTACATCGGGCAGGAGGTCGTGGCGCGCGTGCACTTCCGCGGCCACGTGAACCGCCACCTGCGCGGGCTGCGTGCGGCGAGCAGCGACCCGGTGCCGACGGGCGCGCAGCTCATCGACGACGGCGGCAACCACGTGGGCGACGTGCGAAGCGCGGTGGCGTCGCCACGACTCGGCGGGATCTCGCTCGGCATGGTCCGCCGCGAGATCACGCCCGGCATGTCGCTGACGGCGAAATGGGAGCAGGGAGAACGCCGCGTGGACGTGACGGCGCTCCCCTTCCTCGGCTGAGTGCCGCGCGCGCTCGTCACCGGCGCCACGGGGCTGGTCGGCTCGCACCTCGTGGATCGCCTGCTCGCCGAGGGATGGTCGGTGCGGGCGCTCGTGCGCTCGCCGGCTCCGGCACTGAGCGCGCGCGGCGTGGAATGCGTGTCGGGCGACGTGCTCGATGGCGTGCGATTCGCCGAGTCCGCGCGCGGCGTGGACGTCATCTTCCACACGGCGGCGGCGATCACGCCGCGAGGCGGCTGGGAAGCGTTCCGAGGCCTGAACGTGGACGGGACCGCGAACGCGATCGCGGCCGCGGAGCGCAGCGGCGCGCGGCTGCTGCAACTGAGCAGCGTGGCGGTGTACGGGCCCGAGGCGCGGTATCAGGACGTGGGCGGCGTGACGAGCGAGGACACGCCGCTCGCACCGCTGCCGGAGCGCGCGTTCTACGCCCGCTCGAAGCGCGAGTCGGAAGCGCTGGTGATGCGCGCGCACGCCGAGGGCCGCATCTGGGCGACAGCGGTGCGGCCGTGCGTGATCTACGGCCCGCGCGACCGCCAGTTCGTGCCGCGGATCGGGCGGCTGCTCTCGCACGGCTTCGCGCCGCTGATCGGCGGCGGCGGGGCGGTGCTCGCGGTGGTGCACGCGGCCAATGTCGCCGACGGCGCGCTGCGCGCCGCGGCGCACGACGGCGCCGGCGGACGCGCGTACAATCTGGCGAACGACGACCCGGTCACGGTGCGGCGATTCTTCGAGCTCGCGGCGGCGGGCCTGGGGCGCCCGGTCCGCCTGGTGCCGATCCCGCGTCCCGTGGCGCGCGCACTGTTCAGCGTTGTGCGATTTGGTATGAGAACTCTCTCAGGCGGCCGCCTGAGCGTCGTGAGCGACGCGTCGCTCAGCTTTCTCACGCGGGACAATCCGTTCACCTCGGAGCGCGCGCGGCGCGAGCTGGGATGGCGTCCCGTGGTGCATGCGGCGGAGGGCGTGCCGGAGGCGTTTCGATGGTGGCGGCAGGAGCAGCGCCACGGGGAAAAAGAAAAGAGCGCGACGTGAGTCGCGCTCTTTGAAACACCTGGCGAAGAAGGCGATTACGGCTTCTTCGTCGTGTCAGCCTTCTTCGTCGTGTCCATCGACTTCATCGACGTGTCCATCTTCATGCCGGTGTCGGTCGCGGCCGGCGCGGGCGCGGGCGCCATCGCGGGGGTGGTCGTGTCCGTGGAGGCGTTCTCCGACTTCGAGCAAGCGGTTACCGCGAGCACAGCGGCGGCGACGAAAGCCAGGCGCTTCATGACAATCTCCTGAAGAGTAGGTCGTGTGGTTCTTCCGCGTGGTTCGTTGCACGCGATCTGGGCTGCTCGGGTTGAGCGGCGTGAAACTTATGACCCCTGAAAAGGGTGTCAAGACCGGGGGTCGTGGGCAAGTTCGCGTCCGTCAACAAGTTCGTAGTCTTTTCCGGCCCCGCGCGAACAGGGCGCCCGCATCCCTTGCAGCTTCCGGGCCACTGGTTGCGACCGCTCGGAGCGCGTTAGCTTGGATCGATCGCGACCGAGAAACGTGATGTCTGCTGCTGATGGCGCGACGCACCGCCGCATCGTGCGGGGCGCCTGCCCCCATGACTGCCCCGACACGTGCGCGATGCTCGTGACGGTGGAATCCGGGCGCGCGGTGCGCGTCGCGGGCGATCCTGAGCACCCGTTCACCGCCGGGTTTCTCTGCACGAAGGTGAATCGATACGTCGAACGGACGTATCACCGCGACCGCCTGCTCCATCCGCTGCGGCGCGTGGGCCCGAAGGGCGCGGGACAATTCGAGCGCGTCACGTGGGACGAGGCCCTGCGCGACATCGCCGCGCGGCTGAACGCGATCCGATCCTCGAGCGACGGCCCGCAGTCCATTCTCCCATACTCGTATGCGGGAACGATGGGGATGCTGCAGGGATCGTCGATGGACCGGCGATTCTTCCACCTCGTCGGCGCCTCTCAGCTCGATCGCACGATCTGCTCGATGGCCGGCACCGTCGGGATGCGCATGACCGTGGGCGCGAACATCGGCGCCGATCCGGAAGGGCTGCCGGAGAGTGACCTCGTGCTGCTGTGGGGCACGAATACGCTCACGGCCAATCCGCATCTCTGGCCGTTCGTGCTCCGCGCGCGCGAACGCGGCGCGACGGTGATCGCGATCGATCCCATTCGCACGCGGACGGCGGCGCAATGCGACGAATGGATCGGCATTCGCCCGGGGACCGACGCGGCGCTCGCGCTGGGCATGATGCACGTGCTGCTCGACCGCGGGCTCGAGGACGCCGATTACATCGCGCGCCACACGCTGGGGATCGAGGCGCTTCGCGCGCGCGTCGCCGAGTACCCGCCGGACCGGGTCAGCGCGATCACCGGCATTCCGGTCGAAACCATCGTTTCGCTCGGCGAGCGATACGGGCGCGCGCAGGCGGCGTTCATCCGCGTGAACTATGGACTGCAGCGGCACGGCGGCGGCGGCATGGCGGTGCGCACGATCGCCTGCCTCCCCGCGCTCGCCGGACACTGGCGCCGCGCGGGCGGCGGCGTGCAACTCTCGTCCAGCGCGAACTTCCAGTTCGACAAGCGCACGCTCGAGCGGCCGGATCTGTCGCCGGCGGTGCGTACGATCAACATGATCCGGCTGGGCGAGGCGTTGACGACGCACGATGCGGGCGTGGGCGGCCCGCCCGTCCGCGCGCTCGTCGTGTACAACTCGAATCCGGCGTCGGTCGCGCCCGACCGCAACACGGTCCTGCGCGGACTCGCCCGCGAGGATCTGTTCACGGTGGTGCTGGAGCACTTCCAGACCGACACCGCCGATTACGCGGACTACGTGCTGCCGGCGACGACGCAGCTCGAGCACTGGGACGTCCATCTCGCGTACGGCCATCACTACGTCACGCTCAACCAGCCGTCGATCGATCCGCTCGGCGAGGCGCTGCCGAACACCGAGATCTTCCGCCGACTCGGCGCGGCGATGGGGATCGACCACCCCGCGCTCCGCGACGACGACCAGGCGCTGATCCGGCAGGCGCTCGACACGCAGTCGGAGAAGCTCGCGGGCGTGACGTTCGAGGCGCTGCTCGAGCGCGGCTGGATGCGACTCAACGTGCCGACGCCCTATCTCCCCTACGCGGACGGCGGATTCCCGACGCCGTCCGGCAAGTGCGAGCTCTATTCAGGCCGGATGGCCGAGATGGGATTGGACCCGCTGCCGGCGTTCACGCCGCCGTACGAGTTCCCGGAGACGGCGCCGGCGCTCGCGGCGCGGTTTCCGCTGACGCTGATCTCGTCGCCGGCACACCAATTCTTGAATTCAACTTTCGTGAACGTCGACGCGCTGCGGCGCGCGGCGCGCGAGCCCGAGTGCCTGCTGCACCCGAGCGACGCCGAGCGCCGCGGCATCGCCGCGGGGGCGCGGGTCGTGGTGCACAACGATCGCGGGGCGTTCACCGCCGTGGCGCGGGTCGAGGCGTCGATCCGCGAAGGCGTCGTCTGGGCGCCGTCCGTCTGGTGGGGCAAGCTCGCCGCGGACGGCGCGAACGCGAACCAGACCACGTCGCAGCGGGAGACGGACATGGGGCACGGGCCGGTGTTCTACGACAATCTCGTGGAGGTCGGCCTGGCGGACTGAGGCCGCGGCGGGCAGGGCGATGATCGGGGCTGTGCCGAAATGCTTCGGCGCGGCCCCGTTGCGCGTCGGCGTGCATCTCTTCAGCGGACGGCTCCGTGCGGGAGCCGCGGAACGCGCGGGAGGGGCGGAATGACGCGGGAGGGCAGCAATGACGGGCTTCTGCATCGAGAAATCACGTCGAGCATTCTGGAGTCGTTCTTTCAGGTGCACTACGAACTTGGCTTCGGATTTCTCGAGTCGATCTACGCGAAGGCAATGGAGCACGTGCTGATCGAATCCGGACACCACGTGCGACGCGAGTCACCGATCGACGTGTTCTTTCGCGGCGAGCGCTCGGGCCATTTTCGGGCAGACCTGATAGTCGAGTCCGCCGTTCTGGTCGAGATCAAGTGCGCCGAGCAACTCGATCCGAATGCGCAAGCCCAGGTGTTGAACTACTTGCGCGCGACCAACATCGAGGTGGCGCTTCTCCTCCATTTCGGACCGAAAGCACGATTCAAACGATTCGTCTTCGCCAACCATCGCAAGCTGTTACCGCGTTAGTCCGCCCACCCCGCGCATTCCGCGGCTTAGCGGCTCCGCGGCTCCGCGGCTCGGCGGCGCCAGCCCGGTGTACGAACTCTTGCGCCCCCGCCGCTCAGGCGCCTTCATTGCAGCAGGAACCACCACGCTGACTCCGGAGCTATCGTGCAGGCGTATCCTGAGACCCTTGGCGCTCTCAAGCGCTCTCCCTATGGCGTTCCCGAACGCGCGTTTCGGTCGGTCAAGGACGAAATGCGCCAGAACCTGCTCGAGCGGCTCTGCCAGCGCGGGCCGTTGTTCAGCGGCGTGATCGGGTACGAGGAGAGCGTGATGCCGCAGATCGTCAACGCGATTCTCTCCAAACACAACTTCATCCTGCTCGGGCTGCGCGGGCAGGCGAAGTCGCGCATCCTGCGCGCGCTCGTCACGCTGCTCGACGACGCGATGCCGATCGTCGCCGGCAGCGAGATCAACGACAATCCGTTCGCGCCGATCTCGAAGTTCGCGCGCAATCTGCTATCCGAGGCGGGCGACGAGACGCCGATCGCCTGGGTCGGGCGCGAGAACCGCTACGTCGAGAAGCTCGCCACGCCCGACGTCACGATCGCCGACCTGATCGGCGATCTCGATCCGATCCGTGCGGCGCGCGGCGGGCACCTGCTGTCCGACGAGCTCACGATCCATTACGGCATGCTGCCGCGCGCGAACCGCGGCATCTTCGCGCTGAACGAGCTGCCCGACCTCGCGGGCAAGGTGCAGGTCGGCCTGTTCAACGTGATGCAGGAAGGCGACGTGCAGATCAAGGGCTACCCGGTGCGCCTGCCGCTCGACGTGCAGCTCTGCTTCACGGCGAATCCCGAGGACTACACGGCGCGCGGCAAGATCATCACGCCGCTCAAGGATCGCATCGGCAGCGAGATCGTGACGCACTACCCGACGAGCGTCGATCTCGGCATGGACATCACGCGACAGGAAGCGTGGACCAATCGCGAGAACCGTCCCGTGCGCGTGCCCGACTTCATCGCCGAAGTGATCGAGCGGATCGCGTTCGAGGCGCGCGGCGACCGTCGCATCGACAAGCGATCGGGCGTGTCGCAGCGCATGCCGATCACGGTGATGGAGAACGTCGTGTCCAACGCCGAGCGGCGGGCGATCATCTCCGGCGACTCGGAAGTGGTGCCGCGCATCTCGGACATCTACGCCGCGCTGCCGGCGATCACGGGCAAGATCGAGCTCGAGTACGAGGGGGAGCTGGTCGGCGGCCCGACGATCGCGCGCGAGCTGATCCGGCGCGCGTCGGACGCCACGTTCCAGGATCGGGCGGGCGGCGTGAACGTCGACGACATCATCATGTGGTTCGACGAAGGCGGCGCGCTGCAGGTGGCGGACGACGCGCGGAGCGACGTCGCGCTCTCGGGCTTCGAGATCGTGCCGGGGCTGCTCCAGATCGTGCATCACGTGGGGCTCGCGCCCGAGGACGACGCGGCGATCACGGTCTCGGCGTGCGAGCTGGTGCTCGAGGCGCTGGTCGCGCGGAAGAAGATCTCGCGCTCCGATGCCGGGCAGTACGGCCGCGCGACGCCGGAGCCGCGGCGCCGGCCCAATCAGGACCTCTTCGGCGGCGGGATGGCGTGACGCAGCGGCTCTCGGTTCGCCGAGCGACGCTCGACGATCTCGACGTGGTCGTCGAGCTCCGGCTCGCGCTGCTCCGAGAGTACGGCGATCATCCATTTTACGGTGCGTTGCGCGACGACGCCGATGCGCGGGCGCGCGACTTCTTCGGCATGCAGATCCTCGCGCCGCGCGAGGCGATCTATCTGGCGCGCCGCGGCGATCGCGCGATCGGCATCATGCGGCTGGCGGAGACGGTCGGGTCGCCGCTGCTCGAGCCGGAGCGCTACTGCTACGTGTCGTCGGTGTACGTGCGCCCCGAGGAGCGGCGGCGCGGCGTGCTGCACGCGATGATGGCGGAAGCCGAGCGGTGGTGCGGCGAGCACGGGCTCACCGAGATGCGGCTCCACAATTCCTCGACGTCATCGACCGCGCAGGGCGCGTGGAGCGCGCTCGGCTTCGAGGTCGTGGAAGAGGTGCGACGACGCGCGGTCGCGGCGCCTTCATCGCGAGCACAGTCGCGGCGCCGTTCGCACGCGGAGGCGTACTGATGCCGGTCATCACCATCTCCCGCATGTACGGCTCCGGCGGGTCCGAGGTCGCCGAGCGCGTCGCTGCGGCGCTCGGCTGGCACCTGTTCGACAATGAGCTGATCGATGCCGTGGCCGCGCGTTCCGGGCTCACGCGCGCGGAAGTCACAGAGCAGGAAGAGCGTGTACCGTCGATGGTCGAGCGGCTCGCCGCGGCGCTCTCGCTCGGATCGCCGGAGATCCTGCCGCCCGCCGCGCCGATCGAGACGACCGAAGAGCGCATCGTGCAGATCACGAATCGCGTGATCGAGGAGGCGGTGCAGACCGGGCCGGCGGTCTTCGTGGGGCGCGGCGCGCAGTGCCTGCTCGCTGAACGCGCCGACGCGCTGCACGTGTTCTGCTTCGCGCCCAGGGCGGCGCTGCGCAAGTACGCGATGGAGACGTTCCACGTGGGCGACGCGGAGGCCGATCGCCTGGTGGCCGACCGCAACAAGCAGCGTGAGCAGTACGTGAAGCGCCACTGGAACCGCGACTGGCGCTCATTCGAGAACTATCATGTGTGCGTCAACACGGGCTGGCTCGGCTTCGACGGCGCGGCGCAGCTCGTGGTCGAGGCGGCGCGGCGGCAGTTCGCGCTGCCCTGAGCGTCAGCCGCGCCCGCCGTCCTTGAGGGCATCGAGCCGCTGGCGCGTGTCGTCCCCGACGAACAGGTCGTCGGCGATCGCGGCGATTTCCTCCGCCTGCCGCCATTCCATCTCGAGGGCGGTCAGCTCGCCCTCCAGCGCACGACGCTCCGCGTCCTCGTGCGTGGCCATCTCGAGCGCGAGGCGCACCTCGTGGGGGAGGTTGGCGATCGCGTTTCCCGCGAGCAGCTCCTGCTCGGGATCGTGGACCGGCGGCGCGCCGCCATAGTCGGCGTAGCGGTCGAGCAGGCGCGCCGGATCAGGCGTCTCGCTGAGCAGATCGACCGCGGACGAGACCTCGCCGCGCTTGGCGCCGCGCGCGTTGATCGCCGGCAGCAGCTTCGACGCAACGTAGAGCGCCGCGTCGCCCGTCAGGATCTCGGCGGGATCGTGCCGCTGCATGAGACGCAGCGATGCGCCGTACCAGAGCAGCGACGTCATCTCCTTCACCGGGCGCGCGTACGGAACCCGGAGAAACCAGCCGTCCTCGGACCGGGCGAGCCGCACGCGATGCAACTGCCCCAGCCGCAGCGCGACGCGCGCGCTGTGGCCCGGCAGCGGAACGCGCGCGCGCACGCGCGTCCTGTTGAGGAGATTGTACGCCTGTGCTCCAAGGTTGAACGCGGTCAACGAGCCGCCGGCGATCAATCCCGTGACGGGCCCCGCGACCACGAGCCCGATCAGCGCCGCGCCGCCGCCGGCGGTCCAGACGAGATGCCGCCGGCGACGACGGCCGAACTGATCGCCGTACCGCCACGCCGCCATCTCCGGCCGTTGCGGCGATCCGATGCGCACGAGCTCCATCGCGTCGGCGACGCGGGCAAGGCCGATGTTCTCGGTGGACACGCGCAGCTTGCTGCCGCGAAAGAGCCGCTCGCAATCCTCGATCGCCTCCCAGCGCTCCTCGAGCGGCGTGAGATTCCAGCGCTCGCAGCGGCGGCACACGACCCACAACCGGCCGCGCGCCGCGTCGAACGCCAGCCGGCGACCGATCGGAAAATGCTCGACGCCCTCGTTGGTGCCGAGGCTCGCGTGGCAGAAGATGCAAGTGGAATACACCGCGGTAATGCTCGCCTACAGGGTCCGCAGCTCGGGGCGCCGCACCAGCGCGGCATAGGCAAAGACGAGCATGATCACCGCCGCGCCACCGATCGCCCATGGCGCGCCGGTCACGCCCGCCACGGCGCCGCCGACGAATGATCCGAGCACCTGCGACAGCCCGACAACCACGAACGAGTACGCCGCCATCATGCGGCCACGCAGCTCGTTGGGCACGAGGTGCTGCAGGGTAGCGTTCGCGATCGCGCTGTTCACGATCATCGTGAAGCCGATCAGCAGCAGGAGCGGGTACGCCAGCCCCGGCGTCCGCACGAGCGAGAACGCGATCAGCAGCACGCCATACGCGAGCGACGACACCGACAGCACGACGCCGCGGCGCACGCGATTCCCGACCGCGGCGAGCCCGAGCGCGCCCGCCAGGCCGCCGATCCCCACGCACGAGAGCAGCGCGCCGTACCCTGCCGCTCCGAGATGGAGCTGCTGCTTGGCGACCACCGGCATGAGCGTGAGATACGGCACGCCGAGCACCGAGTACACGGTCACGAGCGACATCAGGCCCGATATGCTTGGCGTGCTGCGCATGTACCGGATGCCCTCGAGGATCCCCTCGCTCGGCGATACCACCTGCGTGGGTGGAGTCCACTCGGGGAGCCGGATCATGAAGAGGCCGATCAGCACCGCGACGTAGCTGATCGCGTTCACGCCGAAGCACCACGCGATGCCGAGCTGCGCGATGATCAGCGCGCCGATGCTCGGGCCGACGACGCGCGCGAGGTTGAAGCCGCTGGAGTTGAGCGCGATGGCGCCGGGAAGATCCTCGCGTCCGACGAGCTCGATGACGAGCGACTGCCGTGCGGGAATCTCGAACGCGTTGATCAGTCCGTTGGCCAGCGCCAGCGCGAGCAGCCAGCCGATGGTGACGCGGCCGGTCCACGTGACCCACCAGAGCACCGCCGCCTGCACGCAGAACAGCACCTGGCCGGCCTTGACCAACCGGAGCTTCTCCTGCCGGTCGACCAGCACGCCCGCATGCAGCGAGAAGACGAGGATCGGAAGGGACGTGACCGTCGCGACGAGGCCGACGTAGAACGCGTTGTTCGTCAGCTCGAGCGCGAGCCAGCCCTGAGCCATCGTCTGCATCCACGTTCCGATGAGCGACAACGTCTGGCCCATCCAGAACAGGCGAAAATTCCTGTGCTGGACGAGGGTACGGAATGGATTGAGCGAAGCGGGCACGGAGGAAAGGTAAGGCGTAGGGTTGCTCGCGTTGCTCGCTGTAGGGTCGGCGGCGCGGCGCGCGCCTGTAGGGTCGCGCTTCGGCGGCTTTGCCGCCTCGCGGTAGGGTGAGACGGCGGGAGCGCAACCCTACAGCGCAGCAACCCTACAGCGCAGCGACCCTACAGCGCAGCGACCCTACAGCGCAGCGACCCTACAGCGCAGCGACCCTACAGCGAGCGCGAGCGAGTGCCCTACGGCCCCTCGCATGGCACTCTCCTCGCACGCGGGGTATTGTTCCGTCATCGGAGCCCCGGCCCATGCGCTTCCACACGTACACCAAATTCAGCCCCGAGCTCGCCGACGCGATCGATCTCCAGTCGCTGCTCGACAAGCTCGCCGACTTCCTCCTGCAGTCGGGCTTCGCCGGTGGCGACAACCAGTCGTACTACGGCTGGGACATGGGCGACGAGGGCAACAAGTCGCTCGACGCGCTCAAGCAGGCGATCCTCGACGCGCTGATGGAGAGCGGCCAGTTCACGCCGGAGATGCTCGAGGCGCTGCGCGGCGGAGAGGACGAGGAAGGCCAGGCAAAGCTCGCGCAGCTGCTCGATCAGATCGTGCAGCGATTGATCGAGGAGGGATACCTCAACATCGACAACGCGCCGCAGATGCCGGCCGGCCATCAGCCGGTCACGGGCCCGGGCAGTCTCGCCAAGGCGGCCGCGCGGGACGTGCAGTTCAATCTCACCGAGAAAGGGATCGACTTCCTCGGCTACAAGACGCTGCGCAACCTCCTCGGCTCGCTCGGCAAATCGAGCTTCGGCAGCCACGACACGCAGTATCTCGCGACGGGCATCGAGTCGGACGGGTGGAGCAAGCCGTACGAGTTCGGGGACGTGCTGAACCTGGACGTCAACGAGACGCTCAAGAATTCGCTTGCGCGCACCGGCAAGATCGAGGTCCCGATGGACCTCGACTACTCCGACCTGATGGTCCGCCAGGCCGAGTACCGCTCGAGCTGCGCCACGGTGCTGATGCTCGACTGCTCGCACTCGATGATCCTGTACGGCGAGGACCGGTTCACGCCGGCGAAGAAGGTCGCGCTCGCGCTCACGCATCTCATCCGCACGCAGTTCCCGGGCGACACGCTCAAGGTCGTGCTCTTCCACGACTCGGCCGAGGAAATCCCGCTCGCCACGCTGGCGACGGCGCAGGTCGGGCCGTATCACACGAACACGGCGGAAGGGCTGAAGCTCGCGCGGCGGCTGCTCATGGCCCAGAAGAAGGACATGCGGCAGATCATCATGATCACGGACGGCAAGCCGAGCGCGCTCACGATGCCGAACGGGCAGATCTACAAGAACTCGTTCGGGCTCGATACGACGGTCATCGCGCAGACGATCAAGGAAGTGGCGGCGTGCCGGCGTTCGGGGATCATGATCAACACGTTCATGCTCGCCCGCGACCGCACGCTCGTGGAGTTCGTGAAGCGCGTTTCGGAAATCAGCCGCGGCAAGGCATATTTCACGTCGACCATGACGCTCGGGCAGTTCATCCTCATGGACTTCCTGAAGCGGAAGACGAGAAAAGTCAGCTGAGCATTCCGTGAACACTGGCTGGACCCTGCGCCGCGCCGCCGCTCTCGCATCGATCGCCGCGGCGGCGGCGTGCGGCGGCGACACCGGCTCGATCACCGGCCCGCCGCCGCCTCCGGTCGATACCACGAAGACCAGCTATCTGGGCTTCGACGTGAGCGGCTACCCCGGCGACGCCGCGATGGCGGCGTGGAAGTACCCGTCGTCGCCGTACTACTGGGCCGGCTACTACCTCCCGGCCCCCTGCCACCGCACGGATACGTCGTGGTCCGGCAAGTACGCGACGCTGCACGCCATGGGCTGGGGCGTGCTCGCCATCTACGTCGGGCAGCAGGACTGGTCGCAGATCCCGGCGGACATCGCGGTCGCCGAGCGCGCGCAGCCGAGCGAGCTGCTCGCGCCCATGAGAGATTACTCAACCCTGTTCACGACCTGCTCGGCGTCGCTCCTCAGCGTGGATCAGGGGCGCGCCGAGGCGCTCGACGCGATCGCGAAGCTCGAGGGCGACGGGTTCCCGACGCGGAGCATCGTCTATCTCGACGTCGAGTACGTGAGCACCGTTTCGCCCGCCCTGCTCGACTACATCCGCGGCTGGCTCACGGGCATCCTGGCCGACGGCACCTACCGGCCGGGGATCTACATGGCCAAGTCGAATTCGGCGACGATTCACGACGCGGCGCATGCGACGGCCGCCCAGTACGCCGCGCCGGACCCCGCGTTCTGGATCGCGAGCAGCGTCGGGTTCGACACCACCCGCAATCCGACCGACGTCGGTCTGAGCTACGCGAGCGTCTGGCAGGGCGCCTTCGACGTGAGTCGCTCGTACGATGGCGTGGCGCTCAAGATCGACGAGGACGTGGCGACCACGCGATCGCCGAGCGCGCCGTAGGGTCAGATCTCGCGCGCGAGGATCCGCTGCAGCACCCGCGTGTCCATGTTGCCGCCGCAGAAGATGATTCCGACGTGCTTGCCGGCGAGCCCGTCGCGCAGCTTCCGTGCGGCGGCGAGTCCCACCGCCCCCGCGCCCTCGACGAGATTGTGGGTCAGCGAGAGGATCGCGCGCACCGACTCGGCGATCTCGGCGTCCGTCACGGTCACGAAGCCCGCGAGGCCGTCGAGCAGCGCGGGGAACGTCACGTCGTACGTCGCGCGCGTCGCGACACCCTCGGCGAAGGTCTCGACGCCGCGCGTGGTGCGGCGCTCCCGCGCGTGCCACGAGTCGTGGCAGGCCGGCGCACCAGCCGCCTGCGCGCCGTAGACCTGCAGCCCGGGCGCGAGCGTGCCGGCGACGGTGATCGCGCCCACGGCCTGCGATCCGCCGCCGACGGCGATCACGAGCGCATCGAGCGCGGGTTCCTGCTCGAGAATCTCCAGCGTCATGGTGCCCGCGCCGGCGACGATGCGCGGATCGTTGGTCGAGTGGGCGATCACGCGCCCGTCGCGCTCGGCGATCCGCTGCATCTCGGCGATCGCCTCGTCGTAGTCGCGGCCCGTCTCGACCACCGTCGCGCCGAGTGCGCGCATCGCGGCGGTCTTCTCCGGATTGTTGCCGACCGGCACGCAGATCACGGTGTCGACACCGAGCAGCTGCCCGCCGTACGCGACGCCCTGGCCGTGATTCCCGGTCGAGGCGGCGACCACGCCGCGCGAGCGCTCGTCCGGGCCCAGCGTCGTCATCAGAGCGAGGCCGTTCCGAATCTTGAACGAGCCGGTGGGCTGGTGGTTCTCGTGCTTGACGGACATCCGGATGCCGCCGCCGACCAGCGCGTCGAGCTGCGGATAGCGCCGGAACGCCGTCGGCGCGAGGTACGGCGCGATGCGCCGGCGCGCCTCGAGCACGTCGTCGTACCCGATCGGTGCGACAATGCTCATTTGAATTCAGTGACGACCGGCGCCCGCTGCCCGGCGATCTGGTGCGCGTCGTCCGGCAGCGCCGACGCGACGAGCACGGCGGTGAACCCGAGCACGACCGCCGCGACGAGCAGCTCGAGAATCGCGGAACGCCGGAAGCGGCGGGCCGTGTGCTCGTCCCAGTCGGGCACGACCGCCTTCCGCCAGTGATAGGCCCCGATCGCGAGCACGATCACCGCGAAGACGATCTTCCGGAACAGCACGCGACCGTAGAGCGTGCCGGCGAAATCGCCCCACGAGCCGACGCGCAGCCACGCCGAGACGATCGCGCTCAGCAACACGAGCGCGACCGATTCCATCGCCGATTGATGGAACGATCGCACGAGCCGCGAGCCCGCGGCCCGTGGCTCGCCGGTGCTCGCCAGCGACGGCAGCCCGGCGAACAGCACGAGCGCCAGCGCGCCGAGCCAGGCGCCCGCGGCGGCGACGTGCACGAAGTCGGTCGCCACGGCGAGCGGCTGATAGCGCGTGGCGCTCGCGGCGTGGCTCGTGAGCGTCTCGCCGACCGACATCGCGATCGCACCCACGGCGGCGATGCCCCACCCCGTGAGCCCGCGGAACGCGATCGACAGACCGACGGCGGCGATCACCACGCCCACGCCGCCGATCGCCCAGCCGATGCCCCAGTGCGTGTCGCGGATGACGAGCATCATCTTCGCCATGCGCCCGTCCCCGAACGGCACGAGATCGGATTCGGCGGAGAGCCGCAGCAGCGTGGTGACCAGGAAGAGCATCACGGCGTACTGGCCGAAGCGTCGCCCGCGGTCAGCGGCTTCGGCTTCGGCGCCGTGGTTCCACCCGGCGCGCTGGAGGATCACGAGCCGGAACACGACGGCGCCGAGCACGGTGAAGAGCGCGACGAACTCGGCCCAACGGATCGCGTTGGGCAGCGTGGCGACGGGCGTGGTCTCCACGACCGTGTTCGGCACGTCCGGCTTGGAGGCGGGCGTCGGCGCTGTCGGCGTCGGCGCGCTTGGCGGCGGCGCCGCGGCGGCCGCTTGCGAATCGACGACGAAGAAAAAGCGGCCGTCGGACACGTGTCCATCGTCGGCCGCCGTCTTCCAGACGACGGTGTAGCGCCCGGGCGCGAGCACGCGCGTCAGCGTCACGGTCAGGCGCACGCCCGAGCCCGTGACGGCGCCGAGCGGGAGCCTGGTGCCGGCGGAATCGAGCAGGTCGATGCTCGTCATGCGGAGCGCGGGCGGTTCGGAGAACCAGAGCTCGATCGTGCTGGGGGAGCTGGTGAGCCGAGCGTTGGCGGCGGGCGCGCTGCGCACGAGCTTCGTGTGCGCGAGCAGGAGGGATGGCGTCGCGAACAGCGCGCCCAGGGCGACGGCTACGGTCGCGGCGAGGTTTCGCAGGAGTCTTTGCACGCACATAGATTGATCGCGCCGCGCACCGCGCGCAAACCGCCGCCTCTCACTGCATGCCCGTTCGCACCCCGACAATCGAGCCTGAACGCCGCGCCGAGTTCGGGCGCCGGCTGCGCGCCTGGTATCGCCGCAATGCGCGCGACCTGCCCTGGCGCCGCACGCGCGACGCCTATCAGGTGCTCGTGTCGGAGCTGATGCTCCAGCAGACGCAGGTGTCGCGCGTCGTCACGTACTACGGCGAATTTCTCGAGCGCTTCCCCACCCTGGCGGACGTCGCGCGCGCCAGGCCAGCGCGGGTGATGGAGGCGTGGGAGGGACTGGGCTACTACGCGAGGGCGCGCAATCTCCACAAGCTCGCGCGCCACGTGACGGACGACGGCCGCGCGCACGACCGGTCGCTGCCGGCGGATCCGGAAGCGCTGCGCGCGCTTCCTGGAATCGGCGCGTACACGGCGGGCGCGGTGGCGTCGTTCGCGTACGAGCGGCGCGCCGCGCTCGTGGACACGAATGTCGCGCGCGTGCTCAAGCGCGTCTTCGCGCCGCGCGTCGACGTGAAGTCGAGCGGCGGGCAGCGGGTGGTGTGGGAGATCGCCGAGGCGATTCTGCCGCGCACCGGACAGGCGACGTGGACGCACAATCAGGCGCTGATGGAGCTCGGGGCATTGATCTGCACGGCCCGCGTGGCGCAGTGTGACAGGTGCCCGGTGCGCGGCGTGTGCGCATCAGCGGCGAAACCGAGCCCGCGAGGAGCGCGTAAGGTCGGCGCGCGCCAGTCACGATGAACCGTACGGGAGAAGCGATCCGTGAATGAAATGATGCTGTCGGACATCCTCGTCTTCCTCGGCCTGACGATCGGGATGGGGTGCTTCACGGGCATCGTCGTCACGTGGATCAAGTGGCGGCGGAACAAGCTCCCCGCGGCAAACGAGATCAGCGCGCGGCTCGCCGAGATCTCGGAGCGTCTGGCCCACCTGGAGAACGCGGTGGACGCGAGCGCGGTGGAGATCGAACGGATCTCGGAGGCACAGCGCTTCACGACCAAGCTGCTCGCCTCGTCAAAAGAACAGCCAGACTCCACTCGCTAGTCCGATCACGATCACGGCGACGCGGACCGCCTGCTGCGGGACGCGCTGCGCGCCGCGCGAGCCGAAGTAGCCGCCCGCGATCGAGCCGATGGCCATGCTCAGCGCGACGGGCCAGTTCACGAGCGCGCTGAACGCGAACATCACCGCCGCGACGGCGTTCATGCACAGGCCGCCCCAGTTCTTGAGGCCGTTCATGCGATGGATGTTCGAGAGTCCCATGAAGCCGAGCACGGCGAGCATGAGGATGCCGATGCCCGCGCCGAAGTAGCCGCCGTAGACCCCGACGAGAAACTGCGCCGCGAGCACGCCGGCGGGCGGGTAGTGGCGCGTGAGCTCGACGTCATCGGCGGCGCGTGGCGCGTGGCGCATCCAGCGCATGAGCGGACCGCGGATGACGAAGAGCATCGTGGCGCCGAGCACGAGATAGGGCACGAGCGCGTTGAAGCGCGCCGCCGGGGTGCGGAGGAGGAGCCAGGCGCCCAAGGCGCCGCCGAGGAAGCTCGGGACGGCGAATCCGGCGGCCCACTTGCCCGCGCCGGAGAGCTCGCTTCGGTAGCCCCAGATGCTGCCGAGCGTGCCGGGCCAGATCGCGACCGTGCTGGTGGCGTTGGCGACGAGCGGCGGGATGCCGAGTCCGATGAGCGCCGGAAAGGTGAGCAGCGTGCCGCCGCCCGCGATCGCATTGATGACGCCGGCGATCGCGGAGATGAGGACGACGGAGAGGAGCTTGAGGGGAGAGGGCAAGTGGGCGGGAGGAGGAGCTGGACCGTGGCCGGTCGTCCGTGGTCGCTGGTCTGTGGTCCATAGTCGGTGGCAGGCGGGCCACGGCTCCCCGCACTTCGCCGTTCCGACGGACCACGGACCAATACACGTCGGCCAAACGCCGCACGCCAAGCCCGGCACTGCCTGACATCGAGGCGAGGGAACGAAGAATGTCGCGGAAAACCTTACATCGCTAGATTTCCGCGCGACGCCTCCGACCGGGCGATTCGCGCGCGAGCTCGCGCGCCCATCCTGACATTCCTCTCAATCGAGAGACCGGCGGAGGCACTTCGCATGGCGACTCTAGTATCAGAGATCATTGGAGAGCGTGGCATGAGCAAGACGCAACCGACGTCCGAGCAGACTCCGTCCGGCGAACTCCGGAACACCGGCACCCTCGACATCAAGGATTCGCGGACCGATAAGAGTTATTCCATACAGATTCTGCAGGGAGGCGTCGAGGGCGACACGGCCACCCGCGCCATGGATCTGCGGCAGATCAAGACGTCGCCGGACGAATTCGGCCTCATGACGTACGACCCGGCCTTCATGAACACCGCCTCGTGCAAGAGCGCGATCACGTTCATCGACGGCGACAAGGGCATCCTCCGCTACCGCGGCTACCCGATCGAGCAGCTCGCCGAGAAGGCGACCTTCCTCGAGGTCGCGTGGCTGCTCCGCAACGGCGAGCTGCCCTCGCAGAGCGAGTACGACCAGTGGGTGCACGACATCACGTTCCACACGTACGTGCACGAGAACATCAAGACCTTCCTGCAGGGCTTCCGCTACGACGCGCACCCGATGTCGATGCTCTGCTCGGCCGTCGCCGCGCTGTCGTCGTTCTATCCGGAAGCCAAGGCGATCCACGATCCCGAGCAGCGCAACATCTCCATCGTGCGCCTGCTCGCGAAGATGCCGACGCTCGCCGCGTTCTGCTATCGCCACGTGAAAGGCCTGCCGTTCATCTACCCCGACAACAGCCTGAGCTACACCGAGAATTTCCTCTCGATGGTGGCGCGGATGTCGGAGCCGAAGTACGAGGCGAATCCCGTCTTCGTGAAGGCGCTCGAGATCCTGTTCATCCTGCACGCCGATCACGAGCAGAACTGCTCGACCAACGCGGTGCGCGCCGTCGGCTCGTCGCAGGTCGACCCGTTCTCGGCCGTCGCGGCCGGCGTGGCGGCGCTCTACGGCCCGCTCCATGGCGGCGCCAACGAGCAGGTGCTCCGCATGATCAAGGAAATCGGGCATCCGAACAACGTGCCGGGCTTCATCGACGAGGTGAAGGGCGGCAAGGGCGCGCGCCTGATGGGCTTCGGCCACCGCGTGTATAAGTCGTACGATCCACGCGCCAAGATCGTGAAGAAGCTCGCCGATGAAGTGTTCAAGCAGGTCGGCATGGACAAGGACCTCGAGATCGCGCTCAAGCTCGAGGAGGCCGCGCTCAACGACGAGTACTTCATCTCGCGCAAGCTGTACCCGAACGTCGACTTCTACACGGGCCTGATCTATCGCTCGATGGCCTTCCCCACCGATTTCTTCACCGTGCTGTTCGCGGTGGCGCGCGCCGCCGGCTGGCTCGCGCAGTGGGAGGAGATGCGCAACGACAAGGAGCAGAAGATCGCCCGTCCGCGGCAGATCTACGTCGGCTACGGCGAACGGCAGTTCACGAGCAAGCTGACGAAGAAGTATCCGAGCGCGTCGAAGGATGCGCTGAGGAAGTAGTCCATGGACCATGGATGACGGACGAAACGGGGGCGCTCTCGCGCCCCCGTTTCAGTTTTTCGCCATCCGAGTGACGATCCCCCACTCCGCCGCAGTTACAGGTTGGACGGAGAGTCGGCCGATGCGCACCAGGGCCATCTGCTCCAGGCCCTTCGCGCGCTTGATCTCGGTGAGCGTCACGGGCCGCGCCAGCGGTTCCACCGCGCGCAGATCGACCATGTACCAGGTGGGATCCGCCGCGTCGCTCTTCGGGTCGAAGTGCGGGTCCTCAGGATCGAGCGCCGTGTGATCCGGATAGGCCTCGCGCACGACTTCGGCCGTGCCGACGATCGCCGGCGCCTTTCCGCTCGAGTGGTAGAAGAACGCGAGATCACCCTTCTTCATCGCCTTCAGGTGGTTCCGCGCCGCGTAGTTGCGGACGCCGTCCCAGTGCGTCGTCCGCTTGGGACTTGCGACGAGGTCATCGAACGAGAAGACCTCGGGCTCGGACTTCACGAGCCAGTAGTTGCGTGACGCCACGAATCATTCTCCCATGAAGTTGCTCGGACACGCACGACGGAAGCTGGGGTCGGCCGGCGCACGATGGGCGCTCGCGCTCGTCTGCGCGGGTGCGGGCGCGGCGGCGCCGGCCCGTGCGTCCGGGCAGCGTCCGTCGGCTCCAACTTATCCGGAGAGCCCGCGCGGCGGGCAGATCGAGGACGTGGGCGGCATGCGCATCGCCGATCCGTATCGGTGGCTGGAGGCCGTTCAGTCGCCCGCAGTGACGGCGTGGGTCACGGCACAGAACGCAGCCACCGAGCGATACCTCGCCCGCCTGCCGCGCCGCGCCGAGATTCGTGATCTCGCCGCGCGCGCGTGGAACTATCAGAAGTTCAGCACGCCGTTCGTCGGCGGCGATCGCCTCTTCTTCTACGAGAATGCCGGACTGGAGAACCAGCCGGTGCTCTACGTGCAGGACAAGCCGGAGCTGGGACCGCGGGTGCTGCTCGACCCGAACGCGTTCTCGCCGGACGGCCTGATGGCGGTCGTCGACCAGTCCGCGTCGCCCGACGGCCGCTATCTCGCGTACGCGGTCAGCACCGACGGCTCGGCGTGGCGCGAGGTGCACGTGCGCGACGTGCGCACGAGTCAGGATCTCGCGGACGAGCTGCACGGCATCAAGGACTCGCCGCTCGCCTGGACATTCGACGCGCGCGGCTTCTTCTACGTGCGCACGGACGAGAGCCGCCGCGCGGCCGCCGGCAACCCGCTGGCCCCTGACGGCCGGCAGCAGGTGCTCTTTCATCGCCTCGGGCAGCCGCAGTCCAGGGATCAGGTGATCTTCGACGACCCGGAGCACCCGGCATGGCGGCTCCGGGCACAGGTCAGCAACGACGGACAGTATCTGGTGATCACGGCGCGCGTGGGCGCCGCGCCGCAGAACCGCCTCTACTTCATCGATCTCGACGATCCCGGGCGGCCGCACCTCGACGCGCCGGTGGTGAAGCTGTTCGACGACGCCGACGCGCAGTACGAGTTCGTCGCGAGCGACGGGCCGCTCTTCTTCGTGCGGACCACGCTGCACGCGCCGCGCGGCCGGCTCGCCGTGGTCGACATCAACACGCCCGACGAGAGCCACTGGACCACGCTCGTCCGCGAGAGCTACGATCCGATCGTCGACGCGCTGCGCGTGGACGACCGCATCGTCGTCGAACGCGTGCACGACGCGCATTCCACGCTCGACGTCTACGCCTTCGACGGCTCGCCGCCGCGCGCGATCGCACTCCCCGGCGCGGGCACGGTCACCGGCCTCTCCGCCGATCCGGTGAACCGCCGGCTCTATTACGCGTTCAGCTCCTTTCTCCAGCCGCCGGTCATCTACCGGTACGATCTGGCCGCGGCCACGCCGGTCGTGCAGCGCGAGCCGTGGGTGGACTCGACGCTGTCGCGCTTCGAGACGACGCAGCTCTTCGTCACGAGCAAGGACGGCACGCGCGTGCCGATGTTCATCACCACGGCGCGCGATGTGAAACTCGACGGCAATCGGCCGACGCTGCTCGTGGGCGGCGGCGGTTTCGGCGCCGCGCTCACGCCGGCCTTCTCCCCGGAGGTCGCCGCGTGGCTCGAGCTCGGCGGGATCTACGCCGCGGCGAACGTGCGCGGCGGCGGCGAGTACGGCCGCGCGTGGCACGACTCAGGCGCCGGCGCGCATTATCAGAACGCCGTCGATGACGTGATCGCCGCCGCGCAATTCCTCGTCGACCAGCGTTATACGCGCGCCGCGACGCTCGCGATCGGCGGCCGCGGCTCGGCCGGGCTCCTCGCCGCATCGGCGGCGATGGAGCGACCCGACCTGTTCGGCGCAGTGGCGGTGGATGCGGGCATCTTCGACATGGCACGGTTCGATCGCTTCACGTGCGGCGCGTCGTGGATTCCCGAATTCGGCTCGCCGGAGAAGCCGGCCGATCTCGCGGCCATGCTCCAGTATTCGCCGCTCGAGAACGTGAAAGCGGGCGATTCCTACCCCGCCACGATGCTCTCCGTCGGTGCGCACGACGAGGTCAGCACGCCGATCCACAGCTACAAGCTCGCGGCGGCGCTGCAGTACGCGCAGCACGGCCCCGCGCCGATCCTGCTGCGCGTGGACTACGCCGCGGGCGCGGGCCCCGGCACGCCGGTCGACCGCCAGATCGCGCGCGCCGCGGACGAACTCGCGTTCCTCGCCGACGCGCTGCATCTGACGCGCTGATCGCAGGGCGCGCCTTGATGTGATTTCGCGCACCGGCCAGCTTTCGGCATGCAACTGCTGGCCAGTTACGCGAGTCTGATCGCCGTCGTGAAGACGGCGTTGTTGTTCATCGGCGTCGCCGTCGCCGCGGTGTGCGCGCTCGATTGGGCCGTGCGCACGCGACGCATCAGCCCCTTCAGCCGGACCGCGCGCCTGATGCGGGCCCGCGTCGATCCGATGCTCCGGCCGATCGAGCGCGTGATCCTGCGCGCCGGCGGCGTGCCGTCGAGCGCCGCGTGGTGGGGACTCGTCGGCTACGTGGTGCTCGCGCTCCTGCTGATCACGCTCCTCCAGTTCATCGGCGGCATTCTCTCGCAGATCGTGTTTGCCGCGGGCCAGCCGAGCGCGATCCTGCCGCTGCTGCTCTCGTGGGCGTTCTCGTTCCTGCGCCTGGCGCTCATCGTCCGCGTGCTGTCGTCCTGGCTGCCGGTGTCGCCGCACTCGCGGTGGATCCGGTGGTCGTACGTGACGACGGACTGGATGATCCGGCCGCTGCAACGGATCGTGCCGCGCCTGGGGGTGTTCGACATCACGCCGCTCGTCGCGTGGTTCGGGCTGTACCTCATTCAGAGTCTGCTCGGAATTCCGTGATGCCGCTCCGCGTGAGCCGCGTGAACGGCCGGGTCCGCTTCGCGGTGCACGTGCAGCCGCGCGCGTCGCGCAGCGAGGTGGCGGGCGTGCACGGCGACGCGCTCAAGGTGCGGCTGACCTCTCCCCCGGTCGACGGTGCGGCGAACGAAGCGTTGGTGGAATTTCTCGCGGCGCTCTTCGCAGTGGGGCGCCGGGACGTTAGAATACTCGCCGGCGAGACTTCGCGATCGAAGGTCGTGGAGATCGACGGAATCACTGAGCGCGCGGTGCACGACGCCGCACGCGCACCGTGAGCAGAATGCGATGACGCAGATTCTCTTGGTCGGCACCGAGCTGCCGCTGCTGGAAGGGTTGGCGCAATCATTCGCCGCCCTCGGATTCACGCCTCACGTCGCGAGCACGCTCGCCGAAGCGCGGGAGCTCGCCGTGCAGCACGAACCGCTGCTCGCGATCGTCAGCCGCGTGCTCGCGGCGAACGGGACCGCGGACACGCTGAGCATTCCGCTCGCCCCTGGCGGCGCGCTGATCCTCTATCGCACCGTCGGCGGCACCATCGTCACGCTCTCGCCCACGCTCCAGCGCGCCGTGATGGCCGACCTCACGCTGCCGCTCGAGCGAAACCGGCTGGTGGCGATCGTGCAGCACGTGTGCGAGCGGGCGCGGACGACGGGCCGCGGGTACACCGAGGGGACCGAGCCGGCGGCGCATCCGTAGGGGTCTTTGATCTTGGGGCTTTGGTCGGTGGTCGGCGGTACGGTCGTCCACGGTCCACCGACCACAGACCACGTCCGACTAGCCACCTCCAAGCCCCCACGTTAGACTAGAGAGTACAACTGATCGTGGCGATTTCAGGCTACTTGCGGCCACGTAAAACATTCCGCTAAAGCGCCAGCCCGAGCGCTTGCGTTCCGGGCATTTCTTTTTTTGATCAACCGATGGCGACTACCAGCACCGTGAACTCTCCGGCTCAGCCGGTGTCCAGCGCTCCGCCCACGGAAAGCGCATACCTGCGTGCGATTCGCGAACGCGTGCTCGTGTTCGATGGCGCGATGGGCACCAACATCCAACGCCACCATCCCACGGCCGAGGACTACGGCGGCAAATCGCTCGAGGGGTGCAACGACCACCTCGTCCTCACGCGCCCCGACATCATCCAGTCGATCCACGAATCGTTCCTCGCGGTCGGGTGCGACGTGGTGGAGACGTGCACGTTCCAGTCGACGCCGCACCGGCTGCGCGAGTGGGGGATCGAGGAGAAGACGCGCGAGCTGAACGTGGCCGCGGCGCGCCTCGCGCGCGCGGCGTGCGACAAGTACTCGACTCCCGAGAAGCCGCGCTTCGTCGCCGGATCGATCGGACCCACCGGCATGCTCCTCTCGAGCAGCGACCCGGTGCTGTCGAACACGACCTTCGCCGAGCTCGAGGAGAATTACTACGTCCAGGCGAAGTATCTCGTCGAGGGCGGCGTGGACGTGCTGCTCGTCGAGACCTCGCAGGACATCCTCGAAGTGAAGGCGGCGATCGCCGGGTTCGAGCGGCTGTTCGCCGAGCTCGGGCGCCGCGTCGCCGTGCAGGCGCAGGTCACGCTCGACACGAGCGGCCGCATGCTGCTCGGCACCGACATCGCGAGCGCGATGACCACGCTCGAGGCGCTGCCGATCGACGTGGTCGGCCTGAACTGCTCGACGGGCCCCGAGCACATGCGCGAGCCGATCCGCTTCCTCGCGACGAACGCCGCGCGACCGGTATCCTGCATTCCGAACGCCGGCCTGCCGCTCAACACCGGCACCGGCGACGCCGTGTACCCGCTCGAGCCCGAGCCGATGGCAAAGATGCTCGGCGAGTTCGTGGAGCAGTACGGCGTGCGGATCGTCGGCGGGTGCTGCGGAACGACGCCGGAGCATCTGAAGGCGATCGTGGAGCGCGTGAGTGGGGCGAATGCGCCTGTCATCCCGAGCGCCCCCTCCTCAGTCATCCCGAGCGCCCCCTCCTCAGTCATCCCGAGCGCCCCCTCCTCAGTCATCCCGAGCGCAAGCGAGGGATCTTCTCGCCCGCCAATCATCGCGTCCGGCAACGAAGATTCCTCGCTCGCTTCGCTCCCTCGAAATGACACCGCTGGGGCGCCGCACCACTCTCCTTCGACCAAAGCCGGCGCCGTTCGCGGCTCCCGCGTCCCGCGCGCGTCGTCCGCGATGCGCGCCACCGATTTCGAGCAGAACCCCAAGCCGCTCCTCATCGGCGAACGCGTGAACGCACAGGGCTCGCGCAAGGTCAAGCGCCTGCTCCTCGCCGAGGACTACGAGGGCATCGCCGACGTCGCGCGCGAGCAGGTGGAGTCCGGCGCGCACGTGCTCGACGTGTGCGTCGCCGTCACCGAGCGCGCCGACGAAGCCGACCAGATGGCGAAGGTCGTGAAGCTGCTGTCGATGACGGTCGACGCGCCGATCATGATCGACTCGACCGAAGCGGGCGTGATCCAGCGCGCGCTCGAGGCGATTCCAGGCCGCGCGATCATCAACTCCATCAACATGGAGAACGGCCGCGAGCGCATCGACCGGGTCGTACCCATCGCAAAGAAGCACGGCGCGGCGCTCGTCGCGCTCACGATCGACCAGATCGGCATGGCCAAGACGCGCGAGCGCAAGCTCGAGGTCGCGAAGAAGATTTACGACATCGTCGTCGGGGAATACGGCCTCAAGGCCGAAGACCTGATCTACGACGACCTCACCTTCACGCTCGCGACCGGCGATCAGGAGTGGGTCGACTCGGCGGTCGAGACGATCGAGGGCATCCGGCTCATCAAGCGCGAGCTGCCCGGCGTGTTCACGTCGCTCGGCGTGTCGAACGTGAGCTTCGGCCTCGCCCCCGAAGCGCGCGCCGTGCTCAACTCCGTGTTCCTGCACCACTGCGTGGAAGCGGGGCTCGACATGGCGATCGTGAATCCGGCGCACGTGCAGCCGTACGCGGAGATTCCCGCGGCGGAGCGCGCGTTGGCCGACGATCTCGTGTTCAACCGGCGGCCCGACGCGCTGCAACGTTTCATCGAGCACTTCGAGAGCTCGAAGGGCGGCCAGCAGCAGGAGGCGGCGAAGGAAGACGTCACCGCGTCGATGACGCCGGACGAGCGCGTGCACTACATGATCGTGCACCGCAAGAAGGACGGGATCGAGGCCGCACTCGACGCGGCCGGCGTGCGCGAGCAGCCCGTGCGCGTGCTCAACGACGTGCTGCTCCCGGCGATGAAGGAAGTGGGCGACAAGTTCGGTGCGGGCGAGCTGATCCTGCCGTTCGTGCTCCAATCGGCCGAGGTGATGAAGAAGGCCGTGAAGCACCTCGAGCAGTTCCTCGAGCGCGCCGAGGGCTACACCAAGGGGAAGGTCGTGCTCGCGACGGTGTACGGCGACGTGCACGACATCGGCAAGTCGCTCGTCAACACGATTCTTTCCAACAACGGCTACACGGTCTACGACCTCGGGAAGCAGGTGCCGGTCAACACGATCATCGAGAAGGCGCTCGAGGTCGGGGCGGACGCGATCGGCCTGTCGGCGCTGCTCGTGTCGACGTCGAAGCAGATGCCGCTCTGCGTGCAGGAGCTGGATCGGCGCGGGCTGCGGATTCCCGTGATGATCGGCGGGGCGGCGATCAACCGCCGCTTCGGCCGGCGCGCGCTGTTCGTGGACGGCGACCGCACGTACGACTCCGGCGTGTTCTACTGCAAGGATGCCTTCGAGGGGCTGGAGACGATGGACCGCCTCCAGGGCGATGCGGACGAGCGCCAGCGCGCGATCGCGCAGCTGCTCGAGGACGCGCGGAATGACAAGTTCTTGAATACCAATGTTGGCAAGGACACCGCGGCTGGCATTTCCGGCGGCCAGCGGAGCGACGTGTCAGCCGACAACCCAGTGCCGGCGGCGCCGTTCTTCGGCGTGCGCACGCTGCAGGAGATCCCGCTCGACGAGGTGTTCGACGTGCTCGACCTCGACGAGCTGTTCCGCCTCCAGTGGGGCGGCCGTGGCTCCGGCCCCGAGTTCGACGAGATGGTGCGCAAGGAGTTCCAGCCGACGCTCGAGCGGCTGAAGGAATCGGCCAAGTGCGACGGCTGGCTCCGGCCGCGCGCGGTGTACGGCTTCTTCCCCGCGCAGTCGCAGGGGAACGACGTGGTGGTGTACGATCCCACGGCCTACGAAGCAGACGGCACGACGCGCGAGATCGCGCGCTTCCACTTCCCGCGCCAGGAGGGCCGCGAGCGCCTGTGCCTCGCCGACTACTTCCGCTCGGTCGAATCCGGCGACGTCGACGTGGTCGCGCTACAAGTGGTGACGGTCGGCGACCGCGCGGCGGAGCGCTTCCAGGAGCTGCAGAGCGCGGGCGAATACACCGAAGCGTTCTACGTGCACGGCATCGCGGTCGAAACCGCCGAAGCGGTCGCCGAGTGGCTGCACCGGCGCGTGAGGCACGAGCTCGGCGTTCCCGCGGGTCAGGGCAAGCGCTACTCATGGGGCTACGGCGCATGCCCCGATCTCGAGGATCACGCGGCGGTGTTCAACGTGCTGCCCGCGGCGCAGGACCTGGGGATGGAGCTGACGAGCGCGTACCAGCTCGTGCCCGAGCAGAGCACCGCGGCCGTGATCGTGCATCATCCGCAGGCGAAGTACTACGCGGTGCGCGGGAGCTGAGCGCTCATGTCATTCCGAGTGCAACGAGGAATCTTATGTCAATTCTGAGTGGCCAATCACGCGACCCGGAAGGTGGATCCCTCGTCGCTGTCGCTCCTCGGGATGACAGCGCTCGTGCGAAGCTGGCCAATCTCCTCGACCCGACCGCGGTCGTCGTGTTCGACGGCGCGATGGGGACGATGCTGTACAGCAAGGGCGTGTTCATCAACCAGTGCTACGACGAGCTGAACCTTCGCGCGCCGGAGCTGGTGCGCGAGATCCACGCGCAGTACGTCGCCGCCGGCGCGGACGTGATCGAGACGAACAGCTTCGGCGCGAACCGCGTGAAGCTCACGCAGCACGGTCTGCAGGATCAGGTGAAGGAGCTCAACCGCGCCGCCGCCCGCATCGCCCGTGACGCCGCCGGCGATCGCGCGCTCGTCGCCGGCGCCGTCGGCCCGCTCGGCATTCGACTCGAGCCCTACGGCCCGACGAGCAAGGACGAGGCGCGCGGCTTCTTCCGCGAGCAGATCGAAGGACTCGTCGAAGGCGGCGTCGACTGCTTCATCTTCGAGACGTTCTCCGATCTCGAGGAGATCGAGCAGGCGATCCGCGCGGCACGCGAGGTGGACGCGAGCAAGCCGGTGATCGCGCAGGTCACGATGGGCGTCGACTGCCACACCCCGTACGGTGCCGATCCGGAAGCCGTGGTGCGCGCGCTCGAGGCGTGGGGCGCCGACGTGATCGGGCTCAATTGCTCCGTCGGCCCGCAGACGATTCTCGAATGCATCGAGAAGATGGCGCCCGTGTCGCACACGAAGTTGAGCGCGATGCCCAACGCCGGCATGCCACGCGACGTCGGCGGGCGCAGCATGTACATGGCGAGCCCGGAGTACATGGCCACGTACGCACGCCATCTCGTGCAGGCCGGCGCCAAGATCGTGGGCGGCTGCTGCGGCACGACGCCCGAACACATCCACGCCATGGTCGAAGGGATCCGCCCGCTCGTGCCGCGGCTGGCGGCCAACGCCGCGCGCGGCACGCGGTCGGCGAATACCGGCCGTCGCACCGCCGACGGAAGCTCCACGAACGCGGCGACGCAGCCAGCCGTGGAGCCGGTGCCGTTCGCCGAGCGTTCGCGCTGGGCCGCCAAGCTGGCGCGACAGCAGTTCGTCACCTCGGTCGAGATCGTTCCGCCGCGCGGCGTCGACGCGTCGCGCATGCTCGCAGACACGGCGAAGCTCAAGGCAGCCGGCGTGGATGCGGTGAACGTCCCCGACGGCCCGCGCGCGCAGAGCCGCATGGGCGCGTTGATGACGAGCGTGCTGATCGAGCAGCAGGTCGGACTCGAGACCGTGACGCACTACGCCTGTCGCGACCGCAACCTGCTCGGGATGCTGAGCGATCTGCTGGGCGCGTCGGCGGTGGGCCTGCGCAACCTGCTGATCATCACGGGCGATCCGCCGAAGATGGGACCGTATCCCGACGCGACCGCGGTGTTCGACGTCGACTCGATCGGCCTCACGAACCTCGTCCGCAACCTGAATCACGGACAGGATCCCGGCGGCAACGCACTCGGCCAACCGACGCGCTTCGTGATCGGCGTCGGCGTGAACCCGGTGGCGATCGATCTGGACCAGGAGCTGCGCCGGTTCGAGTGGAAGGTCGATGCGGGCGCGGAATTCTCGATCACGCAGCCCGTGTTCGATCCCGCGCAGCTCGAGCGCTTCTTCTCGCGCATCGGCACGTCACCCATCCCGGTGATCGCCGGCATCTGGCCGCTCGTCTCGGCGCGGAACGCGGAATTCCTGGCGAACGAAGTGCCGGGGGTCTCCGTGCCGGAGCCGATCATCGCCCGCATGCGCCGCGCGAACGAGAAGTCCAAGGAGCACGCGATCGCGGAAGGAATCGCCATCGCACGGGAGATGCTCGAGCACATTCGCCCGCTCGTTCAGGGCGTGCAGGTCTCGGCGCCGTTCGGCAAGGTCGAGCTGGCGCTGCAGGTCTTCGCCGATACGCTGTAGCCCCGAGCAGCGGGTGCTACCGGGAGCGCTTGCGAAAGATCGCCTCGTCGTCGATCACGCCGGCGAGGAGCTGGTTGTCGGGACCGAACACCGGCGTGCGTTGCCCGGCGGCCGGATGAGGCACTCTCGCCACGAGCTCGAAGTCCGCCGCGGCCGGCGTATCCGAGAATCGGAAGTTGCTGTTGCGCAGCACGAGCAGGCCGCCGGGCCTGAGACAGCGGGCGAAATCGCGCGTCTGCCGCGCGAAATCACCGAACGACAGCAGCGGATCGCTCCGCTCCACGCCGGGCGCTCCGAGCGCGCCGTGCCGGAGCACCGCCATGCAGAAGATCGCGTCGTAGCTCTCGGCCGGCTCGCTCGTCGTCGAACTGCCCACCGCGACGCGGATGCGCCGATCGCGCGCGCGGGCGAGCCGGATGCGACACAGCACGACGTTCCAGCGGTTGATGTCGATGCCCGTGATGAACGCGTC
>DASZUN010000201.1:0-1783 GCA_035547615.1 Gemmatimonadaceae bacterium | reverse complement strand
TCCCAATCCGGCTTGCCACGCTCCTTGTCCTCTTCCGGATAGAAGATCGAGAAGTGCTTGCCGATGATTTCGGCCGCCGTGTAGCCCTTGATCCGCTCGGCACCTTCGTTCCAGGTGGCGACGCGCCCCTTGGCGTCGAGCATGAAGATGGCGTAGTCCTTCACACTCTGGACGAGGAGGCGGAAGCGCTCCTCGCTCTGGCGCAGTGCTTCCTCACCCGCACGCCGATCGGTGAGATCGCGGGTGACCTTCGCGAAGCCGACGAGCGTTCCAGCCTTGTCGCGAAGCGCGGTGATCACGACGTTGGCCCAGAAGCGCGAGCCGTCCTTGCGGATGCGCCAGCCCTCGTCCTCGAAGCGACCGGTACGCGCGGCTTCCCGCAACTCGAAATCAGGGAACCCTTCGGCGACCTTCTCGGGCGGGTAGAAGATGGAAAAATGCTTTCCGATGATGTCGCTGGGCTCGTACCCCTTGATGCGCTTCGCGCCGGCGTTCCACGTGACGATATGGCCCGTCGCGTCGAGCGCGAAGATGGCGTAGTCCTGGACGCTGTCGACGAGCAACGCGTACAGGCCGTCCCGATCCAGCTTCGGAGCGTCGGCGCTGCGGGGTTCGACGAATGTCGCCGCGTCCGGGGTGGAAGGCGTCGGGGACGCGGACGGAGTGTGGAGCTCGTCCGAAGAGGTCATTGCGGGCGGTAACACGATCTCGAGCAGCGCAGCACAGGATCGTGCAACGCACACCTTACGCTCTCATGTGCAGCAATGGAAGGGCCAGCGGGCACGGTCGAGCCCGCCAGCGACCGGTCACTCCACGGGATCCACGCAGCGCGGATCGTCGACCCCGTGATTCACGAACTCCGCGCTCGCGACGATCATCTCCATCCCGGCCGCCGCGTGCGGAACGAGCAACGCCTGGAGCTGCTCGCGGCTCGCGGCGGGATCGAGCCAGATCTGCTGGGCGTGGTCGTCGAGGATGACGGGCATGCGATCGTGTGGCACGGAGCGCAGCAGATCGTTCGCGTCGGTCGTCACGATCGTGCACGTGTCCACGGCAACGCCGGTCATGCGGTCGACCCAGCGGTCCCAGAGTCCGGCGAGCGCGAAGCACCGGCGGTCGGCGAAGCGAATGTGGCGCGGGCGGCGGTCCGTGTTCGGCTTCTTCGGCCACTCGTAGAAGCCATCGACCAGAACGAGACAGCGCCGATTCTTGAACGGGCCGCGGTAGGTCGGCTTCTCCGCGAGCGTGTCGCCGCGCGCGTTGAACGTGGGAAACTTGAGCTCGGGCTCCTTCGCCCACGACGGAATGAGCCCCCAGCGCAGCAGCGTGAGCTCGAGCTCGTCATCGATGACGCGCACGACGGGGAGCTCCTGTGTCGGCCGGATGTTGAATCGCGGCCGCTTCCAGTCGTCGGGGAGGAATTTCTTGTGGAATTCGACGGCGATCTTCTCGACGCCTTCGGGATCGATGATGGTGGCGCGTCCGCACATATATAGATGCTACCCGACAGCGTGCGGCGGTGCCACTGCGCCGCGGGGGCGTGCGTCGCGCGCTACTCCCGGTCCGGCGCCTCGCGCGACCGCCGAAGCTGCTTCGCGCCGGCGATCCCCGCGACGACGAAGAGGATCGCGATCAACACCGCGGCGAACCCGAACGCGACTCGACCGGTCATGTCGCCGCCGCGCGTGCCCGCCCAGAGTCCCGGGATGCCGATGCCGACCGAGAAGTGCCGTTCGCCGCGGCCAAATGCGACCCACGCGAAAATCGCCAGCATCATCCCCGT
>DASZUN010000200.1:0-10609 GCA_035547615.1 Gemmatimonadaceae bacterium | reverse complement strand
CGCGATGGCGGGCGGCGGCACGCTCGGCATGCGAACCATGACTTCCGATTCAGAGGTCCGGCTGGAGGTGCGCGACACCGGCATCGGCATGTCCGCCGAGGTGCGCGATCGCGCGTTCGAGCCGTTCTTCACGACGAAGGGGAAGGCGGGGACCGGACTCGGCCTGGCCGAGGTATACGGCATCGTGAAGCGGCACCGCGGGCACGCCGAAATCGAATCGATGCCGGGCGTGGGCACGACGATTCGCCTCGTTTTCCCCAGGTCGTCCCCGCAACATGTGACGGACGTCACCACCAGCGTGAGAAGCCGGGTTGCGCGAAAGGTCCTTCTCGTAGAAGATCATCCCGATTCCCGCGAGTTCATGCAGGCGCTGCTGGAATCCGATGGGCATCAGGTGGACACGGCGACCGGCTTGCAGGACGCCACGGCGCTGCTGGAGCAGGCCGACCCGGCGTACGACGTGCTCGTCACCGACATCGGCCTGTCGGACGGAAGCGGATGGGACCTCACGTCGTTCGCACGTGAGCGATGGCCGGCGATGCGGATCGGCATCGTGACGGGATGGGAACCACGCGTCGGCGCTGGCGCGGACGGAGACTTCATTCTCCGCAAGCCTGTAAGAACATCTGAATTGCTCGCGCAGGTTGCCGGCGAAGGCTGAAGTTACTGCGCGTCACCGCTAGCATTGGCTGGCAGGGCCGACGAAATTGCACATGATGACTGATTCCGTGTCCCGCATTCGCGTCCTCGTGGCAGAGGACGATGACAACGCGCGGTCGCTGCTCACGGACCTGCTCAACACGCTCGGCCACACGATCGTCGCCGAAGTGTCGACGGGGCGCGAGGCGTTCGAGCGCGCGAAGGACGTCGTCCCCGACGTCGTGCTGCTCGACGTGCACATGCCCGACGGCTCGGGGATCGAAGCGGCCGAACGCATCACGCAGACGATTCCCGGCGTAGCCGTCGTGCTGTTCAGCGGCGATCACACGCTCACGCTCAGCGATCGCGACGTGACCGCGACGGCGGCGATCGCGTTCCTCCCCAAGCCCGCGCCCCCGCGCGTGCTCGATTCGACGATCCGACTCGCCGCCACGCGCGCCAAGGAGTTCATGGCCGCGCGCCAGGACGCCGAGGCGGCCCGCACGGCGCTCGAGAACCGCAAGACGATCGAGCGCGCGAAGGGCATTCTCATGCGGCGCACCGGTTCGTCGGAGCAGGAAGCGTATCGCATCCTGCAGCGCACGAGCCAGGATCGATCCGTCCCCATGGTCGAGATCGCACGCGCGGTGCTCGCCAGCGAACCGGGGCTGCAGGAGACCGGCAAGGAGAAATGAAAAGAGGCGGCCGAATCGGCCGCCTCTTTCGCATCTGCTCGCGTCGCGCCTACCGCGTGCGCACGAGCGTGAACTGCACTGTCGACGACACCGGCAGTCCGCCGCCGCCCGTCCAGTCGATCGACGACTGTCCGCCGGCCGGCACCGTGAAGCGAATGTACGCCGCGCCGCCGGCGTCGACCTGCAGGCTGCTCACCGGCGTCTGCGCCGAGAGCGGAACGACCTTGAGCGGGAACGAGCTGTTCGTCCCGCGCAAACGCGGGAAGATCTCGCGCATGTTCCAGCTCGGCTCCTGGAACGCTGGATCCGACACGGACGGCAGGTCGTCCGTGAAGACCGAGACCGCCCAGTTGCGGATCTGGGTCATGTAATCCGTGCCGAACACCTGCGCCAGGTTGTTCTTGCCGGTGGTTGTGCTGTTCACGAGCTTCGACCACGTGTCCGCGTCGCTCGACGTGCCAGTGCGGTGGTCCGCGAGATATCGCAGCAGATCCCACGTCGCGCCGCGGGTCTCGAGGGAATCGTTGCCCGCGTAGACCGACGTCTGGTTCGGCTTGCCGAGGAAGAAGTCGTACCGGCCGAAGTTGTCGGCTTGATAGTTGTTGAACGCATCCACACTCGCCTGTGTGGCGGCGATGGTCTGGATGCCGATGTTCTCCCGCGGCGCGGTCCCCGACACGCGATAGTACAGCAGCTCCTCGGCGATGTGGCTGAGTCCTTCGTTGAGCCACACGTCCTCGAAGTCCGACGCGTTGTTGACGTAGATGCGCCGGCTCGCGTTGATGAGGTGCTGATACTCGTGTGCCAACGTGCCGTACGTGAGATTCAGCACGTCGGTCTTGTTGTGCTTCAGGCTGAACACGCCGCCCGTATCGGGCACCAGCGTGTAGAACATCTCGCTGTAGTTGCTCGTCGGGCAGCCCTGCAGGTCGGGCGTGTCGGACGTCGGGAACAGGTCGCGCTCGAAGAAGAAGCCGCCGATCACGCCCGTGCCGCCAGTCTTCGGTGTCAGCTTGTTCACTTCCTTCGTGAACAGGATGACGATCTTGCCGTTCTTGTCGATGTCCGACGGCTGCCCGAAGTTCTGCACGTCGAGCGGATTGATCAGCGTGTCGAACGTGACGCCGAACGAGTTGTACTCGGCGTCGCTGAATCCGCCGGACGGGTTTGCCGTGTCGGCGAGAATGATTGCCGTCTGGGTGATCGCCGCCACGCGCGCGCCCACGTTGATCGCGTTGGTGCACGCATCCTGCCCGTTCGCGTTCACGCTGATGATCTGACCGAGCGCGAGATTCGCCGGGATCACGTTGTACGCGGCGCGACGCGCGAGGCGCGCACGGGCCACGGGGATCATCGGCGTCAGCACCTCGCGAGCGACTTCGCGCAGCTTGCGATCGAACGACTGCTGCAGATAGTTCGGCCGCGCCGACGCGAGCGTCGCCCCGGGAACCACGTTGAACGACGGCGCGATGTTCGGCGAAGAGAGCGCGACCGTCCCCGTTCCGGTGACGGTGAGCGTCGCGATGGCCGAGCTGTCCGGATTGGCGTTGAAGGGAATGAGCGCGTAGTCCGCGCCCGTCGTGCCGCCGCCGAGGCAGATGCCCGTGCCGCTCAGCCCCGCGTTGACGGCGCCCACGGCCGGCAGGGTCGCCGAGGACGTCTGGCAGGCGAGCGAAGTGCTCGACGAGCCCGCGGTTTCGGTGAACGTCGTGGTCAGCGACGTCCCGGCCACGGTCGCCGTCACCTGCACGCTGCCCGACGACGCGCCCAGCGTGACGGTGGTGCTGGCCTGACCATTCACGTCGGTCGTGGCGCTCGCGGGTGAAACACTCGCCGCACCGCTCGTCACGGCGAAGGTCACGGTGACGCCGCTGAGCGGCGCGCCATTTGAGGAAACTTTGACGATCAGCGGCGACGACAGCGGAGAGCCGACGAAGCCCACCTGATTGTTTCCCGAGACGATGTCCACGGCGGACGGAGTCGGTTTGCTGGGCTCCGTGCCGCCTCCGCCGCCGCACGCGACGAGCGCGAGCAGCACACCCAACGACAGCGCTCCACGAAGGCGGGGAGCGATCATGCGACCTCCTCTCAGGAAGTTGTCCGAGCGCGTGGACTAAGCCGCGGGCGCGGCCTCCGGTTCACGCTTCGGGCGAACGTACTCCTCCATACCCAACCCTAGCAGAATCGTGCCAGCCACGAGCGCGGCCGCGAGCAGGAATGGGAATTCTGGAAAGCGGTCGAACGCCCACCCGGCGACGATCGGGAACAGCACGCGGGCGACGCCGCCGAACGTCTGCTGCACCCCCAGATAGAGTCCCCGATCGCTACTGGATATGACACGCGAGAGCAGTGCTGTCACGCACGGAAACGTGAAAGCGGTTCCCAACGGGAGCAGCGCGACCGCCAGCGCCAGCGGTATGAAAGGTATGATAGCCACCGCAGAGGCCGGCAACAGTCCGCCAAATCGCGCAGCGATCGCCGCCGGGTCGCCCAGCTTGTGGGTGAAAGGCATGGTCGCCAATCCAAGTGCGAGCAATGCCTGGCCTATTCGCGACAGGCGGGCCTCGCCGAACTTGTCGACGGCTTTGCCGAGTATCAGCGCGCGCGTCAGCACCGAGATCACGCCGACGTAGGTGTAGAAGTAGCCGATCGTGTGCGTCGTCACGCCAAAGCGCGCCGCGAGGAACAGCGCGAGGATCGCGTTCGTCCCCTGAAAGGCACCGATGCCCACGGCGTAGATCCAGATCAATCGCGGCGCCGGTTCGCTCGAGCGCGTGACCACGCGCACGACGGCGTTGAGCGAGCGACCCGGCACGTGCTTCGTGGTGCGCGCCTCGTTCATGTCGCGCGACTCGACGAGGAACTTCCACGCGAACCCGATGTTGAGCACGCAGAGCACCGCCGCCGCGAGTCCCGGGCCGTGCTTGCCGAGCCCCATGAACTCGGAGCCGAGCACCGGACCGAGCGCCACGCCCGCGTTGGTCGCGGCCGAGAGCCAGCCGAGTCCTTTCGCGCGGTCCTCGGGCTTCACCGCATCCGT
This sequence comes from Gemmatimonadaceae bacterium, assembly GCA_035547615.1. GTDB lineage: Bacteria > Gemmatimonadota > Gemmatimonadetes > Gemmatimonadales > Gemmatimonadaceae > JAQBQB01. The sequence continues at coordinate 6,235 of DASZUN010000200.1, read as the reverse complement.
GACGTAGGCCTGGATGACGCTCACCGTACCGCCACCGGAGCCCTGCACCAGGCGCGACAGGAACAGCAGCCAGAGCGAGTCGGCGTAGGCGAAGATCACGTACGCGAGCGCGGACGCCGTGAGTCCCACGAGCAGCGCGGGCCGCCGGCCGTAGCGATCGGAGAACCGGCCCCACATCGGCGCGCTCAGGAGCTGCGCCACGGAGAACGCCGAGACGAGCAAGCCCACCACGAGCCCGTTCGCGCCGAAGGACTTCGCGTAGAACGGCAGGAGTGGGATGATCATCAGCGTTCCGACCATGTCGATGAACGCGGCGACCATCAGTACGACGAGCTTGCCCATGGAGTGGTTCGGGGTTTCGGTGCCTCTAAGATACGGCGTCGCGCGAGGGCGGGCGGGCTGCTAACGAATCCCGAACGTGGTCCGTGGCCGACGGTCGATGGTCCACAGACCACGGACCACGGACGCTCTATCCCTCCACCTTCCCCAGCGCCGCCGGCGGCACGGCCCGTCCCACCACGCCCGCCAGCGCGATGATCGTCAGCGCGTAGGGGATCATCTCCACGAACTGCGACGGAATCACTTGGGCGCCCTGCAACTGGATCTGCAGCGTCTCGGCGGCGGCGAACAGTAAACATGCGAGCGCCGCGCGCACCGGATCCCACCGCCCGAAGATCGTCGCCGCGAGCGCGATGAAGCCGCGGCCGGCGCTCATCTCGGCCGTGAACTGATGCTGGTCGAATGCGAGATAGGCACCGCCGAGCGCGGCGAGCGCGCCCGAGAGCGCAGCCGCCTGGTAGCGCACGCGCGCCACGCGGATGCCCACGGACGTCGCCGCGGCCGGATGCTCGCCCGCGGCGCGCACGCGGAGCCCGAACGGCGTTCGATACAGCAGCCACGCCATGAACGCCACGGCCAGAATCCCGATCCAGATGAGCGGGTTCCGCACCATCGTCACCCACCCGCTGCCGGTCTCGCCGATGCCGAAGCCCGGGATGCGCGGTGAGTTGGCCGAGCTGTGAAAGAGCAGGCGCAGGAAGAACCGCGTGGCGCCGCTCACGAAGAGGTTGATCGCGATGCCGATCACGACCTGATCGCCGCGGAAGCGGATCGAGGTCACGGCATACAGCAGCGCGAGCAGCACGCCGCCCACGATCGCGCCGATCAATCCGATCCACGCGTTGCCCGTGTAGTAGCTCACGACCGCGCCGCAGAACGCGCCGCCGAGCATGTAGCCCTCGAGCCCGAGCCCGATCAGGCCGGACCGCTCCGAGATCACGCCGCCGCTCGCCGCGAACAGATATGGAATCGCGATGCGCAGCGTCTGCGCGAGGAAGACGAGCAGAATCATCTCGCCCTCCGGAGCACGCGGCGCACTTCGGGAACCGACGCGACCACCGCGATGATCACGACCGCCTGCAGCACGTCCACCATCTGCTTGGGCACGACGGCGTTCACGGCGAAGCCGCCCTGCGAGATCGTCGCGAACACGAGCGCGGCGAGCGCGACGCCCACCGGGTGGTTGCGACCCACGATCGCGACCGCGATGCCGAGGAAGCCCGCGCCAGAGGCGAACGCGTCCTCGTAGTAGCCCTTGTACCCGAGCACGAAATTGAGTCCGCCGATGCCAGCGATCGCGCCGGACAGCGCCATCGCCCGCCACCACACCCGACCCACGTTCACGCCGCCGTATTCGGCGGCCTCGGGCTGCAGCCCGGTCGCGCGCAGTTCGAAGCCGGCGCGCGTGCGGAACAGGTAGTACCACGCCGCGATGACCACCGCCACGGCGACGAACAGCACCGTGTTCGCCGCCGAGCCGTGAAAGCCGCTGATGTAGTTCGAGAGGCGCGGCAGCGCGCCCGCGTGAATCGCCGCGGTGTGCAGCGAATCGCCCACCTTGAGGTGCGCGGACACGAAGTAGTTGAGCAGCGCGAGCACGATGAAGTTGAGCATGATCGTCGTGATCACTTCGTGCGCGCCGAACCTGGCCTTGAGCACCCCCGGCACGCCGCCGACGATTCCGCCGCCCACCGCCGCGGCCGCGATGTAGATCGGCAGCGCGACCAGCGTCGGCAGCCCGGACGGCAGCAGCAGTCCCACGAGCGCGGCGGCGAAGCCGCCCGCCGCGAGCTGGCTCTCCGCGCCGATGTTGAACAGCCCCGCGCGCAGTCCGATCGCGACGGCGAGGCCGGTGAAGGTGAGCGTCGTCGCCTTGTAGAGCACCTGCCCCAGGCCGTACGCGTTCCCCCACGTGCCCTCGATGAGCAATCGATAAACCGTCCCGGGATTCTGGCCGAAGCTCAGAATCAGCACGTCGCCGACGAGCGCGGCGATGAGCAGTCCGACGATCGCCGGCAGCAGCGCTTCCTCGAGCTCGGCCCGGCGCGACCCGCGGTTCACGGACGGCGCGGCCGACGGCGGTGCCGGCGTGATCTCAGTGGCGGGCGTGGTCATGCCGCGTGCTCCGTCGCAGCGCCGGTCATATATGGTCCGAGGACTTCCTCGCTCGCGTCCTTGCGCGCCATCACCGTGGCGAACTTGCCTTCGTACATCACGGCGATGCGGTCCGAGAGCGCGAGAATCTCGGCGAGGTCCGCCGAGACGAGGAGAATGGCCTTGCCGGCGTCGCGCGCCGCGCGCAGCCGGGCGTGAATGAATTCGATCGCGCCCACGTCCACGCCGCGCGTCGGCTGCGCCGCGAGCAGCACCTGGAACGAACGGCTCATCTCGCGGGCGATGACGATCTTCTGCTGATTGCCGCCGGAGAGCGCACGCGCCGGCAGCATCGGATCGGTGGGGCGAATGTCGTACTCGGCGATCTGCCGCCGCGCGTTCTCCATGATCCGCTCGTGGTCGAGCTGCGCGCCGCGCGAGAAACGGTGTTGCTGGCCGAGGATCAGGTTCTCGGCCACCGAGTAGTCGAGAATCAATCCGCGCAGATGCCGATCTTCCGGAATGTGCGAGAGCCCCGCGTCGCCGCGCTGCTTGACGGTGAGTGTGGTGACGTCGGTGGTGCCGATGCGAATGGCGCCCCGCTGCGCGGGCCGCAGTCCGGCGAGCGCCTCGAGCAGCTCGGTCTGGCCGTTCCCCTCGACGCCGGCGATGCCGAAGATCTCGCCCGGCATGACGCGGAAGCTCACGTCCTTCACCGCGGTGAGCCGGCGGACGTCCGCGACCGTCAGGTCGCGCACCTCGAGCAGCGCTTCGTCGGCGTGCGGCGTGTCGCGACGCGGCGCGGCCACGTGGTCCATGGCGAGCTGCACGTCGCGCCCGACCATCGCCCGCGCGATGTCGCCCGGGGTCGTGTCCGCGGTGCGCAGGCGCGTGATCGTGCGGCCGTGGCGCATGACCGTGATGGAATCGGAGATCTCCATCACCTCGTCGAGTTTGTGCGTGATGAGCACGATCGTCTCGCCGCGTGCGCGCATCTGCCGCAGCACCTGCCACAGCTCGTCAATCTCCGGCGGCGACAGCACCGCCGTGGGCTCATCGAGAATTAGTATTCGAGCTCCTCTATACAGAGTCTTGAGGATCTCGACCCGCTGCGCTTCGCCGACGGACAGGTCGGCGACTTTCGCCGTCGGGCGGACGGTGAGGCCGGTCTTCTGACTCAGCTCCGCCACCTCGCGCTCGGCGCGCGCGACGTCGAGCTGGCCGCCTCGCGTGAGCTCGCGGCCGAGCATCACGTTCTCGGCGACCGTCAGCGTGGGCACGAGCATGAAGTGCTGGTGCACCATGCCCACGCCGGCGTCGATCGCGTCCGCGGTGGACCACCCGGTGACGTCGCGCCCGTTCACTTCCATGCGGCCGGAGTCGGGCGCGTACATCCCGCTCAACACGCGCATCAGCGTCGACTTGCCGGCGCCGTTCTCGCCGACGAGCGCATGGATCTCGCCGCGCGCGACCTCGAGCGATGCGCCGTGGTTGGCCTGCACGGGCCCGAACGACTTGTGGATGTCGGTGAGGCGAATGGCGGGAGTGGAGGGGAGCGTCGCGTCCGCCATGCTCATCTCGTGCTCGGCACTTTGATCTTTCCGGCGATGATGTCGGCCTTGATCTGCTGGAGCTTCGCCTGGACGCTGTCGGGAATCAGCGCCTTGTTGTGCTCGTCGTACACGTAGCCCACGCCGTTCTGAGCCAGGCCATACGTGTAGATGCCGCCGTGGAACGTGTGGTCCTGCACGCGCTTCACCATGTCGTACACGGCGACGTCGATGCCTTTGACCATCGACGTGAGCACGTGGCCCGGCGCTTCATTGTACTGATCCGCGTCCACGCCGATCGCGTATTTGCCCGTCTCGCGTGCCGCCTCGAACACGCCCAGTCCCGTGGCGCCTGAGGCGTGGTAGATCACGTTCACGCCCTGCTGGTACTGGCTGAGCGCGAGTTCCTTGCCCTTGCCCGGATTGCGGAACGCGTCCGGCGTCACGCCCGCGTACTGCACGATCACCGTGCAGTCGGGGCAGACGTACTTCACGCCCGCGCGGTAGCCGGCCTCGAACTTCCAGATGAGCGGCACGTCCATCCCGCCCACGAAGCCGACCTTCTTCGAGCCGCCGACCATCGCGGCGAGCGCGCCGACGAGGAACGAGCCTTCCTCTTCCTTGAACTTGAGCGCCGCGACGTTCGGCGGCGGCGGGATCACATTGCCGGCGGAGTCGGTGCTGAGCGAGTAGTCGACGCCGGCGAAGTTGATGTTCTTGTATTCTTTCGCGAGCTGCGTGATGTCGTCGGTGAAGATGAAGCCCACGCCGACCACGAGATCCATGTGCTCCGCGGCGAGCAGCCGGAGCCCGGCCTCACGGTCGGTGGCCTCGCCGGGCTCGATCAAGCGCACGCGGGCTCCCAACTCTTTTTCGGCGCGCACGGCGCCGCGGTCGGCGCCGTCGTTGAACGACTTGTCGCCGAGTCCGCCCACGTCGAGCACGATGCCGATGTTGGTGCCGCTCGACTGAGTCGGCTGCGCGGCGCCGGAGGGGCGCACGAAAAGGAAGGCCACGTTGGCGACGACGAGCGCCGCCACGAGGATCAACAGCTTACGCATGGACGAAGATTCGCGGTTGCCCGGGGGAAGAGCAAGGCGGGCGTGGACGGCTTCGCTACCTTTCCCCCATGCCCGAGCGCATTCGTACTCGATTCCTCATCATCGGCAGCGGCGTCGCCGGACTGCACACCGCGTGGCGTGCGTCGCAGCATGGTGACGTGCTGCTGGTGACCAAGCGCTCGCTGTTCGACAGCACCACCGCGTACGCGCAGGGCGGGATCGCCGCCGCACTCGGTGCGGGCGACTCGCCGGCGCTGCACCGGCAGGATACGCTCGCCGCGGGTGCCGCGCTCTGCGACGCGGCGGCGGTCCAGGTGCTCGTCGAGGAAGGACCGGCGCGCGTGCGCGAGCTCCAGACGGCCGGCGCGAAGTTCGATCTCGATCCGGCGGGCCGCCTCAAGCTCGGCCGCGAAGCGGCGCACTCGATGAATCGCATCGTCCACGCGCACGGCGACCAGACCGGCGCCGAGGTCGCGCGCACGCTCGTGGCGCGCGTGCGCGAGAGTCCGCGCATCCGCGTCCTCGAGCGGACCCGCGTGCTCGACCTGATCGTGAAGCGCGGCACGTGCTACGGTGTGCGTGCCAGCGTACGCGGCCGCGCGACCGAGATCATCGCCGACGCGACGGTGCTGGCGGCGGGCGGCTGCGGGCAGATCTTCCGGTACACCACCAACCCCGTCGTCGCGACGGGCGACGGTTTCGCGATCGCGCACCGCGCCGGCGTGCCGCTCATGGACATGGAATTCGTACAGTTCCATCCCACCGCACTCGACACGCCGGAGAATCCGCTCGCGCTCATCTCCGAAGCGGTGCGCGGCGAGGGCGCGATTCTCGTCAACGCGAAAGGCGTGCGGTTCATGAAAGGTCGGCATCGGCTCGCCGAGCTCGCGCCGCGCGACGTGGTGGCACGCGCGATCTTCCGCGAAAAGAAGCATGGCCCCGTGTACCTGGACGCGCGGAAGATCGGCAAGCAATTCACGAAGCGCTTCCCCGGCATCTTCGCGCTCTGCAAGGCGCGCGGCATCGATCCGCGGAAGGATCTCATTCCGGTCACGCCGGCGGCGCACTACATGATGGGCGGCATCGCGACCGACCTATATGGCCGCTCGCAGATGCCGGGACTGTACGCCGTGGGCGAAGTGGCGCGCACGGGCGTGCACGGCGCGAATCGGCTCGCGTCCAACTCGCTGC
>DASZUN010000199.1:0-25339 GCA_035547615.1 Gemmatimonadaceae bacterium | reverse complement strand
GTTGTTGACGTCGTGCATGACGCCCGCGGCGAGCTGCCCCACGGCGGCGAGCCGCCGTTCGCGCGCGCGCGCTTCCTGAAGGGCGAGCAGCTCCTGCGTGCGCTCCTGGACCATGCGCTCGAGACGTTCGGCTTCCGTCGAGACGCGCTCGTACAGCTCGGCGGTGCGCCGGGCTTCTTCCTCGAGCGCCTTGGCGAGCTGCGTCTTCACGGTGACGTCGCGCTCCACCGTGACGGCACCTCGAATCTTGCCGTGCTCGTCGTACAGCGGGTTCGAGTTCACCTCGATGATCATCGGCGCGCCGTCCGCGCCGCGCCGCACGGCGAGCGTCTCACCGCGCACGCGCTCGCCGCGCAACGCGCGCGCGGTCGGATGCTCGTGCATGAACAGGCTCGTCCCGTCGATCGTGCGCGGGCGGTCGAGCTGCCAGAGCTCGCGAAGCGTCGACGGCTGCCCGGAGGGATGGTCCTGCATCGCCTGCGTGTTCGAGCGCACGGTGCGCCCTTCGGTATCGAACACGCGGACGGAGTCGGGGATAACGTCGAAGATCGACTCGAGCTGCGCGACGTTGCGGCTGAGGTTCTCACGCAGCTCTTCGCGTTCGCTGACGTCGTTGCCGGCGAAGAGAATGCCGCGGCCGCCGGACTCCTCGGTGAGCGCCGCGAACGTGGTCTCGATGAGCCGGCGCCCCGCACGGTGCTGGAACGGGATCCGCACCGGTGTCGCGTACGTCGCGCCGCGGAGTGCCGTATCGATCTGATCGGTGAGATCGGCGAGCGCGTTGGGGAACGCGTCGTAGATGGACAGCCGGGTCGGCGGAGCGGCCGTGATGCCGGTCAACTCCCGATAGCGGGCGTTGGCGTTGACCAGTCGCAGATCGCCGTCGAATACGGCGATCGCGAGCGGCACCGCCTCGAACAGCGCCTCCAGACGGACACCGGAGATGCCGATACGCGCGAAATCCAATCCGACGGAAGGCTGCGTCACGGGGGTGGGGTAACAAGAGGCCGGACGCCGTGCGCCCGACCTCTAATGATAGGCATTGAACGAGACGACCGTCCACCCGCGGGCGCAACCCGCGGCGCTCACCAGCGGGGCCGATTCGGCTCCTCGGCCGCCGGGCTCGGCGGCGGTGTCGTGATCAAGCGCGCGCCGCGCTCGTACGTGAAGAACGAGTAGCCCCACTCGAGCAGCACGCTGAGCCGATTTCGGAATCCGGCGAGGTACATGATGTGGACCAGGAGCCAGGTCCACCACGCGAACACGCCGCTGAGGCGCCGTCCGGCGAGCACGCCAACGGCCTTGTAACGCCCGATCGTCGCCAGGTCGCCCTTGTTGCGATAACGGAACGGCTCGCGCGCCTCGCCGCGCAGCGTGTGCACGACGTTCCGTGCCGCCGCTCGGCCGCTCTGCATGGCGGCTGGCGCGACGGCGGGGACCATCGCGCCGCGGCTCCGGAGCACCGCCAGGTCGCCGACGACGAAGACTTCGGGATGCCCGGCGATGCTCAGATCGTCGCCGACCTCGACGCGTCCCGAGCGATCGCGCGGAACGCCGAGCATCGCGCCGAGTCCCGACGCGGCGTTCCCCGCCGCCCAGAAGATCGTGCGGGCGGTGATGCGCTCGCCGCCGGCCTCTACGAAGCCGTCGCCGACGTTCGTGACGCGTGTGGCCGTGCGGACCTCGACGCCGAGCGCCTCGAGATCGCGACGCGCGTGCTCGGAGAGATCTTCGGGGGACGCGGGGAGGAGCCGTGGGCCGCCCTCGATGAGCAGGATGCGCGCGCGCGACGTGTCGATCGTGCGGAAGTCGTGCGGGAGCGCCATGCGGGCGATCGTCGGCAGCATGCCGGCGAGCTCGACGCCCGTCGGGCCGCCCCCGATCACCGCGAACGTCAGGTTCGCGTCGCGCTCCGCCGCGTTCCCGTCACGCGCCGCGCGTTCGGCGCGCTCGAACGCGAGCAGCCAGCGCTCGCGCAGCTCGATCGCGTCCTCGATGCTCTTGAGGCCCGGCGCGATGCGCTCCCATTCCGAGTGGCCGAAGTAGGAGTGCCTGGCGCCGGCGGCGAGAATGAGAAAATCGTAATCGACGGTGAGGCCGTCGGCGCAGAGCACCTGCCGGCGATCGAGCCGAATCTCGCGCACGTCGCCGAGCAGCACTTCGGTGTTCTTCTGCTTGCGCAGAAGCCAGCGGATCGGGGCGGCGATGTCGGTGGGTGCAAGCGTCGCGGTGGCGACCTGATACAACAGCGGCTGGAAGACGTGATGATTCGTGCGGTCGAGCACGGTGACGTCGACGGACGCGTGGGCGAGCGCGCGCGCGGCGTACAAGCCGCCGAATCCGGCGCCGACGATGACGACCCGCGGCCGCGCGGCCACGCGCTCAGCTCGACTGCGCCGGGCGCGGCGCGGGCCCGGACTGGAACAGGCTCACGATGAGGCCCACCACCACGACCACGACGGCGCCGACCAGATTGTGCCAGAGATACGAGACGCTCGGCGCGCCGAAGTTGACCGCGCCCACGGCCAGCACGCCGGCAATGAGCCCGATCAGCGCGCCCGCCGCCCGCGCGCGCGGGATCATCGCGAGGAAGAACACGCCGAGGATCGAGCCGTAGAAGAATGAACCGAAGCGGTTCACCACCTCGATCAGCGATCCGAGCCGGGCGGCGTACGTCGCGACGATGCAGGCGAAGATGCCCCAGAACACCGTGGCGGCGCGCGAGACGATGAGGAAATGCGAATCGGGGCCCTCGCTCCGCACCCAGCGGCGATAGAAGTCGATCACCGACGCCGTGGAGAGCGACGCGAGCTCGCCCGAGATGGCGTTCATCGCCGCCGCGATCACCGCGGCAATGAAGATCCCGGCGAGCCCCACCGGGAGGTGGTCGATCACGAACCGCGGGATGATGTAGTTGACGTCCTTCTCGGGCTGCCCGCTCACCCGCGACGCGAGGTCGATCGCGCGGCCGCGGAGCGCGGTCACCGTGTCGTCGTTGGTGCGGAACGCCGCCGTCGCCTGGGCGATGGTGGTGGGATCGCCGGCCTGGCGCGCGCGGGCGAGTCCGCGCGCCGCGGCGTCGCGCGCCGTGATCGCCGTCTCGTAGCGCGTGTCGAGCGCCGCGTACGCCGCCGGCTGGGCGGCCTCGACGCGGTGCTCCGTGGCCGGATTGAAGAGCAGCGGCGGCCGCGAGAATTGATAGAACACAAATACCAGAACTCCAACAAGCAGCACCAGCGCCTGGAGCGGGATCTTCCAGTACGCGCTGATGAGCAGCGAATTCCGGGCCTCGTCGACCGACTTCGCGGCCAGGTACCGCTGCACCTGGCTCTGGTCGGTGCCGAAGTACGACAGCATGAGGAACGTGCCGCCGATGAGCCCGGACCAGAACGTGTACGTGTTCGTGAGGCTGAACGAGAAGTCGAACACCTGGAGCTTGCCGGTCGCGCCGGCGAGGTGGAGCGCGGTGCCCGGCGAGACGGGAATCTTCACGAGCAGCGTGATGACGACGGCCACGAGCGCCGTGACGATCAGCATCATCTGCTTCACGTCGACCCACGTGATCGCCTGCACGCCGCCGATCATCGTGTAGAGCACCGCTGGCACGCCGATGATCGCGACCGACCACGACATGGGCCAGCCGAAGACCGCCGAGAACACCACCGCCGGCGCCGAGATGATCGCGCCGCACGACATGGCGCGCGACACGAGAAAGAGAAACGCGGTCAGTGACCGCGTCTTCGCGTCGAACCGCCGCTCGAGGTACTCGTACGCGGTGTACACCTTGGCGCCGTGCAGGAACGGCACGAGCGTGACGCCGAGGATCACCATCGCCAGCGGCAGCCCGAAATAGAACTGCACGAACCGCATGCCGTCCGTCGCGCCCTGCCCCGTGGTGCCGATCATCGTCACCGCGGAGAGCTGCGTCGCCATCACCGACAGGCCGACGGCCCACCACGGCAGGCTGCGGTTGGCGAGGAAGTAGCCTTCGATCTCCTTCGTGCCGCGCGACCGCCGGATGCCGTGCGTGACGACGTACGCGAGCCATCCGACGACGATGATCCAGTCGATCGGATTCATGCCGAGAAATGCCGCTGGAGGAGCCACAACAGCACGAGCGTGACGACCTGCACGGCCATCACGCTCGCGAGCGTCCGCTTGAAGCGGGACGTCACGGCTTCACGCCCGCTGACGCGACCGGCGGCCGCGTGGCCGCGCGATGGTCGGCCGAGAGCAGATTGACGAAGAGCCGCGCTGCGCCCGGATTCCCCGCGGGCAGCTGCCGGAAGAACGAGAACGTCGTGTACACGTACGTGCCCTTGCCGACCGGCGCGATGAGCACCGCGGCGTCGTTCGGCGATTCGCCGGGATCGTTGAGCGAGAACACGGCGCGGTAGTGCGGGTCGAACGTGTGCGGCATGTACGAGCTGCGCTCCTGCACCCAGTTCGCGAAATCAGCCTCCGTGATCTTGTTCGGCGTCGCGAGCAGCGGCGAGCCGGGATCGATCACGCGCACCGGCGCATCCTCGTACGTCACACGATCGGCCGGATTGGTGAGCGTGAACGGATACGGCAGCACGTGAAGCTGCACGTACGGGAACTGCCCGTACTGCGTCACGATCGTGCCGCCGTTGCGCGCGAAGCGCATCAACACGCCGTTGTTCGCGACGAGCGACGGATTGGCTTCGTGGGCGCGCGGTCCGATCACGATCGTCGTGAACCGCGCGAGGTTCGTCTGCGCGATCGTTGCGGGATCGAGCTCGGTCACGGGGATGCCGAGCTCCTCGAGCATCGGCGGCTCGTTGTCGCCGACGCCGCGAATGTACCCGACGTCGAGATGCGCGTAGTTCGCGTTCACCGACTCGATGCGCACGGTCGACGGGCGATAGTAGCGCAGCGGCCGGATGTGCGAGTACTCGATCGGCACGTAGCCCTGCGTGAACCGCTGACCGTCGCTCGTCGCCACGGCGGTGATCGAGTCGCGGCCCGGCGCGAGCATGCCGCGCACGTGGAAGTACACGTCGCTCGTGCCGAACGGATCGAGCCCCACTCGCCGCACCGCCGAGTCCGCGGTGAGCCCGCGGGGCAGCGCGAGCGACACGCTCACGTCGCGGGGCGCGGTCGCGGCGGATTGCACGTGCACCACGTACGTGCGGTCGAACGGATGGTTCGCGCGTGCGTACTCGATCTCGTGCTGCAACAGCACGGTGATCGCCGGTACGGTCGCGATCGGCCGATCCACTTCTCCGATCGCGCGGTCGGCATAGCGATGCACGATCGGGCCGACGGTCGCCGTGAACGGCGTGCCGTCGATCGAGAGCCGCACGTCCACGGCCGACGAGCGCAGGCGATCCTCGCCGACCACGAGCGGCGTCGGCACCGAGTCGTCGGTGTTGCCGAAGTCGAACGTGTCGCCGTTCAGCGGATGGCGCAGCCACCACGACATGGTCGGCGCATTCGGCGCGCGGTACGTCTGTGTTGCGCTCGCCGAGCCGCCGGGAGCGATCGTCTGCTGCAGCTCGGATTCGGCCGCCCCGCTTCCCGCCACCTGCACGCCCGTCAACTCCACCGGAGCCGAGCCTTCGTCATACACGCTCACCGTCACGGGCAGCGTGTCCGACTCGGCGACGAGCTCCCGGGGCGCGGTGGCCAGGATGTGCACGCCGGCGGCGTCGAGCAGCGCGTCGACGGCCCGGTCGTGCGTCGTGCGCAACGCCAGCGCGAGATCGCCCATCTCCGGCGCGCACGGGGTCTGGCCGTGTTCGGCCTGACCCGTGGTGCAGGTCACGCCGGACTGCGCGCGCTCGACCAGTCGCAAGTACGCGGCGAGCGGCGCGACCATGCGGGCGGGGTGCGCGAGGTCGAGCACCGCGGTCACCGCCGCCTGCGCGGCGGCGAGCGAGTCGAGTGCACCGCGTGCAGCGTTCGCAAGTTGAACATTCTTGAAACGCGCCCAGCTCGTATCGAGGCCGTCGAACATCGTGTGCTCGGGCGCCTTGGGGTCCGACACGCGCGACTGCTGCAGGAGCACGCCGTCGATCGCCGGACCGAACTGCGGCAGCCCGCCCTGGCTCTGCGACCGGTGCTGCGACCGGCTGATCGTCGCGATCTGTGCGTACGTCTCGCCGAGGAGCGGATCGTACTCGCCCACGTCGAACTGCACCGAGGTCGGCCCGCCGCGGAATCCGCGCGCCTGGTAGAACTTGGGCGTCGCCCACGCGGGGAGCCCGCCGAGCTTGGACGGCGGGAAGCGCACGCTGTCGGCGGCGGCCGCGTACACGTCGCGCGCGAGCACACCGGCGTACTGGTGCTGCCCGTGGCCGTCGGCGGGCGTGCCGCTCCACACGGAGACGATCACCTGCGGGCGATACGCGCGCACGATGGCGACCATGTCCTTGAGGATCGAGTCGCGCGGCCAGAGGCCCATCGTCTCGCTCAGCGTCTTCGTGAAGCCGAAGTCGTAGGCGCGGGTGAAGTACTGGTGGCCGCCGTCGATGCGCCGCGCGGCGAGCAGCTCCTCCGTGCGGATCATCCCGAGCTCGGGACCGAGCTCGTTGCCGATCAGGTTCTGGCCGCCGTCGCCGCGGGTGAGGGACAGATACGCGGTCTGCACGTGGCGGCCCTTGGCGAGCCACGCGATGAGGCGCGTGTCCTCGTCGTCGGGGTGCGCGCCGATCACCAGCACGCGCGCGGTGGTGCCGAGGCCCTCGACGGCCTCGCCCAAAGCAGCGGCGCCGCGCTCCTGGGCAGAGAGACGCGGCGCTGCGACGACGAACAGACTACAGATGAAGATCAGGGCTCGCTTCAAAACGCGTGACTCCTCGATGGAGTGGAAGGAGCGGCGGGCGGTTCAGCGCGTCGCGCCCGCCTTCTTTCGACCCGCGGGCGCGTACGTCAGCGCGTCCTTGACGATGCGCGCCTGCTCCACGTCGTGGTTGGACTTGTACCCCTCGGCCGGGCTCGAACGTTCCGGCCGGCCGATGTAGCGAAGTGTAGTGACGGTGCCAACCGAGGCGCGGAGCCGCGGCTGCACGTACGTCCACGCGCCCATGTTCTTGGGCTCTTCCTGCGCCCAGACCACCTCTTCCACGTTCGGATAGAGGTCGACCAGGTCGCCGATCTCGCGCGGCCAGGGCGCCAGCTCCTCCACGCGGATGATCGCCACATTCGCGGGATGCTCGCCCGCGGCGATGAGGTCGTAGTACAGCTTGCCCATGCAGAACACCAGGCGCTGCACCACGTCGCGCCGCGTAGACGCGGTGGGATCGTCGATCACCGGCTGGAACGTGCCGTTCGCGAGCTCCCCGATCGACGACGTGGCCGCGGGAAGGCGCAGCAGCGACTTGGGCTGCATGAGCACGAGCGGCCGGCGCGGGCGTCGTGCCGCCTGGCGGCGCAGCACATGGAAGTACTGCGCCGGCGTCGACGGATACGCAACGACGATGTTGTCTTCCGCCGAGAGCTGGAGATACCGCTCGAGCCGCGCGCTGGAGTGCTCCGGCCCCTGCCCCTCGTACCCGTGCGGCAGCAGGAGCACGAGGCCGGATTCCTGGCGCCACTTGGCGCGGCCGGCCGAGATGAACTGATCGATGATCGGCTGCGCGACGTTGGCGAAGTCGCCGTACTGCGCCTCCCAGAGCACGAGCTCGTCGGGCGCCGCCACGCTGAAGCCGTACTCGAAGCCGAGCACCGCGGTCTCGGACAGCGGGCTGTTATAGATCTCGAAATGCGCGTTCGCCTGCGGCAGGTGGTCGAGCGGCGTGTACGTCTCGCCCGTGTTCACGTCGTGCAGCACCGCCTGCCGGTGCGAGAAGGTGCCGCGCTCCGAATCCTGGCCGGTCATCCGGATGCTCACGCCGTCCGTGAGGAGCGACGCGAAGGCGAGCGCCTCGGCGTGGCCCCAGTCGATCGCGCCGGTGTTGATCGCGTCGCGGCGGCGCGGCAGCGTGCGCTGGATCGTGGGGTGGAGCTTGAACGTCTGCGGCCACGTCAGGAGCTGCTCGTTGAGCGCGATGAGGCGCTCGGCGCGAACGGCCGTGTCGGCGGCCGGCTGCGCCGGTTCGGCGGCCTGACGCTTCTCGTCACCTCCATTGGGATGCGCGGCGCCGCTCGCCAGCTCCTTCTTCATCGTCTGGTAGATCTGCTGCAGCTCGTCGCTCACCGCCTTGTCGGCGGCCTTCACGTCGTCCTCGCTCACCACGCGCTCGCGCACGAGCCGCGCGCCCCACACCTCACGCGGGGTGGGGTGCTCGGTGATGAGCTTGTACATCAACGGCTGCGTGAACGCGGGCTGGTCGGACTCGTTGTGCCCGTGCCGGCGGTAGCCCACGAGATCGATGAGGAAATCCTTGCTGAACCGGCGGCGATAGGCGATGCCGAGCCGCACCGCCTGGATGCACGCCTCGGCGTCGTCGGCGTTCACGTGCAGCACCGGGATCTCGAAGCCCTTCGCGAGATCGCTCGCGTAGTGGGTCGAGCGCGCGTCGATCGGGTCGGTGGTGAAGCCGACCTGGTTGTTGGCGATGATGTGCAGCGTGCCGCCCACGCAGTAGCCACGGAGGAGCGACATGTTGAGCGTTTCCGACACGACGCCCTCGCCCGGGAACGACGAATCGCCGTGCACCACGATCGGAAGCACCGCGCTCTCGTCGCGGGCGCCGGGCGCCCCGCCCCGCACCTGCTGCTGCGCGCGCGCGACGCCGGCAACCACCGGATTCACCACCTCGAGATGGCTCGGGTTGGGCACGAGCTCGATCGCGACCGGGCCGACGCCCGGGATGTCGCGCGTGCCGCGGTAGCCCATGTGGTACTTCACGTCGCCGGTGTCGCTCTCGGCGTTCGTGTCGGCGTGGTGGCCCTCGAATTCCTCGAGCAGCGCGCGGTATGGCTTGCCCATGACGTGCGTGAGCACGTTGAGGCGGCCGCGATGCGCCATGCCGATCGCCACGCGGCGCGCGCCGCCGTCCGCCGCGCGCGCGATCGCTTCGTCGAGCATCGGCACGAGCGCGTCCACGCCTTCGATCGAGAAGCGCTTGACGCTCACGTACGCCAGCCCGAGGAACCGCTCGAGCCCGTCCACCTGCGACAGCCGGCGCAGGAGCGCCTTCCTGTCGGATTCCGACAGGGGAGCCGTGGCCTCGCCGGATTCGATCACCGTCCGGAACCACGCGCGCTCCGCCTCGTCGCCGAGGTGGTCGAACTCGTAGCCGGTCCTTCCGCAGTAGTGCTCGCGGGCGCTCTCGATCACGTCGGCCGCGGTGCCGCCGGTGTCGTAGCCGAGCGCCGACGCGGGCACCTGCTGCAGGTCCGCTTCGGTGATCCCGTGGAACTCCGGCTTCAGCTCGGCGGCGCCAGGCGGCGGAGTGCCCAGCGGATCGAGCTGCACGGCGAGATGGCCGTACCGCTGAATGTCGCCGAGCAGCGAGGCCGCACCCGCGACCTTGCGAAGCAATGCAGCGTCGTAGGCGCCCTGGCCGGCGGTGCCGCCGGCGAGCTGCTCCGCGACGCGGAAGAACTGTCGCCACGATTCATCGACGGACGCCGCATCGCGGCGATACCGCTCGTACATCTCGGCGATGTACCCGTCGTTGAAAACGCTCGTGATGGGAAGGCTGGACATGGTAGCGGAAATCTAATGACCGCTACCGCTTCCGGGACCGCGCTCGGGGCTACTCGTCCGCCGGCAGCACGAGGGTGAACGCCGAGCCTTTTCCGGGCTCCGACTCCACCTCGATGTAGCCGCCCAGCATCTCGGCGATCCGGCGCGAGATGTACAGTCCCAGACCGGTCCCGCCGTGCCGGCGCGTCAGCCCGGTGTCGAGCTGGGCAAAGGGACGGAACAGCCGTTCCAGATCGCGCTTCGCGATGCCGATCCCCGTGTCGCGGATCGTGAAACGCACGCTGCCGTTCACCCGCGCGAGCTCGAGCCAGACCGCGCCGGCGTCGGTGAACTTCACCGCGTTGCCCGCGATGTTCACGAGCACCTGACGGATCTTGTCGACGTCGCTCGTCATCCGAATGGCGACGTCGGGAACGACGGTGTGAAACGCGAGATGCTTCTGCCGCGCAAGCGGCTCGATCACCGCCGCGGCCGCGTGCAGGAGATCGGCGGCGAGAAAATCGGTCGGCCGCAGCGTCTCGCGCCCCTCGTCGAGACTCGAGAATGTGAGCAACTCTTCGATCACCGACGCGAGATGGTGCGTGACGGAACGCATGCGCTCGAGCACGTCGCGCTGGCCGTCGGACAGCGGGCCGATCACCTGGTCGGCCAGCAGCTCCTCGTAGCCGGCGAGCGCGGTGAGCGGCGTGCGGAGCTCGTGAGACACGGTCGCGAGAAAGCGGCTCTTCGCGCGATCGGCGGCCTGCGCCTGCTCGAGCAGCTCGGCCTTCCACAGCGCGACGGCGGCGTAGTCGGCGATCACGCGCAGCCGGGCGAACTCGCGCCGCGCGAACGGTGCGGCGCCGATCGCGCGCGCCACGACGATCACGCCGAGGATCACGTCGTGGGCGATGAGCGGGGCGAGCAGCATCGGGCCGAGCTTCAGATCGGGCACGACCTGCATGAGCGGCCGGCTGCTGCCGCTGAAATTCTCGACCGCGACCACGTCGCGCGTGCGGAGCACCTCGCGCGCGAGCGATCCCGACAGCGTGAAGCGCCGGCCGCGAGCTTCGTCCAGCAGCCCGTTCGCGGCGACGAGCTCACCGTCGTTGCCGACCGCCTTGAGGACGCCCGCGCCCTGGCCGCTCGTCTGACGGTCGGCCGCATCGCAGAGCAGCTCGAGCAGGCGCTCGGTATCCGTCTCGCCCGCCATGCGTCGCGCGAGCTGGCGCAGCGATGCCGTGGAATCGAGCATCTCGAGATCCGCGACGCCGAGCACGAGCCGCCCATCGGCATCGCGACAGACTTCGATGCTCAGCGCGCGATCGGCGACGTCCTGGACGACGATGCGCCGCGCCTGGCCGTCGCGATGGGTGGAGTCGAGCGCGTCGCGGACGCCGTCGGCCGGGAAGAACGCGCGTGCCGCGTCCTCGTCCCGCACCGGGGTCAGCGCATCTGCGCGATCGGCGTCGTCGTCCCGGACCACGGCAACGTGTCTGGCGGATGGATGCCGCGGTTGCGCTTCCGCCGGACCGAGGCGAACACGCGCTGTGCGTGCTCGAGGTCGAGCGTCGGCAGATAGAGGAAGCCCGCGACCCCGTTCACATCCAGCAGGTGGGCTTCGCCAGGATGACGTGTCATGCTCACCGCGATGATCGGAACGGAGGCCAGCACAGGGTCGGTCTCCCAGTCCGACAGGCACGCGGTGGCGAGCAGATCGTAGTCGCAGATCACCGCGTCCGGATCGACGGCGCGGATCTGCTCGGCGGCATCCGCCAGCCCGACGCAGGGCGACGGCTGCACATCGAGCTGCTCGAAGAACCGGCAGAGATGCTCGCTGAGATACGGATGTCTTCCAACGCACAGCACTCGCATGGCCGCAATATACCGCGCGTGCGGTCGGATGTTCAGAGGTCGTTCGGCACGCGCGGATCGTGACTGGAATCACGCGGTCAGGCGGGGACCGCGACGCGCTCCAGCCATGCACCCAGCTCCGCCGCGCTGCGCGGACGCCGATCGCGATCGCGCGCCAGCGCGCGCACGACGATCTCGGAGAGTGCCGCCGGTCGCGCGATGCCGAATTCCATCACCCCGAGCACGCCGTCCGCGCGCGGCGCCCGGTCGGATGCATCGGGCCGCAACGAACCGAAACGGGTGGCGAAGCGGCACGGTGCGGCGGAAATTTCACGGGGCCGCATCTTCGTTCTATGCCAGTTTTGTTATACTAAAAATATGATGCTCGTCACCGCCCGCGTGCGGCGCGGCACCGGCGCGCGCGGCGAGCCAACGGCCGTCGATCTCCCGCCGCGGCCGTGGCGCGCTTCTCGCGAGCACCGGGCACAACCGGTCACTCGGATCACCCTATGCCACTGAACCACCGCCTCATCGCCGCCGCCCTCTCGCTCTGCCTCGCGAGTGCCGCCCGCGCCCAGCTCCCCATTCCCAGCATGGCGCTCGTCGGCGGCGTCTCCCACTACACACTCTCCAGCTCCAGCGGCAGCACGCCCATCGGGGCACTCCGCGTCGACATTCCGGTCGTCGTCGCGGTGCTCGAGGGGAGCCTCGCCGCCTTCCGCCCGCAGGACGCCGGGGCCGCGCACACATACATCATCCCCGAAGCGCAGCTCCAGTGGCAGCTCTTCCCCACGATCGTGCGGCCGTACCTCGGCGCGGGGCTCGGCTGGTTCAAGAGCATCAGCGGGTCGACTCCCCACGGGAACGACCTGACGACGTCGCTCTCCGCCGGCGTCCGCGTGGGCATTCCACTGGTTCCGATCACCGGACGCGCCGAGATCCGCGTGCGCGGCATCGGCGGGTTCAGCGACCACGCCACCGAGCTGACGATCGGCGGAAGTTGGTGATCGGGCTGGCACGCGCTTCCGAAGCGCGCGATACTCGTGGCTCCGAGTCTCGAGTCCTTCGGAGGCGACGTTGGCGGTCCGTGCGGGGATGAGCTGAAGTGACGACGCCCAGCTTTCTTGGCGTCGACATCGGAACCAGTGGTGTGAAGGCCGTGCTCGTCGCGCTCGATGGCGACGTGCTGGCGAGCGAGGTGACGCCGCTGTCCCTTGCGACGCCGTGCCCCGGCTGGGCCGAGCAGGATCCGGACGCGTGGTGGGAGGCGAGCGTTTCGTCGATCCGCGCGGTGCTCGCGGCCAGGCCGACGGCGAGCGTGGCCGCGGTCGGACTCTCAGGACAGATGCACTCGTCGGTCTTTCTCGACGCGCGTGGAGACGTCATCCGCCCGGCGCTCCTCTGGTGCGACGGCCGCACAACGGCGGAATGCGCGGAGATCACGACCGCGCTCGGCGGCGAAGCACGGCTCCGCGACCTCACGTGCAATCCGGCGCTCGAGGGCTTCACGCTTCCCAAGGTGCTGTGGCTTCGCAATCACGAGCCGGCCGCGTTCGCGCGCCTCGCGACCGTGCTGCTGGCCAAGGATTACGTGCGCTTCCGCCTCACGGGCGTGCTCGCGAGCGAGCCGTCGGACGCGTCGGCGACGCTGATGTTCGACACCGCGCGTGTCGAGTGGAGCGCCGGGATCCTTCGCGCGCTGGATCTCCCGTCGTCGCTCCTGCCGAGCCTCGGCGGTTCGTCCGAGGTGCTCGGCGCCGTCTCGCGCGACGCGGCGAACCGCACGGGGCTGCGCGTCGGCACGCCGGTGGTGGGCGGCGGGGCGGACAACGCGTGCGGCGCGGCCGGAGTGGGCGTGCTCGCGCCCGGCGAGGCGGTCACGAGCTGGGGAACGTCCGGAACCGTGCTCGCTCCGATGCGCGAACCTCGCGTGGATCCCGCCCTGCGCGCGCACACGTTCTGTCACGTCGCGTCCGGCGTGTGGTATCTCATGGGCGTGGTGCTCTCGGCGGGCGGCGCATTCGCGTGGTATCGCGATCAGCTCGCGCGTGACGGCGCGGGCGCCGCCGACGCGAACGAACGGCTGAACGCCGAGGCGGCGGCCGTTCCCCGCGGCGCGGACGGCGTGACGTTCCTTCCATATCTCCAGGGCGAACGAACGCCGCATCGCAACGCGTCGGCGCGCGGCGCATTCCTGGGGCTCAGCCTCGTACACACGCGCGCGCATCTGACGCGCGCGGTGCTCGAGGGCATCTGCTTCGCGCTGCGTGATTCGCTCTCCGTCCTCCAGGAGCTTGGTGCGGCGCCGAGCGAGATGCTGCTCACCGGAGGCGGCGCGAAGAGCGCGCTCGTGCGCCGGCTGGAGGCGGAGATTTTCGGCCTGCCGGTGCGCACCGCCAATCGCGAGGAAGGACCGGCGTTCGGCGCCGCGATGCTCGCGGCTGTCGGCGCGGGTGCCTTTCCCGACCTCGGCGCCGCGGCGCGCGCGATGCTCGCGCGGACGCCGCTGGAGCATCCCGACGCCGGTGCGCACGACGAGTACGAGCGCCCGTACAAGATCTTCCAGACCTCCTACCGCGCCGCGCGCATCGGAGCAGATTGATGGCCGCGAGTACCCTTCCCGTTCCCCGTCCCATGCGCAGCTTCGTTCGTGGCGTTCTTGGCTCGCAGGAGATCGGCCTCGTCAGCGTGCTGATCGCGGCCGCGATCGCGCTCACACTGCTCGCCGGATCGCACCTCGACCGCGCCAGCGGCGCGATGGTGAACAACTTCTGGAATTCGTACACGCTCATCCAGACGGCGACCGACGCGAGCTTTTTCGCGATCATGGCGATCGGCGCCACGATCGTGATCATCTCCGGCGGGATCGACCTGTCGGTCGGATCGATCTACGCGCTCTCCGGCGTGACGATGGCGCTCGCGCTGCGCTGGCTCGGCGCGTCGCACGGGCCGACGACGACGCTGGTCGGCATCGTGGTCTGCGTCGGCGTGGGACTCCTCTGCGGCGTGTTGAACGGCGCACTCGTCGTCGGGCTGCGCGTGCACCCGTTCATCGTCACGCTCGGCACGATGTGGATCCTGCGCGGCATCGCCTTCGTCGCCACGCAGGCGGAGAGCATTCTCGTGCCCACATCGGTGACGGCCGTGACGAAAGCGTCGCTCGGACTCGGCGGCGGGCTCTTTCCCGTGCCGATGCTGTCGATGATCGCCGTGACCGTGCTCGGTGCGATCTATCTGCGACGGACCGTCATGGGCCGGCACGTGTTCGCGTTCGGCGGCAACGTCGAGGCGAGCCGGTACGCGGGGCTGGCGCTGAACCGGATTCAGATCGGCGTGTACGCCATCTCCGGCGCGACCGCCGGCTTCGCCGCGTTTCTGGGCGCGACCTTCTACGGCTCGGCGTCGTCGGCCGACGGACAGGGCTACGAGCTCTACGTGATCGCGGCGGCGGTGGTGGGCGGCGCGAGTCTCATCGGCGGCAAGGGGAGCGCGATCGGCGCCACGCTCGGCGCGCTGCTCATCGTGCTCATCCGGCAGTCGATCCGCACGCTGCACTTCGATCAGAACTACGAGTGGATCATCATCGGCTGCGCGATCATCATCGCCGTGGTGATCGATCGCTGGAGCCAGGACGTGACGGCCCGGCGGCTCGCGCGCGCCGCGGAATGAGCATTCGTTGATGCCGCCCGCCGTCCGCTTCGAGCGCGTCACCAAGCGCTTCCCCGGCGTCCAGGCGCTGAGCGAAGTCTCGCTCGACGTCGCGGCCGGCTCGTGTCACGCCCTCTGCGGCGAGAACGGCGCCGGCAAGAGCACGCTCGGAAAGATTCTCGCCGGCATTCACCGGCCGGACGACGGGCATGTGCTGATCGACGGCGCGCCGGTGGACTTCGCCACCCCGCGCGACGCGCTCGGGGCGGGCGTGGGCATGGTCCATCAGGAGCTCGCGTTCTGTCACAATCTCTCCGTCGCCGAGAATCTGTGCCTCGGCGCCCTGCCCTCGCGCCGCGGTTTCGTGAACCGGGCGGGGATGCGCGATCGCGCGTCGGCGATGCTCGCCGAGATCGGCGCGGAGCTCGACGTCACGCGGCGCCTCGGCGATCTCCCGATCGCCCAGCAACAGGTGGTGCAGATCGCCGCGGCGGTGGGACGCGGCGCGCGCGTGCTGGTGTTCGACGAGCCGACGAGCAGCCTCACGCAGCACGAGGCCGAGCGGCTCTACGGGCTGATCGCGCGGCTCACCGAGCGCGGCGTGACCTGCATCTACGTGTCGCACCGCATGCCCGAAGTCTTCCGGCTCTGCGATACCGTGAGCGTGCTGCGCGACGGCCGCCATGTCGCGACGCGGCCGACGTCCGAGCTCACGGAATCGGACGTGGTGCGACTGATGATCGGGCGCGAGATGGCCGACTTCGATCCGGTCCGGCACGAGACCGAAGACGCGCCGGAGGTGCTGCGCGTGCACGGATTGTCGTCGCCGGGCCGGTTGCAGGACGTCTCGTTCAGCGTGCGCGCCGGAGAGATCGTGGGGCTCGCGGGCCTCGTCGGTGCGGGACGGTCGGAGATCGCGGCGGCGTTGTTCGGGCTCGATCCCCACGCGCGCGGCGAGATCAGCGTGCGTGGACAGCGGGTGCGCATCACGTCCCCGGCCGAGGCGATCCGCCATGGCTTGGGCCTCGTGCCGGAGAGCCGAAAGGACCAGGCGCTCGTGCCGCTGGAGAGCTGCGAGCACAACGCCACGCTGCCGATCCTCGAGCGATTGTCGACGTGGCGATGGATTCGCCGCGCGCGGGAGCGCGCGGTGGTCGACGACTATTTCGCGCGGCTCCGCGTCCGCGCCGCATCGCCGGCGGTCGTGGTGTCCTCGCTCTCCGGCGGCAATCAGCAGAAGATCGTGCTCGCGCGGTGGCTCGCCGCGCGCTCGAGCATGCTCATTCTCGACGAGCCCACGCGCGGCGTGGACGTGGGCGCGAAGTCGGAGATCCACGCCATCATCACGCGGCTCGCCGCCGAGGGCACGGCGATTCTGCTCATCTCGAGCGAGCTGCCGGAATTGCTGCGGCTCGCGACCCGCATCCTCGTGGTGCGCGAGGGTCGCATCGCGGGCGAAGTGCCCGCCGCGTCCGCGACGCAGGATGGACTGCTGCGCCTGATGGCCGGGTTGCCCTGAGCGGAGCGCGCGGACTCAGGGATCCTTGGCGCGCCGCCCTGCGCCGACCCGCGGGCGCTCGGCGGTCTGCCGCTCGGCGGCTTGCCGTTCGCCATTCTGGCGATCGCCGTTCTGGCGCTCAGCATTCTGCTGCGCGCCGTTGCGCTTGGGCGCCGAGGGGGTGCGCAGCTCGATGGTCGGCGTTTCCCGCTCGAGCTCCTGATCGGTGAACCGTGCCGGGCGCACTTCGGTCGTGGGCGGCAGCTCGAGCCGGAACGTGCTCCCTTTCCCGACCACCGATTCGACCGTGAGCGTGCCGTCGAGCAACTCGGCGAGGCGGCGCGAGATCGGCAGGCCGAGTCCCGTGCCATCCTGCAACTGCGTTTTGCCGAGCTGCACGAACTCGTGGAAGATGCGCTCCTGATCTTCGCGGGAGATGCCCTCGCCCTGATCGATCACCTCGATGCACACGCCGCCGGCGTCGGTCTTCGCGACGACGACGCGAATCGGCTTGCCGTTGCCGAACTTGATGGCGTTGGAGAGGAGATTGAGCAGGATCTGTCGAAGGCGGCGCGGATCGGAGATGACCTTGAGGCGCTCGTCGCGGGGCGCGTCGAGCGACAGCGTGGATCCGTGCTCGTCGGCGAGCGGGCGCACGGTGACGAAGAGATCGTCGATGATCGACGGGAACTCCACCGGCTGCAGCCGCAGGTCGATCTTGCCCGCCTCGATCTTGGAGAGATCGAGCACGTCGTTCACCAGCTCGAGCAGGTGGCGCGCCGCCTTCTGCGTGCGCTCGATGCCTTCCGTCTGCTTCTCGTTGAGCGGGCCGTATATACCCTCTAATAACAATGTGCTATACCCCAGCACTGCGTTGATCGGCGTGCGGAGCTCGTGGCTCATCGAGGCGTAGAAGCGGCTGCGCGCGGTCATCGCGCGCTCGAGGTCGATCTGCCGGCGATGCAGCTCCTCGTTGAGCGACTGCAGCTCCGCCGTCGACCGCGCCAGCGACTCCGCCTGGCGGCGGAGCGCCTCCTCGTGGCGCACCCGCTCCGAGATGTCGCGCACGATCAGCGTGTAGGTGCGCCCGCTCGGCGTGTCGAGGCACGAGACCGACGTCTCGATCGGAAAGCTCTCGCCGGTGGCGCGACGGGCGGTGAAGGCGTGCGGCGTGGGCGGCGTCATCAGGGTGCCGGGATCCGTGCGCTCGCGCTCGGCCTTCGTGCAGATCGTGTTCATCGCCTCGTCCCCCACGTCCGAGGGAAAGAGGCTCGTCACCGGCGCGTCGACCGCCGCCTGGCTCGTCGTGCGGAACATCCGCTCGGCGGCGGCGTTGATCAGCGTGATGCGCCCGTCCGCGTCGAAGACGACGATGGCGTCCATCGCCGAGTCGACGATCTCCCGGAAGCGCGCCTCGGACTGCAGCAGCTCGTGCATGTGCCGCAGCTCGAGATCCTGCCGCTCGACCTCGCGCAGGCGCTGCTCCTGCTCCGCCAGCCGGCGACGCTGCAGCTGGAGATCGACGAACACCTGCACCTTGGAGCGGAGGATGGCCGGCTGGAACGGCTTGAACATGTAGTCGACCGCGCCGACCGAGTATCCCTCGAAGACGTACTCCTCGTCCTTGCTGATCGCGGTCAGGAAGATGATCGGCACGTGCCGCGTGCGCTCGCGCGATTTGATCAGCTTCGCCGTTTCGAAGCCGTTGAGTCCCGGCATCTGCACGTCGAGCAGGATGACGGCGAACTCGCGGTCGAGCAGGCGCCGCAGCGCCTCCTCGCCGGAGGAGGCGCGCACGAGCCGCTGGCCGAGCGGCTCCAGGATCGCCTCGAGCGCGAGGAGGTTCTCGCGCCGGTCGTCGACGAGCAGAATGTCGACCTGCGACTCGGGGCGCGGCGCGGTCATTCGCCGGCCCCGGATGCGCTGCCGGTGCGGGCGGCCGCGACGGGCAGACTGGCGAGCGCCTTCGCGATCTCGGCGATGGTGAGCACGCGCGCGAGCGGCACGGCGCGGACCGCCGCCGCCGGCATCGTCGGGCTCTCCGCGGTCTCCGGCTGCTGCACGAAGGCCAGTCCGCCGCGCTCGTGGATGCGCTCCAGTCCGGCGGCGCCGTCGGCGTTGGCGCCCGTGAGCACCACGCCGACCGCGCGCGGGCCGTAGGCGTCCGCCGCCGACTCGAACGTCACGTCGATCGACGGCCGGCTGAACCGAACGGGCTCGTCAGTCGACAGCGAGAAGTAGCCGTCCTCCACGAGCAGGTGATAGTCGGGCGGCGCGACGTACACGTTGCGCCGCTCGATCGGCGCCTTGTCCTCGACGTCGCAGACGGGCAGGCGCGTGCGATCCTGGAGGAGGGTGGGAAGGAGATGATCGGACTCGCGATGCCGGTGCTGCACGATGATGAGCGGCAGCGCGAACTCCGGGGGGAGGCCCCCGATCAATTCCCGCAGCGCGGACAAGCCGCCCCAGGACGTGCCGATCACCACGATCTCGTAGGCCACGACCACCACTATCGGATTTTCCGGTACAGCTTCTCTCGGCGATCCAGCTTCTCGTAGCAATCCTCGTACTGCGAGAACCGCAAACTCTCCTTGCTCCCGAGGGCGAGGATGCCGAAGGTGACGAGACTCTCGTAGAACAGCGCGTGCACGCGGTGCTGCAGCTCGCGATCGAAATAGATGAGGACGTTGCGGCAGAAGATGATGTTGAACTCGCTGAACGACCGGTCGGTGACGAGGTTGTGCTGCGAGAAGACCGTGTTCCGCGTGAGCGACGGGCTGAACAGCGCCCCGTCGTACTTCGCCGTGTAGTACTCCGAGAACGAGCGCTTGCCGCCCGCGCGGATGTAGTTCTCGGTGTACTCCTGCATCCGCTGGAGCGGAAAGATCCCCGCGCGCGCCTGCGTGAGCACCGAGCCGTTGATGTCCGTCGCGTAGATCCGCGCGCGGTCGAGCAGCCCTTCCTCCTCGAGCACGATCGCCGTGGAGTACACCTCCTCGCCGGTCGAACAGCCGGCGTGCCACACCCGGATGAACGGGTACGTGCGCAGCAGCGGCACGACGCGCTCGCGGAACACCCGGTAGAAGCCCGGGTCGCGAAACATCGCCGTCACGCTCACCGACAGATCCAGCAGCAGCCGCTCCATCGCCGCCGGATCGTGCAGCACGAGCGCCTGCAGCTCGGAGATCGACCTCAGCCCTTCGGCGTCGATGCGCTTCCACAGCCTGCGCCGGATCGAAGCGTACGCGTACGATCGAAAGTCGAAGCCATAATGGCGGAAGATCCCCTCCAGCAGCAGCTCGATCTCGACACGTTCGAGCTCGGTGTTGTACGAGACGGGTGGACCATGCAGCGTGCGGCTCTGCTTCAGCGGTATAGCCATACCCGCATCAGGCTCAGCAGCTGCTCCGTGTCCACGGGTTTGGTGATGTAGTCCGAGGCGCCGGCGGCGATGCACTTCTCGCGATCGCCCTTCATCGCCTTCGCGGTGAGCGCGATGATCGGCAGGTTGCGGAACTGCGGCCGCTCGCGGATGGCGCGCGTCGTCTCGTAGCCGTCCATCTCGGGCATCATCACGTCCATGAGGACCAGGTCCACGCCCGGGTTCGCGTCGAGCTTCGCGATCGCGTCGCGGCCGTTCTCGGCGAAATCCACCGCCATGCCGTGGTCCTCGAGGACACTGGTCAGCGAGAAGATGTTGCGGACGTCGTCGTCGACGATGAGCACCCGTTTACCGGCGAACACCGCGTCGGTGTTGTGCAGGCGCTCCAGCATGCGGCGCTTCTGCTCGGGCAAACGCGCCTCGACGCGGTGCAGGAACAGGGCCGTTTCGTCGAGCAGGCGCTCGGGCGACTTCACGTCCTTCACGATGATCGTCTCGGCAAACCGCCGGAGCCGCGTCTCCTCCTCCGGCGTGAGGTCCTTGCCCGTGTAGATGATGATCGGGAGATCCTGCATCGCCGGATCGGACTTGACGCGCTCGAGCAGCTCGAAGCCGTCGGTCCCGCCGCTCAGCCCCAGATCGAGCACCATGCAGTCGAAGTGCGTCTTCGAGAGCTGCTCCAGCGCCTGTTCCGCCGTGGCGACGGCGCTGATCTCGACGTCTTCGTGCGCGATCAGCTCGACCATGCTCTTGCGCTGCCCCTCGTCGTCCTCGACCACCAGAAGGTGCTTCACCTGCTGGTCGATGAACTGTGCGATCCTGGTGAACGAGTCCTCGAGCGCCTCCTTCGTGGCCGGCTTCTCGAGATACGCGATCGCTCCCGCCTTGAGGCCCTGCTGGCGTTCGCGGATGCCGGAGATGATGTGCACCGGGATGTGGCGCGTATCCGGGTGGTGCTTCAGCCGGTCGAGCACCGCCCAGCCATCGATCCCGGGCAGGTCGATGTCGAGCGTGATGGCGTCGGGGTGGTAGGCGTGCGCCACGTCGATCGCCGCCTCGCCGCTCAACGCCACGAGTCCCTTGAATCCCTTCTCGCGCGCCATGTCGAGGACGATCTTCGCGAAATTCGCGTCGTTCTCCACGACGAGCACCACCCGGTCGCCCGGCTCGATGTCGTCGCGGTCGTCGTCGAAGCCCTCGGGGCGCGGCAGCCGATCGTAATCGACCTCCGACGGCTCGAGCGTCGCGACCGGCGCCGCGTCCGATGCGAGATCATCCTCCCACGGCTGCGTGCCGGATTGCGCGGGACGCGACGCGGATTGCGCCGCACGAGCGCCAGCCTGCGAATCCCGCGGTACCGAGTGCGCTGCGCGCGACGCCGGCGTGGCGCCTTCCTCCGCGCCGTGCGGGCCGTGGTCCGGCAACCGGATCGGCAGGTACAGCGTGAAGGTGCTCCCCTGGGCCGGCGTGCTCTCCACGCGGATCTCGCCGCCGAGGAGCCGCGCCATCTCTCGGCTGATCGAGAGCCCGAGCCCCGTACCGCCGAACTTCCGGCTCGTCGTGCCGTCGGCCTGCTGGAACGCCTCGAAGATGAGCTGTTGCTTGTCCTTCGGAATGCCGATGCCCGTGTCGCGCACCTCGAACGCGATCACGCCGCCCTCGGCGCGGTCGAGCGACCGACTGGCGAATCGTCGGCCCGTTTCCGGGCGGTGAACGGCCAGCGTGACGCCGCCCCGCTCGGTGAACTTGAACGCGTTCGAGAGCAGGTTCTTGAGGATCTGCTGAAGGCGCTGGCCGTCGGTGAAGATCGGCGAGGGTACGTCCGGCGCCACGTCGACCTTGAACTCCAGGCTCTTCTGCTCCGCCATTGGCCGGAACGTGCGCTCCACGAAATCGCGCACCGAGGCCATCGACACGTCGCCGGGGTTCACCTCCATCTTCCCGGCCTCGACCTTGGAGAGATCGAGGATGTCGTTGATCAGGTTCAGGAGATCGGTGCCCGACGAGTAGATCGTCTGCGCGTACTCGACCTGCTTCTTCGAGAGATTGCTCTCCTTGTTCTCGGTCAGGAGCTTGGCCAGGATGAGCAGCGAGTTGAGCGGCGTGCGCAGCTCGTGGCTCATGTTCGCGAGGAACTCGTTCTTGTACTTGGAGCTGAGCGCGAGCTGCTCCGCCTTCTCCTCGAGCGCGAGCCGCGCCGCTTCCACTTCGCGGTTCTTCTGCTCGACCTTGGCGTTCTGCTCCGCCAACAGGCTCGCTTTCTCCTCGAGCTCTTCGTTGACCTGCTGCAGCTCCTCCTGCTGCTCCTTGAGCAGCTCCTCGGACTGCCGCAGCGTGCGCGCCTGCGCCTCGAGCTCCGTGTTCGAGCGCTTGAGCTCTTCCTGCTGCTGCTGCAGCTCCTTGGACTGGCTCTGCAGCTCCTGCGTGAGCTTCTGCGACTGCTCGAGCAGCTCCTCGGTCCGCATGTTCGCCTGAATCATGTTCAGCACGACGCCGATCGACTCGGCGAGCTGGTCCAGGAACGTCTGATGGATCTGGCTGAACGGCAGGAAGCTCGCGAGCTCGATCACCGCCTTCACGTCGCCCTCGAAGAGGATCGGCAGCACGATGATGTTGCGCGGCGGCGCCTCGCCGAGACCCGACGTGATCTGGATGTAGTCGTCCGGCACGTTCTGCAGCAGGATCGGCTGCTTCTCCAGCGCCGCCTGGCCCACGAGCCCCTCGCCCGGCGCGAAGCGGTTGGCCACGTGCTTCCGTGCGCGATAGGCGTAGCTGGCGATCAGCTTGAGCAGCGGCGAGTCGCCCTCGCTGTCGGCGATGAAGAACGCGCCGTGGTGCGCGCTCACCAGCGGCGTGAGCTCGCTCATGATCAGCCGCGACACGCTCTCCAGATCCTTCTGGCCCTGCATCATCCGGCTGAACTTCGCCAGGTTGGTCTTGAGCCAGTCCTGCTCCTGGTTGCGCTCCGTGGTCTCGCGCAGGTTGGCGATCATCTGGTTGATGTTCGTCTTGAGCTCGTCGAGCTCGCCCTGCGCATCCACGGTGATTTGCCGCGTGAGATCGCCCTTCGTCACCGACGTCGCCACGTCCGCGATGTTGCGCACCTGCACGGTGAGCGAGTTCGCCATCGCGTTCACGCTGTCGGTGAGCCCCTTCCACGTGCCGGCGACCCCCGGCACCTCGGCCTGGCCGCCGAGTTTGCCCTCGGTGCCCACTTCCTTCGCGACGCGCGTCACCTCGTCGGCGAACACCCGCAGGCGATCCACCATGTTGTTGATCGTGTTCTTGAGCGAGAGCACCTCGCCCTGCGCCTCGACGGTGATCTTCTGCGACAGGTCGCCGTTCGCCACCGCCGTCGTGACGTCGGCGATGTTGCGCACCTGCGTGGTCAGGTTCGACGCGAGGCCGTTCACGTTGTCGGTGAGGTCGCGCCACACGCCGGAGGCGCCGGGCACCTTCGCCTGTCCGCCCAGCTTGCCTTCCGTGCCCACCTCGCGCGCCACGCGCGTCACCTCGCCGGCGAACGCGTTGAGCTGATCCACCATCGCGTTGATCGTGTTCTTGAGCTCGAGGATCTCGCCGCGCACGTCGACGGTGATTTTTCTCGAGAGGTCGCCTCGCGCGACGGCGGTCGTCACGTCCGCGATGTTGCGCACCTGCACCGTGAGGTTCGACGCCATCGCGTTCACGTTCTCGGTGAGGTCCTTCCACGTGCCGCCCACGCCCGGCACGCTCGCCTGTCCACCGAGTCGGCCCTCCGTGCCCACCTCGCGCGCCACGCGCGTGACTTCGTCAGCGAAGATCCGGAGCTTCTCGACCATGTTGTTGATCGTGTCCTTGAGGTCGAGCACTTCGCCGCGCACTTCGACGGTGATTTTCTGCGACAGATCGCCGTTGGCGACGGCCGTCGTCACCTGGGCGATGTTGCGCACCTGGTTCGTCAGGTTCGCCGCCATGAAGTTCACGTTGTCCGTCAGGTCCTTCCACGTTCCGCTCACGCCCTGCACGTTGGCCTGGCCGCCGAGGATGCCTTCCGTACCCACCTCGCGCGCCACGCGGGTCACCTCGCTCGCGAACGCCGAGAGCTGGTCGACCATCGTGTTGATCGTGTTCTTGAGCGCGAGCACCTCGCCCTTCGCTTCGACGGTGATCTTGCGCGACAGATCACCCTTCGCGACCGCCGTCGTCACGTCGGCGATGTTGCGCACCTGGTTGGTCAGGTTGTTGGCCATGCCGTTCACGTTCTCCGTGAGCGACTTCCACGTGCCGGCCACGCCGGGCACGTTCGCCTGACCACCGAGCACACCCTCCGTGCCCACCTCGCGCGCCACGCGAATGACTTCGCCGGAGAACGAGTTGAGCTGGTCGACCATCTTGTTGATGACTTCCTTCACCTGCAGGATCTCGCCCTGCGCCTCGACGGTGATCTTGCGCGTCAGGTCGCCTTCGGCGATGGCGGTCGACACGGCGCTCACGTCGCGGAGCTGCACGGTGAGGTTCGCCGCCATGCCGTTCACGTTCTCGGTGAGGTCGCGCCACGTGCCGCTCACGCCTTCGACGCGCGCCTGGCCGCCGAGCTTTCCTTCCGTCCCTACTTCCTTTGCGACGCGCGTGACTTCCGAGGCGAACGCGTTGAGCTGATCGACCATCGTGTTGATCGTGTTCTTCAGCTCGAGCACCTCGCCCTGCACGTTCACCGTGATCTTGCGCGACAGGTCGCCGCGGGCGACGGCCGTGGTCACGTCCGCGATGTTGCGCACCTGCGCCGTGAGGTTCGACGCCATCGCGTTCACGTTGTCGGTGAGCGCCTTCCACGTGCCGGCCACGCCGGGCACGTTCGCCTGGCCGCCCAGCACCCCCTCCGTTCCGACTTCTCGTGCGACGCGACTCACCTCGTCGGCGAAGATGCGGAGCTTCTCCACCATGTTGTTGATGGTGTCCTTGAGGTCGAGCACTTCGCCGCGCACTTCCACCGTGATCTTCTGCGACAGGTCGCCGTTCGCCACCGCGGTCGTGACGAGGGCGATGTTGCGCACCTGATCGGTCAGGTTCGCCGCCATGAAGTTCACGTTGTCCGTCAGGTCCTTCCACGTGCCCGCCACGCCGGGCACGTTCGCCTGCCCCCCGAGCATCCCTTCCGTGCCCACCTCGCGCGCCACGCGCGTCACTTCCGCCGCGAAGCCGGAGAGCTGGTCGACCATCGTGTTGATCGTATTCTTGAGCTCCTGCACCTCGCCGCGCGCTTCGACGGTGATCTTCTGCGACAGGTCGCCGTTCGCGACCGCGGTCGTCACCAGCGCGATGTTCCGCACCTGGTTCGTGAGGTTCGACGCCATCGCGTTCACGGAGTCGGTGAGAT
>DASZUN010000198.1:0-35932 GCA_035547615.1 Gemmatimonadaceae bacterium | reverse complement strand
ATAGATCTGCCGCGAGTCGGCGCTGACGATCACGCCAGCGTCGCGCTCGGCGAGCCACATCGCGATCGCGCTCTTGCCGGCGGCGGTGGGCCCGCAGATCACCGCCACGTCAGCGGCGGCCGAATCGACGCTCAATCTCGTCCCAGGTGAGCTGCACGATCGTGGCGCGCCCGTGCACGTCGTGCGCGGGGAGCCGGGTGTCGCGCAGCGCGACGAAGAGCGCGCGCATCTCGCCCGGCGAGAGCAGATCGCCGGCCTTGATCGCCGCCTTGCATGCGACCGTCGCCGCGAGGCGCTCGTGGCGCGCGTGCACGCCCGACTCGCGATCGCCGGTGAGCGCGGCGAGCGTCTCGCGCACGCAGCGCTCGGGATCGAAGCGCGGATGCGGCATCGGTACGGCGCGCACGATGAGCGTGTGACCGCCGAACCCGTCGATTTCAAAACCGAGCTGCTCGAACAGCGCACGGTCGCGCTCGAACGCGTCGCTCTCGGCGGGTCCGAGGTGCAGCGTCATCGGAAAGAGCAGCCGCTGCGCCGGGGCCTCGCCGCGCTCCAGCGTGCCCATGAAGCGCTCGTACAGCACGCGCTCGTGCGCCGAGTGCTGGTCGATGAGCACGACGCCCTGCTCATGCTCGAACATCAGGTAGGTGCGATGAAGCTGCGTGAGCGGCGGAACGTCGGCCGCCGCGGGGGCGGGGGCGGGTGCGGGGGCGGCGGCCCGCGTCTCGGGCTCCGGCGCGCGCTCGCCGACTTCAGGAATCTCGAATAATCCCTGGGCGGGCGCCGATTCGGGGTGCAGCGCCTCGACGTCCACCGGCGGTGGCGCCGCCGGCGGCTCCGACGCCACAGGCGCCGCGAAGCTCCACACCGACCGTCCGATCGTCGCGCCGGCGTCGAAGGTGCCGAGCGCACGACGTACCGCGTTCTCCACGGTGCGCTCGATGGGCCAGCGATCGCGGAACCGCACTTCGGCCTTCGCGGGGTGCACGTTCACGTCGACCGCGTCGGCGGCAACGGTGACGTCGAGAAACAACGTGGGCCGCACGCCGGCGGGGATGGTCGACCGGTACGCCGCTTCGGCCGCTCGCACGAGGCCGGTGTCGCGCACGGCGCGCCCGTTGACCGACAGGAACACACGACGTGTGGCCGTGCCGACGTCCGCCGGCCGCTCGACGAGGCCCGCCACGTGCGTCGTGCCGCTCACGTCGTCGACCTCGAGCAGGCGTCCGGCGAACGATCCGCCGTAGACCGCAGCCAGCCGGTCGCGCAGCGCGGTGCTCGCCGGGAGCGAGAGCATGGGCTTGCCGTCGTGCGTGAGCGCGACGCGCACGTCGCGGCGCGTGAGCGCCATCGAGCCGACGACGTCGAGGATCGCCCGCCACTCGGACCGGGCGCCGCGCAGGAACTTGAGCCGCGCCGGCGCGTTGTAGAACAGCCGCGTGACCCGGATCGTGGTGCCACGTCGGCGCGCGATCGGCGCCACCTCGAGCACTGCTCCGCCCGCGGCGCGCACACTCGTGCCGGCGCCGTCATCGGGCGCGGTCTCGAGTTCGAGTTGCGACACCGAGGAAATCGCCGCCAGCGCTTCGCCGCGAAATCCGAAGCTGCGCACGCCGACCAGGTCCTGCGCGGTACGGATCTTCGACGTGGCGTGGCGCTCGAGCGCGAGCACCGCGTCCTCGGCGGACATGCCGCACCCGTCGTCGCTCACGCGAATCGTCTGGCGGCCGCCGTCTTCGATGGCGATCTCGATGCTCGTGGCCCCCGCATCGAGCGCGTTCTCGATCAGCTCCTTGACGACGGAGGCCGGCCGTTCGACGACCTCGCCGGCGGCGATCTGGTCGGCGACGGCGCTGGGGAGAACGGCGATGCGTGGAGGCGAGGCGACGGACACCGCGAAAAGCTACCGGCTCGTCGCGCGCAGCGTCAATCGGAGGCGATCGCGGTTGCGTCGGCGGCGTCGAGCGGGACGAGCGCGGCGTTGTCCACCCAGCCATCGCGGCCGTCGTCGAGCACCACGCGCGTCCACGCGCCCTGGCGGCCACGCACGCGCACGACTTCGCCGATGATCGCGGTCGGCCCGAGCTCGCCACCGAGCTCCGGATCGCGGCTCAGCGCCGCGGTGTGACGGACGACCGCGAGTCGGCGGCCGGCGAATCGGTCCGCGAGCACGAAGCCGCCGACCATGAATCCACCGGCGACGAGCGCGACGGCGGCGAGGTCGCGCGTGATCGCCGCACGCCCACGCCGCGCGCGGAAGGCGCCAACGCCCCACGCGCCGCACCAGAGCACCGCCGCGAGGTCGAACAGCCACGACGCCGGAATCGGCGGCACATAACCGGCGGACGACACGGGCAACGCGTGCACCAGCTCCACCCGGTCGCGGAGATCGCTCGCCAGCGGCTCCATGCGCAGCGCGCGCTGCCAGCCGGTCACGGCGCGCGCCGTATCGGCGGCGGCCCACGAGGCCGTCCCGAGGTTCGCCCACGCATCGGGGGCGCGTGGGTCGTCGGCGACCGAGGTGATGAACGCCTCGCGCGCGGTGACGAAATCATGATGCTCGTACGCGCTCACGCCGCGGTCGAACGCGCTGCGCGCCGCGTTGGCGTCGAGCGCGTGGGCCGTCGCGACACCAATGGCGAAGATCGCCACGATGCCGAGCGCGGTGCCAAGGATCTCGAGTCGGGGCAACGCCTCGGCGTCGATCTGGTTGTACAACTTGGCCGCATGCGCGCCCGCGTCGTCGGGGAGGCGGCCGGATGACGAGAAGGCTGCCTCGTCGAGGCGCCGCAGGAAGTTCTCCGCGTCGAGCGCGACCTCCGTCGACACGCCGCGGCGGCGCAGCACGCGCGCGAGCGCGCCCGGGCGCGTGAAGCTCTCGGGCGCGACGCGAACGCGCTCGGCGATCGCGGCGGTGAACGCGCGGCGCACGGCGCTCGCGTCCTCGGCGGCCGACACGCGGCGCGCGAGGGCGGAGAGCTGCGACGCGCGATCGACCGGCCGCGGCGCGGCCCGGCGGCGGCGTTCGCGCGCGCTCGCCGTGATGGCCGGCAGCGGGAAGAGCGCGAGCACCGCCCAGAACACCGGGTGCTGGTGCAGCGGCGCATCGAGCGGCCCGCGATACCGCGTGCGCAACGCGAGCAGCGTCTGGGCGCGCATCGTGTCCGCGGACGCGAGCGTGCCCGGCCCCACGTGCACGTGCGTCGGGCTCGCGGCGGCAACCTCGTATTGCCGCAACTCGGGATCGAAGTAGCTGTATCGGATCGGCGGCACGTCGAGCTCGCCCGCGACGCGCGGCGTCAACACCCAGTCGAATTCCTTCGAGCCGCCGATCCTGAGCGCCGTGGTGTCGACCGTGACGCGCTCGTCGCCGTTCACGAGCGAGGCCCACGACACGGACACGGACGGCCGCGGCAGCAGCTTGACGTTGCCGGTGCCGCTCACGCGGACGGTGAGCACGAGCGGGTCGCCGACGCGGGCCGCGTTCGTGTCGAGGCGCGCGGCGAGGCGCAACCGGCCCACCGCGCCGGCATAGTCGGACGGGCGGCCCGTCTGCGGCGGCTCGACGGCGACGATCACGGCGCTGTCCGTCTGGAGCTCGTGCGTCTCCTCGCGGCTGAAGAAGCTCGCCGAGAGCGGCAGTGCGTACACGAGCTGCGCCGGCGGAATCGCGAACCGGCCGGGCATCAGTGGAAAGAGCGCGCGCTGATAGACGAGCGCGTCGAAGCAGTGCAGGCCAGCCGGGCGCCGCGGCGCTTCGGCACTCGCGGGCAGATCATACGCCAGCATGGACTGCATGTCCGGCGGGAAGAACGTTGGATTGCGGCGCAGCCGGTCGCGGACGGCCGCGTTGAGGAACACCGCGACCTCGTAGTTGGCCTGCTGTCCGACGTAGACCGTTTCCGGCTGCGCAACGGGCCGGAAGCTGAAGCCGAGCGCGGTGTCGACGCGCGCGCGCGCGACGACGGTGGGCAGGCTTCCACGTGCGCCGACGGGCCGCACGGCGATGTCGAGCGGGCGCGAGCGCACCACGGTGCCGCCACCGACCGCCTCGAACGGCGGGATGGTCCACTGCCCCACGCGATCGGTGGTCAGGACGAACCGGTACTCGGCCATGACGCCGCCGCCCGCACCCGAATCGTAGGTGACGTGCGGCACCGGCGACGAACGCAGGACCTCGACCGGCGCGAGCGACGGCACGACGAGGCGCGGCGGCGCGCGGCCCGGTGCGGCGACGGCGACGCTGACCTCGATCGCCTGGCAGGTCGACGCCGTGTCGGGCGCGTGCGCCACGATCGTGAGCTGCGCGGCGATCGCGAGCAGGGCGATCACCAGTCCTTTCCTCCGGGCGGGGGCTCGATGTGATTCTGCTTCTGTTTCTTCGCCTGCACATCGCGCTCCTCGCGCGCGGCGCTGCCGAGGAGCTGCTCCGCCTGCTGTTCGCCGAGTCCGCCCGCGGGCTGCGGCGCCTGCGACTGCGGCTGCTGGTTGTTTCCGCCGCCCCCGCCGCCCCCGCCACCGCCTCCGCCGCCCCCGCCCGACTTCTTCTTGCGGAGCGCGAGCTCGTAGTTCCACTTCGCGTCCACGTCGGCCGGGCGCATGAGGATCACCTGCTTGTAGACGGCGAGCGCGGAGTCGAGCTCGCCGTTGTCCTGTCCCGGCGGGGCCGCGAGGCCTGCCTCGAGGTGCGCCAAGCCGGCGTTGAACAGCGCGCGATAGCGCAGCTCGTCGTTCTTGCTGCCCGTGAGCCGTCCGAGCGCGTCGGTCGCCGAGGTCAGCGAGTCGGCGGCGACGAGCGCCGTACCAAAATTGTAAAGAGTATTCTCTGATTTATCGCCGGCGGTGATGGCGTCGCGGAAGAGCGACGCCGACTGCGCGTAGCGGCCGGCGTGATACGCATCGACCGCCGCCTGGGTGCGGGTGTAGCCGGCGCATCCGTTGAGCGTGAACGCGGCGAGGAGGCCCGCGGCCACCGCGGCTTCCTGCGCCGCGGCGCGGCGGCGGCGCCGGCCCCGCCGCTCGATGAGCGCGGTGTCGAGGAGCACGAGCAGCATCGCCGGGAAGAGGAACCACTGATAGCGCGGCGTCATCGTCTCGGCGCCGAGGCTGGCGCGCGCCTTCGTGCGGAGCGAGGCGAGCGCCGTCTTCACGCGGGCGGCCTTGTCGGTCGCCTCGGCGGGGATGAAGGTGCCGCCGGCCGCTTCGGCGGCCGCGCGCAGGTAGTCCGGCTGGTAGTGCGTCACGACGATGTTTCCGCTGTCATCCCGCTTGAGCGTGGTCGTGCCATCGGGCGCCTTGATCGGGATCGTCGTGCCGGCCGTCGTCCCGAACCCGACGGTCACGAGCGCGATCCCCTGCTGCCCCGCGCGCTTGGCTTCGGCGACGACGTCCTCGATCGGCTCGAACGCTTCCCCATCACTCATGACGACCAGTGCGCGATCGGCGCCACTGTTGGTGAGCGTGAGCAGGTCCACGCCCTGGCGGATGGTGCGCGCGAGCGAGCTGCCGGCCTGCCCGACGACGGACGGATCGAGGTTGTCGAGAAACAGGTCGAGCGCGCCGTCGTCCACCGTGAGCGGCGAGAGCACGTAGCTCCGGCCGGCGAACGCGAGCACGCCCATGCGGTCGCCGGGCGAGAGCGCGCGCAGCCGCCGGACCTCCTCCTTCATGCGTTCCAGGCGGCTCGGCTTCACGTCCTGGGCGAGCATGGAGAGCGAGGCGTCGAGCGCGAGCACCATGTCGATGCCGTTGGAGCGGACGATGTTGCGCTCCGCTCCCCAGCGCGGGCCGGCGACGGCCACGCCGACGAGCGCGCTCGCGAGGCCGAGGCGGGCCATACGCCAGCCGGGCGGCACGAGCGTGTTCGGCGGAATGAGCCGCGAGACCACGCTGATATTGCCCAGCCGCTCCAGCCGCGCCTTGCGCGAGCGGAACGCGCGCCGGAGCACGAGGATCACGAGCACCGGCAGCACGACGGCGAGCGCGAGCAGATACGGATAGTCGAATACCACTTCGCTCATGGGAGCGGCCCCCGGCGCGCGGCCAGCCCCAGCTCGGCCAGGAAGACGAGCGCGGCGACGTACAGCGGCCAGCGGAAAAGCTCCGTGTAGCGCACGTAGGTGCGCGTGCGCACCGGCTCGCGCTCGAGCTGGTTGATCTGCTCGTAGATCGCCTCGAGCGCCGCGGCGTCGCGCGCCCGGAAGTAGCGGCCGCCGGTCGTCTTGGCGATGTCCGACAGGAGCGGCTCGTCGATGCGCACGACGCGGTTCTCGTAGCGGAGCCCGAACAGGCCGCGCCCGACGGGCACCGGCGCCATGCCTTCGGTGCCGACGCCGATCGTGTAGATCTTGATCCCGAACACCGCCGCGGCTTTCGCCGCCGTGCGCGGGTCGATGGCGCCACGGTTGTTCTCGCCGTCGGTGAGCAGGATCATCACGCGCGAGCGGCCCGGCGCGTCGCGCAGCCGATTGGCCGCCGTCGCGATGGCGGTGCCGATCGCGGTCCCGTCCTCGAGCTGGCCCGCCGCGAGGTTGTCGACCGCGGCGTTCACGACCGGATAGTCCGTCGTGAGCGGCACCTGGGTGAGCGCTTCGGCCGCGAACGCGACGATGCCGATCCGATCGCTCGAGCGCGCGGCGATGAACCGCTTCACGACGTCCTTCGCGACCTCGAGGCGGTTCTGTGGCTGGAAGTCCTGCGCGAGCATCGAGCTCGAGAGGTCGATCGCGAGAACGATGTTGATCCCCTCGCTCGTCGAGGTCTCTTCGTGCGCGCCGGTGCGCGGGCGCGAGAGCGCGACGATCATCGACGCGAGCAGCAGATTGCGCAGAACGAACAGCATGAGTGTGGTCGCGCGGCCGGCGCGCGGCCCGGCGGCGAGCACGCCGACGCGCGAGAACACGATGCCCGGCGGACGGCGGCGACGCCGTACGATCCACCAGATCGGCAGCGCGACCAGGAAGAGCAGCATCCACGGCGACACGAACTCGAGCCGGCCGAACGACATCATGCGGCCGCCTCCTGCCCCGGCTCCGGCGCGGGCTGCGATGCGCGGTGCTCGTCGGCGACGATGGCCCGTGCCTCGCGGCCCAGCTCGCGCGCGCGATCGGTGCTCACCGCGCGCCGCGCGAACTTGATGAGGTCCGCTTCCGTGAGCACGCGGATCACCCGCTCCTGCGGCACGTGCGGCAGGTCGCGGATCGAGCGCTGCAATTCGGTCGTGGTGAGCGAGAGCGACGCCTGGACGTAGCGCGCGGCGAGGTAGTCGCGCAGGACCTCGACCATGAGCGTGAGGTAGCGCGCGCGCTCACCCGCCTCGAGCAGCCCGAGCGCCTCGATGCGCGCGAACTCGGCCTCCGCGGCCTCGAACGGGTCGACGATGACCGGCGGCTTGGGGCGGCGACGCCGGCGGATCCACCACCAGATCAGCAGCCCGACGATCGCGATCGCCGCGGCGATGAGCGCCCACAGCCACCACGGAATGACGCGCACGATCATCAGATCGCGCGGCGGCTTGGGCACGCGCTGGGCACTATCCGGCGGCAATACCGATCGCACGAACACGGAATCGGCGATCGGCACGCGCCGAGTCGCGCCGTTGAGATGCACGAGCACGTCGGGCAGGCGGATCGGCTGCACGCCGACGTCCCACGCGGCGACCCGGTAGTCCGCATACTGCTCGACGGCCGAGCTGTCGGCGCTCGTGCGCACGACGACCTTGTCCAGCGACTGGACCGTCGCCGCCGAGTCCATGCTCGCGGGAAACTCGATCGTGGCGCCGCGCGGCGCGCGGACGCCGACGGTGAACCGGAACGGATCGCCGATGCGCACGGTGTCCGGCACGACCGTGATGCCGGCCTTGAGCGGGAACTGCTGCGCGGCGGCCGGCCTCGCCGACAGCGCAAGCACGAGCAGCGCGCAGGCCGCGCAGGCGAAGCGACCGCTCATTTGCGCAGCTTCCGCTCGCGCGTGCGGAAGAACCGCAGCAGCGGATCCATGATTCCGGTGTCGGTCGTCACCGGCACTTCGTCGATCGCGAGCCGGCGCAGCAGATGCCGCCGGCGTGTCGACTCCTCCGAGACCTGCGCGTCGAACTGCGTGCGCACAGCCGGATCGCTCGTGTCGATGTCGATCGTCTGCCCGGTTTCGGGATCGACGAGTCGCACCAGCCCGATGTCCGGCAGCAGGCGCTCGCTCGGATCCTCGAGCGTCACGGCGACGACGTCGTGTCGCTGCGCGAGGAGCTTGAGCGGATGCTCGACGTTCTCGCCGAGGAAGTCCGAGACGACAAAGATGATCGCCTTGTGCGCCAGCATCTTGTTGAGATACTCGAGCGCGGCGCCGATGTTCGTGCCGCGGCCCTTGGGCTCGAACGCGAGAATGTCGCGAATGAGGCGCAGCGCGTGGCGGCGTCCCTTGCGCGGCGGCACGACGTGCTCGATCTGGTCGGTGAACATCACCGCGCCCACGCGATCGTTGTTCCGGATCGCGGACATCGCCAGCACGGCCGCGAGCTCCGACGCCACCTCGCTCTTGAAGCGGCGGTGCGTGCCGAACCGCTCCGAGCCCGAGACGTCGACAGCGAGCATGACCGTGAGCTCGCGCTCCTCGATGTAGCGCTTGACGTACGGCCGCTGCATGCGCGCCGTGACGTTCCAGTCGATGCTCCGCACCTCGTCGCCGGACTGGTATTCGCGCACTTCGGCGAACTCCATCCCCTGCCCCTTGAAGACGGAGCGGTACTCGCCGGTGAAGAGCGAGTTCACGAGCCCGCGCGTGCGCAGCTCGAGCAGCTTCACCTGCCGCAGGATCTCCGGCGGCACGGCGGGCGACGTATGCGACGGCACGTGCCCCGCCGGCGGCGCGCTCCGTCGAGCGCGTGGACTGGGCGCCGCCGCTACGGCCGGCGCCTGCTTGCGGCGAAACAGTCCGAAGGCCACGTCACGGACTCTCGATCTTCGCGAGGACCCGCTCGACGATCTGATCGCTCGTGACTTCCTCCGCCTCGGCCTCGTACGTCGTGAGCACGCGGTGCCGCAGCACGTCCGGTGCGATCGCCTTCACGTCGTCCGGCGTGACGAACGCGCGGCCGCGCAGGAACGCGTGCGCGCGCGACGCCTGGGCGAGCGAGATCGTCGCGCGCGGGCTGGCGCCGAACTCGATCAGCGGGGCGTGGTCGGCGAGGCCGGCCGCGCGCGGCTCGCGCGTCGCATGGACGATGTCGACGATGTAGTCCATGATGCGGTCGTCCATGTACAGCTCGGTGATGCGATGCCGCGCGTCGAGAATCTGCGCCGGCGTGGCGACCGCCTGCACCGGAATGGGCTCGCCGCTCGCCATGCGCCGCATGATCTCCTTCTCCTCGTCGCGCGAGGGATAGCCCACGCGGAGCTTGAGCATGAAGCGATCGACCTGCGCCTCGGGGAGCGGATACGTGCCTTCCTGCTCGATCGGGTTCTGCGTCGCCAGCACGAGGAACGGCTCCTCGAGCTTGAACGTCGTGCCGCCGATCGTGACCTGCTTCTCCTGCATTGCCTCGAGGAGCGCGGCCTGCACCTTGGCCGGCGCGCGGTTGATCTCGTCGGCGAGGATGATGTTCGCGAAGATCGGCCCGCGCTTCACCGAGAACTGGCCGGTCGACTGATCGTAGACCTGCGTGCCCAGCACGTCGGCCGGCAGCAGGTCCGGCGTGAACTGGATGCGGTGAAACGTCGTATCGATCGTTTCGGCGAGCGTTCGGACCGTGAGGGTCTTCGCGAGGCCGGGCACGCCCTCGAGCAGCACGTGGCCGCCGGTGAGCAGGCTGATGAGCAAGCGGTCGACCATGTAATCCTGGCCGACGACCCGGCGCGCGACCTGGCGCGCGACGTCCTGGACGAGTCGCGAATCCGCGGCGGTGGAGACCTGTGTAGCCACGATCGTACGAGGGTTAGGAGTTGAAGATCGACCGCTGCGTTGCAACCGTCGAGCCAGCCTGTTCCCGCTGCTACACCCGCCTGCGCGCCTGGTGCCGTTGTTCCCGTGTTCCGGCGGCGCGCGCG
Organism: Gemmatimonadaceae bacterium; assembly: GCA_035547615.1. Lineage (GTDB taxonomy): Bacteria > Gemmatimonadota > Gemmatimonadetes > Gemmatimonadales > Gemmatimonadaceae > JAQBQB01. The sequence continues at coordinate 25,892 of DASZUN010000198.1, read as the reverse complement.
CCCTGCCTCAGAGACCCTGGAGTTGAGACTTCTCCCGCGCCGTGAGCTTGCGCGTCTCGCCGGTCGGCAGGTCGCCGAGCTCGATCGGCCCGAAACGAACGCGCACCAGGCGCTCGACGCCCAGCCCGAGCGCGGAGCAGAGCCGGCGCACCTCGCGCTTGCGGCCCTCGGTGATCGTGACCTCGAATTCCCACCGGTCGCGCCCGAGCTTCCGGGCCTCGACGCGCTTGGGGTGCACGGGCCCGTCGTCCAGCTCGACGCCCTGTCGGGCTTCGTGCGCCGCTTCGTCGCCCTTGCCCGTCACCGTGGCCACGTACGTTCGCGGAATCTCGCTGCTCGGGTGCGAGAGCCGGTGGGCCATGGCGCCGTCGGTCGTGAGCAGCAACAGCCCTTCCGTCAGGTAGTCGAGCCGGCCGACGTAGGTGAGCCCCGGAACCTGCGGCACGTAATCGAACACGGTCGGACGACCCTCCGGGTCAGACCGGGTGGTCATCACGCCCGCTGGCTTGTTCAGCACGATCCACTCGGCGGCGCGCGGCGCGGCGAGCGGCTTCCCGTCGACCACGATCTGGTCGGTCGCCGGGTCGACGATCTGGCCGGTCTGCGCGACCGCGCCGTTCACGCGCACGCGGCCCGCGGCGATCAGCTCTTCCGCCTTGCGTCGCGACGCGATCCCCGCGCGCGCGAGCGCGCGTTGAATTCGCATCGGCTCGGCCATCAGGTACCCGACTCCTGTTCCGCTTCGGCCGGCGGTGCACCGGCATCCGCCGCGACGGGTTCGGGGCGCTTGAGCGCCACCGCGAGCTCGTCGGACCGCGGCAACTCCTCGAGGTGGCGGAGCGCGAAGTGCTCGAGGAACACGGGCGTGGTGCCGTAGAGCAGCGGACGCCCGAGCCCTTCCGCGCGGCCGACGACGTCGATCAGGCCGCGCTCGTGGAGCGATTTGAGCACGCTGCCCACGGCGACGCCGCGGATCTCCTCGATCTCGGCGCGGCTGATCGGCTGGCGGTAGGCGATGATCGCCAGCGTCTCGAGCGCGGCACCGGAGAGGCGCGCCGGACGCGCCGCGAGCTGCGCGCGCTCGATGGCTTCCGTGTATTCGGCGCGCGTGAGGATCTGCCATCCCCCGCCGATCTCCGCGAGCTCCACCCCGTGTCCTTCGACGTCGTAGTGTTCGCGAATCTCGTCGAGCGCGGACTGCAGCTCGGCGCGCGAGGCGTCGGGGTCGAGGGCGGCCAGCTCCTCGGTCGCAATGGGCCGAGCGCTGGCGAACAGGGCCGCTTCAAGCAGCTTCGCTAGCGGCGTCACGAGAGATTTCCACGTTGGCGAATGGTTTGGGCTGGGCGACGCGCAGCTCGCCCAGCTTCGCGAGCTCGAGCAGTCCCAACAACGTCGACAGGATCTGCCACGGTTCCGCGGTGTGTTCGACGAGCTCCGTCCACAAGATGCGCGCCTTGAGCGCGAGGACGGACCGGATGATCTTGACCGCGCCGGGCACGTCGAGCGCGCGCGGCACGACCTCGTGCATGTTCGGCTGCTTCGCGGCGCGCAGCACGCGATCGACGGCCGAGAGCAGCTCGGCGAGCGAGAGCGCGAGCGGCGCCTGCGGCGGCTCGGCCCCGGTCGGGAGGTACGCGCGCGCGAACTGGTTGCGGCGCTCCTCGCCGCGGCGCTCGAGCACGTCGACGACCTCGCGCATCTGCTGATACTCGAGCAGCCGGCGCACGAGCTCCGCGCGCGGGTCCTCCCACGCTTCCTCGTCGCCCCGCGGGAGCAGCATCTGCGCCTTGATGCGCAGCAGCCGCGCCGCCATCTCGAGATACTCGGCGGCCTCGTTGAGGCCGAGCGTCCGAATGCGCGCCACGAACTGCTCGCAGATGCGCGCGATCGGGATGTCGTAGATGTCGACCTGCTCCTCGCGAATGAGCGAGAGCAGCAGATCGAGCGGACCCGAAAACGCCGTCAGCTCGACGACGAACGCGCCGTCGCCGGCCGCGGCGTCGGTGTACGATCGCGGATCGATCGAGGCGGCGGTCATTGCAGCCACTGCGTCGTCGAATGGAGAATGCTCGTCTGCACGAGGCCGATCATCTTGTCCGTCGCGAAGAACGCGGGCGTGAGCCAGATGTTGAGCACCTGCGGCGCGAGATACATGACGAGGATGAGAATGGCCACGCCGGCGCGGCTCACCTGCATGTAGCGAAAGCTCAATTTGGCCGGCAGGAGGTACTTCATCACGTGCGACCCGTCGAGGGGCGGAATCGGGATCAGATTGAAGAGGATGAGCACCATGTTGAGCTGCACGCCCAACATCATCATCGCCTGGAGAATGCCACAACTCGTATCGAGCGACGGAACCCAGCGCCCGAGGAGCCCGAACACCGGGATGAGCAGCGCGCAGGCGATGCCGACGAGCAGGTTCGTGAACACCCCCGCGAGCGACACAATGATGTCACCGCGCTTGAACTTGCGGTACTTCCGCGGGTTGACGGGGACCGGCTTCGCGCCGCCGAGAATCGGGGCGTGCGCGAGGGCGAGCATCAGCGGCAGCAGGATCGTGAGGAACGGATCGATGTGCCGGATGGGGTTCAGCGTCAGCCGCCCGAGCATCAGTGCCGTGTCGTCGCCCTGCTTGAGCGCCGCGTAGCCATGCGCATACTCGTGCGCGATGACCGAGAACAGCAGCACCGGAATCAACAGCAGAAAATCCTGAAGGTGCAACGTCGGCGGGCGGAGGAGGCGGAGGGGTGGCGGGGCGTTCGGCGCGAAAGGTAGTGTCGTGCCCGAGGGGTGTCAAAGCGTTATCCTGACTTGACTTTCGCCCTATCGAACTCTAGGTTCCAGCCTTCGCGAACCTCGCGATTTCACGTCAATTCCGGAGACCTGTTTCGTGCCGAATATCGCATCCGCCAAGAAGAACATGCGTAAGTCGCGCGCGGCGACCGTGCGCAACCGTGCGCAGCGTTCCGCCCTGCGGACTGCGCTCAAGAAGGCCAAGGCCCCCGAGGCTAACGCCGAGGCGCGCCAGGCCGCGACCAAGATGCTGGATCGTGCGGCTCGCAAGGGCCTGATCCACAAGAACACGGCGGCCCGTCAGAAGAGCAAGCTCAGCAAGGCCACCGCGTAAGCGGCGGTCCAGAACGCTCGAAAGCCCGGCGATTGCTCGCCGGGCTTTTTCGTTTCCTGCCAGCACGGTCAGAGCGCGGCGAGCTCCGCACCACACCGCTCGCAGTACCATTCCGTCGGGTAATTCATCGCGCCGCACTCGCTGCACTTGAGCGTCTTGGACTGCTCGATCGCGCCCGACGTCCGCAGCTTGATCGGCGTGTTCGCCGGCACGTTGGCCGCGAGCGGAAGGTCGCCCCCACTCTGCCGCGAATCGCCGATCCCGGCGAGCAGCGATTCAGCGTCCGAGACATCCCGAACGACGCTGGGCGCAATCTCCTCCTGCGCCGGTACATCGAGCTGAGACACGGGCGGCTCCGACGGGAGTTCCGCTTCCGCAGGGCTCTCCGTTCCTGACGTGTCCGACGGATCCCCGCTCGGCGCCGGCGCCGGCGAATCCGACTCGCCAACGACGGTATTGAGGAATGCGAGCTCGTCGAACGACGGCGTGGCGCGCGCGCTCGCCGCCGCCGGCTCGACAGGTTCCTCTCCTGCGGGCGCCTCCTCGGCCGGGGGACGATGCACGAGCAACGCGCTCAACTCGTCGACCTTGCGCTGCAGCTCCGTACGCTCCTTCACGAGCTGCTCGAGTGCGTCGTCGACGGCGCGGAACGCGGACGTCGCCTCGTCACCACTCAGCTCCCCGACGTGCGCGCGGAGCTCGAGCTCCGTGCGCTCGTCGCGACGAAGCTGCTCTTCCGCCGCGAGCAGCGAGAGTCGGGACTCGAGGCTCGCGCGCTCCGAGTCGATCGCCTGCGCGTGGGACGCGAGGCGTTCCTCGACCTGGCGCAGCCGGCCGGTATAGTCGGACTGCACCCGCTCGAACACGTGCGGCGGGGTAGTGTCCCGACGCGCGTCGAGCGCGGCGAGCCATGCTTCGTACCGGCGCTTCTCCTCGAGCAGGGCCGGCACCTCGCTCAATGAACGATCGGAATCGGTCATCGTGAATCCTTCCGTGAGTCGTGCAGCGCGCGCACATCGGCCGCGCTCAATCCATTCACTCGTCCCAATCCACGCGCGACGAACAGGATGCGTGCGGCGTGCTCGAGACTCTCCATTCGCTGCAGCGCGATCTCGAGACTCGCGCCGAGCGTGGTCGCGCCGTGATTCGCCATGAGAAACGCGTCGTGCCGCTCGAGGAACGGCTCGATAAGATCGGCGAGGGCGTCCGTTCCCGGTGTGGCGTAGGGCACAAGCGGCACCTCGCCCATCTGCAAGATAACTTCGGGCAGCACCGGCGCCACGAACGATTCGCCAGCCACGGCGAAGCCCGTGGCGGTGGGTGGATGTGCGTGGACCACGGCCCGCGCATCGGGTCGGCGTCGATAGATGCGAAGGTGCATGCGCAGCTCGCTCGACGCGGCACCGCGCGCATCGAGGCGCTCGCCCGACGCGCTCACGCGCACGAGATCGTCGACGCCAACGTCGACCTTCGACGCGCCACTCGGCGTCACGAGCACGCTTCCGTCGGAGAGTCGCGCCGAGACGTTCCCGTCGGGACCCGCGACGAGGCCGCGCTCGTGGAGGCGGCGGCACACCCGGACGATCTCGGCCGCCGCCGTGTTCCGTTCCTCGGCGAGACTCACACGCCGTCGCGGTACACGGCGCGCCCGCCGACGAGCGTGAGGCGCGTGCGGCCCGTCAACGTCTTGCCCGTGTACGGCGTGTTGCGACCCTTCGAGCGGAAGCGCGCCGGGTCGACGGTCCACTGCGCGGTGGGATCGAAGACCGTGACGTCCGCCGGCGCGCCGCGACGCAGCGTGCCGCCCGGGAGCTTGAACACGCGCGCGGGAGCGCACGCCATGCGGTCGATGAGCGTGGGGACGCTGATGATCCCCGAGTCGACCAGCCAGGTGATGTTCACCGCGAGCGCCGTTTCCAGACCGATGATGCCGTTGGGCGCATCGGCGAACTCGCGCTCCTTCTCGTCGTAATGGTGCGGCGCGTGATCGGTGGCGATGAGATCGATCGTTCCGTCGCGCACCGCCTCCTGCAACGCGGCGACGTCGTCCGCCGTGCGCAGTGGCGGATTCATCTTCGCGTTGGTGTCGTAGCCTTCGACCGCGTCCTCGGTGAGCGAGATGTGATGCGGACAGACTTCCGCCGTCACGTTGATGCCGCGGTCCTTGCCCCAGCGAATCAGCTCCACCGAGCCGCGTGTGCTCATGTGACAGAGGTGGACGTGCCCGCCCGTGCGACGCGCGAGGAGAATGTCGCGGATCGCCATGATCTCCTCGGCCTCCGACGGAATGCCCTTGAGGCCGAGGCGCGCGCTGACGACGCCTTCGTTCATCGCGCCGCCGCGCGCGAGCGTCGGCTCCTCGCAGTGATCGGCCACCGGAATGCCGAACGTGCGCGCGTACTCGAGCGCCGTGCGCATGAGATGCGCGCTCGCGACCGGCTTGCCGTCATCGCTGACCGCAACGGCGCCCGCGCCGACCATCTCGCCGAACTCGGCGAGCGCTTCACCCTTCTGCCCCACGGAGACGGCGCCGATCGGGTAGACGCGCGAGGCATTCGCGAGCGTCGCCTGGCGGATGATGAACCCGACCGCGGCCTGATTGTCCGTGACGGGATCGGTGTTCGGCATCGCGCAGACCGCGGTGAATCCGCCCGCGGCGGCGGCGCGCGCGCCGGTCGCGATCGTTTCCACTTCCTCGCGTCCGGGCTCGCGGAGATGGCAGTGCACGTCGATGAAGCCGGGCGACACCACGAGCCCCGCGCAATCGATCGTCTCGAGACCGTCGCGGCCCTTGGCGTCGTTCGCGACGCGCGGACCGACGGCTTCGATCGCGCCGTTTACGATCAGCACGTCGGCCGTCGCGTCCATGGACTGCGACGGGTCGATGACGCGGCCGCCGCGGAGGAGCACGTCGGTCATCGCTCCCCTCCGCCTTTCTTCGCCGCTTCGGCGAGCTCGGGTCGGCCGCCGGACAGGAGATAGAGCACCGCCATGCGGACGGCGACGCCGTTGGTCACTTGATCGAGAATCACGCTGAACGGTCCGTCGGCCACATCGGAGTCGATCTCGACGCCGCGGTTCATCGGGCCGGGGTGCAGGATGAGAATGTCGCGTTTGGCGCGCTCGAGCCGCTCGCGCGACACGCCGAACACGCGGTTGTACTCGCGCAGCGAGGGGATGTATCCGCCCTGCATGCGCTCGAGCTGGAGGCGGAGGATGTTGAGGGCGTCGGCCCATTCGATCGCGGCTTCGACGCGCTCGAACACGGTGACGCCCATCTCCTCGATCGCGCTCGGCAGGAGCGAGCGCGGCCCGCAGACGCCGACCTGCGCGCCCATCTTGGTGAGTCCCCAGATGTTCGAGCGCGCGACGCGGGAGTGCAGCACGTCGCCGACGATGCAGACCTTGATCCCGTCGAGGCGCTTGAAATGGTCGCGAAGTGTCAATAAATCGAGCAGCCCCTGCGTGGGATGCTCGTGGGTGCCGTCGCCGGCGTTGATGACGTTCGACTCGATGCGGTCGGCGAGGAAGCGCGCCGCGCCCGAGGCGCCGTGGCGGATCACGACCATGTCGATGCGCATCGCCTCGAGATTGCGCGCGGTGTCGACGAGCGTCTCGCCCTTCGACACGCTCGACCCCGACGCGGCGACGTTCACCGTGTCCGCCGAGAGGCGCTTTTCAGCAAACTCGAATGACACGCGGGTGCGCGTCGAGGCCTCGAAGAAGAGGTTGACGATCGTCGCGCCGCGGAGCGTGGGCACCTTCTTGATCGCGCGCTCGCTGATTTCCTTGAATGGCTCGGCGGTGTCGAGAATCAACCGGATCTGCTCGCCGCTCAACGGCTCGAGCCCGAGCAGATCCTTGCCGAGCGGCCGCGTCACGTGCCGGCTCCCGCGTCGCGCTCCGTCATCACCGCCCCGTTCTTCCCGTCCAGCTCCTGGACGAGCACGTCGACGCGCTGCGACGGGCCGGCCGTGATCGTCTTGCCGACGATGTCCGGCTGGATCGGCAGCTCCCGGCCGCCGCGATCGATCAGCACGGCCAGCGCGATGCGCCGCGGCCGCCCGAAATCCGCCAGCTCGTCGAGCGCGGCGCGGATCGTGCGCCCGGTGTACAGCACGTCGTCGACGATCACCACCACCTGTCCGTCGATGTCCACCGGGATCTGCGTCTGGCCGACGAGCGGCCGCGGGCCGACGGTCTGCAGGTCGTCGCGATACAGCGTGATGTCGAGCGCGCCCTGGGGGACGCGCGCGTGCTCGCGCTCTTCGATCAGGGATACGATTCGCGCCGCGAGCTGGACGCCGCGGCGCTGGATGCCGACGATCACGAGATCGTCCGTGCCGTTGTTCAGCTCGACGATCTCATCGGCGACGCGCCGCAGCGTTCGGTCGAACGCGCGCGCGTCGAGGACCGTCGATTGGTTCGGGGGCGCAGCCATGGTGCGGTCAATATACCGCGCGCCAGCCGCCAAATGGTAGCGCGGCCGGCGCGCGCACGGCGGACTACGGTTTTCCCGGATCGTGCCGACACTCTGGGTGACCGCGCCGAGGACTCCGATGCTGACCACACGCCGCCCCGCCCGTTCGATTCCCTTCCGCCCGTCGACCGCCGAGCTCGAGGCGCGGTTCCCGCGCGCCGTCGCCGGCGAGGACTACGACCGCTACGCCCGCGCGGTCTGGCCGCAGGCACAGCGCTGGGTCGATCGCCACTGGGACCGCGTCGTGAGCTTCGATTACTCGGTCGACGAGGTGCGCGACGTGCTCCACCAGATCGCGGCGATCGATCTCGCCCGCCGCCTTTACCCGCAGGAAGAACGCCTCCTCGCCGAGATCGTGCGCCACTGCTGGCTGACGAAGCGCAGCGAGCCGCTACGCAACGTCAGCTAGGCGCGGCACGTCGAACGACTCGTCGTGCTGCCGCGAGCCATGGAGTGAGCGGTAGTACGGCGATCGCGCGATCAGCTCCTCGTGCGTGCCCTCGTCGACGACCGCGCCGTCGCGGATGACGACGATGCGGTCCGCGTTCACCACCGTCGACAACCGGTGGGCGATCATGATGGTCGTGCGATTCCGCCGGAGCTGGTCGAGCGCCTGCTGTACCGCCGCCTCGGACACCGTGTCGAGCGCGGACGTCGCCTCGTCGAGAATCAGGATCGGCGCGTTCTTGAGCATGGCGCGCGCGATCGCGATGCGCTGCCGCTGGCCACCCGAGAGCCGGCTGCCCCGCTCGCCCACGATGGTGTCGTAGCCCTCTGGCAGCGACATGATGAACTCGTGCGCGTTCGCGCACCGCGCGGCGACTTCGACATCCTCCGGCGTCGCGTCGGGCGAGCCGAAGGCGATGTTCGCCCGCACCGTGTCGTTGAAGAGATGGATCTCCTGCCCCACGTAGCCGACCTGGCGCCGGAGCGACGCCGCCTGGAGCTGGCGGATGTCGTACCCGTCGATCGTGATCGCGCCCCGCTCGAGCGCATGCAAGCGCAGCAGCAGCGACGTGATCGTCGACTTCCCGCTCCCGCTCGGCCCCACGAGGGCAACGGTCTCGCCGGGCTTGACCCGCAGCTCCAGTCCCTCGAAGAGCGTCGCGCCGTCGGCGTGCGAGAAGGTCACGTCGTGAAAGGCGATGTCGCCGGCCAGGTGATCGACGGTGATCGCATCCGGGAGATCGGCGACGCACTCGTCCGCGTCGAGGATCTCGTACGTCGTCTCGACGGCGACCGCCGCCTTGCGGATCGTCTGATACACGTTCGTCAGGCCCTGCACCGGCCCGAACAGGCCGGTGACGTAGCCGAGGAACGCAACGAGCGATCCGAGGGTGATGTCCCCTCGAATGATCAGCCACGCGCCCATCGCGATCGCCGCGATCCGGGCGAGCGTGGCGGCGAACGCCTGGGCGGCGGTGGTCACTGTGTCGGTGCGCACGCCGTGCGCGACGATCTCGGTGCCACGCTTCTGCTCGGCGATGAACTGCCGGTGCTCCAGCTTCTCCATCGCGAAGATCTGGACGACCTTGATGCCCGAGAGCACCTCGCTGAGCCGCGCGTACACGCGCGTCCAGTGCTCCATGAGCCGCCGCTCGCGCGTCGTCTGCTCGGGCGCCGCGTACGCGCCGATCAGCGCCGGCAGCGGCGTGAACACCAGCACGGTGACCGCCAGGCGCCAGTTCATGCGCCACATCGCGAACACCGAAATCGCCAGGTAGACCACGGTCGGCAGAACGTTGAACGCGATCTCGGCGAACGCCGCCACGAACGCGGTGACGCTCGTGTTGATCTTGTTCATGGTGCCGCCAACGCCTTGCTCCGCATGGTAGTCGAGGGGAAGCGCGAGCAGCTTGCCGAGCAGGCGGTCGCGCATGTTGAGATCGACGCCCAGCTTCACGCGCCAGGTGAGCACGCTGAGCCACCCGCCGAGCAGCGCGCGCGCGACCTCGATGCCGAGGAGTGCGCCGACGGCCGCCGGCAGCACGCGCGTGTCGCGCCGGCCGAGCGCGTCGAAGAGCGTTTTCATGACGAGCGGATCCGCCGCGCCGAGCACGGCGAGGACCAGCGCGAGCGCCACGATACCGGTCACCGCCGCGCGATGCCCGGCGATGAACTCGAACGATCGGCGCGCGAGCGAACGGCCGCGGCGGCGATCAAAAGGCTGCTGCATGGATCGTGGTGGGACGACGCCCAGCGCGTGCACTCAGCGCGGCGCCAGAGGAAGGACGAGAGAAGGTGAGAGGATCAATCAGTAAACGGACGAACGATATCGTCCGTTGGTACACGCGGACTGTGACGCCGGTCCGTCGGCGGCATTAACTCAGCCGGAGCGGAGTTCCCGTGAGATTGAGCCCGCGAATGCACGGTCCCCAATCCTGGAGCTCGAGCACGGACACCGATGCCGGCGCGATGACGAACCGCGGGAGGAAATCGATCGGGACGCCGAGGTAGTGCGCCACGGTGAGCCGGATCACATCGGCATGACTCACCACGGCGATGGGCCCCGCGTGCTCGTGCCGCGCCCGCTCGAGCCACGACACGATCCGCGACTGCGCCTCGTGCGCCAGCTCGCCGCCCGGAATGCGCGTGCTGCTGCGCGCCGAGTTGAAGAGCTTCCATCGGGGGTCCGACTCGAGCTCGGCGAAACTGCGGCCGGTCCAGTCGCCGAAGTCGATCTCGACCAGTTCGGGCGCAATGGCCGGCGCCACCGCGCGCCCGTCGCACAGCGCCTCCGCCGTTTCGCGCGCACGCTCGAGCGGGCTCGTGTACACCGCCTCGATCGGCACGCCGCGGGTCCGATCGGCGAGTGCGCGCGCCTCCGCGCGCCCGACCTCGTTGAGCGAGACGCCCGGGGCGCGGCCCGCGAGGTGGCGCCCCACGTGGTCACACGTCGCGTGGCGGATGAGCAGAAACGTGGTCATGAGTGGTAGCCCGCATATTGCGTGAACTGCCCCCTGCCTTGGACCGAGAGGGCAGCAGTGAAGCTCGTGGTTTTTGGACTGACGATCAGTTCGTCGTGGGGCAATGGTCACGCCACCTTGTGGCGAGCGTTGTGCCGCGCGCTGGTGCGGCGTGGGCACCGTGTCGTCTTCTTCGAGCGCGACGTTCCCTACTACGCCGCGCATCGCGATCTCTGGACGATGGAGGGCGTCGACATCCGTCTGTACCCGGACTGGGCGTCGGCGCTCGAGAGTGCGCGCGCCGAAGTCGAGGACGCGGACGCGTCGATGGTCACGTCGTATTGTGTCGACGCGATCGCGGCGACCGAGTTGGTCGCGGAACGCGCGCGTTTGAGCGTTTTCTATGATCTGGACACCCCCGTCACGCTGGACGCGCTACGCGGGCCGGCGGGTGTCGCGTACATCGGCGCCCGCGGGCTGCGGGACTTCGATCTCGTGCTGAGCTTCACCGGCGGCCGCGCGCTCGCCGATCTCCAGCGCGTGCTCGGCGCACGGCGCGTTGCGCCGCTCTACGGCAGCGTGGATCCCGACGTCCACCGGCCGACGCGTCCCGCCCCGCAGTACGAAGCCGATCTGTCGTACCTCGGCACGTACGCGGCGGACCGCCAGGACGCGCTCGACCGCCTCTTCATCGAGCCGGCGCGGCGACTCGCCGAACGGCGCTTCGTGATCGGTGGGGCGCAGTATCCGGAGAGCTTCCCCTGGGTGCCGAACATCTTCTTCGTGCGGCACCTGCCGCCGAGCGAGCACTCCGCGTTCTTCTGCTCGTCGCCGCTCACGCTGAACGTGACGCGGCGCGCGATGGCCGAGATGGGCTACTGTCCGTCGGGTCGACTGTTCGAGGCGGCGGCGTGCGGCGCCGCGATCCTCACCGACGAATGGGACGGGCTCACGGACTTCTTCTCGCCCGGCGAGGAACTGCTCGTCACGCGCTCGACGGAGGACACGATGCACGCGCTGTCGCTGCCGCGCGAAGAGCTCGCGCGCATCGGCGCCGCGGCGCGGCGGCGCGCGCTCGACGAGCACACGGCGGACGTACGCGCGGCGGAGCTGGAGCGCGCGCTCGAGGACGCGATCACCGACGCGCCGCTCGTGCCGATCTTCGAGAGCTCGACCGGCGATTCCGACCCTCGATCTCTGGAGCTGTGACGATGTGGGGCATCATTCCCGCGGCGGGCGCAGGCAGCCGCATTCAGCCGCTCGCGTTCTCGAAGGAGCTGCTGCCGGTGGGCAGCCGCTACGAGGGCGACGTCGAGCGTCCGCGCGCCGTGAGCGAGTACCTCGTCGAGCGGCTGATCGAGGCCGGCGCCACGCACATCTGCTTCGTCGTGTCGCCGGGCAAGTCGGACATTCTCGAGTACTACGGCGGCGAGATCGGCACGGCGCACGTGTGCTACACCGTGCAGGCGCGGCCCTCGGGGCTCTGTGACGCGATCTTCTCCGCGGTGCCGTTCATCGGCGCCGACGAAGACGTGGCGATCGGGCTGCCCGACACGATCTGGTTTCCGTCGGACGCGCTGCGGGCGCTGCCCAGGGGCGTGCTGTCGTTCCTGCTCTTCCCCGTCGCGCACCCGGAGCTGTTCGACGCGGTCGTGACCGACGAGCACGGGAGCGTGCGCGAGATCCAGGTGAAGCGCGCCGACGCGGAGTCGCACTGGGTGTGGGGCGCGTTCACGATGCCAGCCCGCGTCTTCCGCGAACTGAATGCGCTCTGGCTCGAGCGCGGGCGGCAGGACGAGTACTTCGGCACGCTCGTCAACGCGTACCTCGCGCGCGGCGGCCGTGCTGTGGGCGTGCGGGCCGGGCAGGCGTACGTCGACGTGGGCACGCTGCACGGCTATCGCGAAGCGATGCAGCTGCTGAACGCCCGTCGCCCGGTGGAGCGCAGCACGCCGGTGGTGCCGTTCATCGAGCTGGCGCGGACGGGCGGGGGCCCGTCCGCTCTTCCCAACCCGTTGGAGGTCGGACGTGATCGAAGCGGTGAAGCTGTGGAACGAACCCAATAACAAGTCGCACTGGAACTTTGACGAGATCGACCGCGACTGGCAGATATATGCCCGTATGGTCATGGAGGCATCCAGTGCCATCGCCGCCGAGCGGCCCGGGCTGACCCGCGTGCTCGGCGGCATCTCGCCGATCGATCCCGGCTTCATTCGCAACATGGCGGACAAAGGCGTGCTCGACGCCGTCGACGCCGTCGCGGTGCACGGCTTCCCGCTCGACTGGAATCACTGGTCGATCAACGAATGGCCGGCGAAGCTCGACGAGATTCGCGCCGTCACGAACAAGCCGCTCTGGATCACCGAGGTCGGCGTGTCGACGTTCGGCGCCGAAGAGGTGCAGGAGTTCGGGCTCCGCCGCAGCGCCGAGCTGCTCGCCGGGAAAGCGGATCGCGTGCACTGGTACAGCCTGTTCGATCTGCCGCGTGCGTGGCCCGCGACCACGCGCCACCGCGAAGCGGAGGGCTCGTCGTACTACCGGCATTTCTACATGGGCATCATTCGCGAAGACGGCCAGCCCAAGCTCGCGCTGCGCCACTTCGCCGAATTCACGCCGGAGCTCGGCATCTGCCAGTGGTTCCATTTCGAGGACCACCGGCTCGACGACGCCGTGCGCTGGCTCAAGCAGCTCGGGGTGAAGAAGCTGCGCACCGGCTTGAGCTGGGCGGACAGCCTGCGGCCGAACGCCGACGCGTGGTTCGATCGCCAGATGTCCGCGCTCGACGACTTCGACGTGACCGTGACGTTCTGCTTCACGCCGGAGTCGTGCGGCATCGTGCCGCACCACACGAGTCCGCCCAAGTGCACGAGCGAGTTCGCCGACTTCTGCGCGCGAATGGTGCGCCGCTACACCTGAGCGAAGAACGCGCGCGCCCACGCGAACCGCACGCCCGCCGCCTCCGCGGCGAGGCGATCGGTCTCCGCGTCGCCGACGAACAGCGCGCGAGCCGCGGGCGTGCCCCGCGCGCGCAGAATGTCGCGCAGCATGCCAGGCGCCGGTTTGCGGCAGTCGCACGCGATCTCGAGCCGATGTGGACAGAACCGCACGATCGGATGCGTGCACGCGCCGTCCGTCGCGGCGCGCGCGAGGTCGTGCAGCAGCCGCGCGGCCATCTCGGCGGAGAACAAGCCGTAGCCCACCTGGTCCTGGTTGGACGCGAGCGCGAACGCGATCCGCGACCAGTCGATGCGCGCGAGCGTCTCGCGTACGTTGGGGAGCAGTGCCCATTCGTCCGGTGCGCGCGGGCACGGTTGCCCCGCGACGAGCGTTCGCCGCAGCGTGCCGTCGGCGTCGAAGATGATGAGATCGACGTCGTCGATCACGCCGGGCACGCGGCCTCCGCGCGCTCGATCGCCCCGAGCACCTGGCGCAGCCGCTGCCGATACCGCGACTCGGCTTCGCTCCAACGCGCGCCGTCCGCCGTGTCGACACACGACTCCGCGCTCAGGCGCGCGTAGCCGATTCGCAGCGCGAGATACGCGACGTCGTAAAACGGCAGCCGCTGCGCGACGTCCGACTCGTGCGCGCGATGCACGAAGGCGTCGAGCACCGCGCGCGTTTCATCCGGCGACAGCTCGAGCTCCGCGCGCACCCCCGCGATGTCCCAGATCGCCGGCTGCGGCCCTGGCAGGAAATGGTCGTCGTGGTGCGCCACACCGTCGATCTTCACCAGCCCCGTCGGCGCGATGATCCACTCGTGCGGCAGCATGCGGCCGTCCTGCGCGACGGCGCGCTCGCCGTGCATGCGGTCGGCCAGCCGGCTGACGGTCTCGCGCGCGATCGGGAAGTGCTCGAGCTCGTCCGCGACGTTCACGTCGATCATCTCGAGAAGATCGGAGCACGATGCCCCGCGCCGCGCCACCGCCAATGAGCGGCGGAACGCGACGTACTCGCCGAGCCGGGCGAGCACGCCGGCGTCGAGCGCATCCCGCGTGAGCGGCGCACCGGCGACGAACGACGTCGCGAGAAAGCCGCGACGGAATCCGTGCGTGGCCGGCGCATGACCGGCCTCGGCGAGCGCGTCGGCGAGCTGCGCGCGACGACGTCCGTACTGCCCCAGGCCGACGAACTTGAGCACCAGCAGCTCGCTGTCACGCCGCGCGAGATACTTCCGCTGTTCGTGCTGGGGATTGGCGACCGGCCGCTCGCCTGCGGGATACTGCTCGCGCCACGATCCGCCCGACCAATCGGCCACGAGGTGCGCGTTCCACTGCGCGGCGATGCGTCGCCCGTCATCCCACACCGCGTCGAAGCTCGACACGTAGCACCGGTGGCGCGGCCATCGCGCGCGCGAGCGTGCGCTCCGGAGCTGCGCGGGATCGGCGCGCCAGCTCGGCATGAATGAGATCCGCTCGTCGGCGATCCCCAACGCGCCGAGCGCGTCGGCCACCGAGGCGAACGTCGATCCACTCAATCCCGGGCCTTCGTCCACCACGATGAA
Source organism: Gemmatimonadaceae bacterium (assembly GCA_035547615.1). GTDB lineage: Bacteria > Gemmatimonadota > Gemmatimonadetes > Gemmatimonadales > Gemmatimonadaceae > JAQBQB01. The sequence continues at coordinate 10,878 of DASZUN010000198.1, read as the reverse complement.
GTCGCCGTCCACGCGCGAGCGGATGCGCCGCTCGGCCGCGGGCGAGAACGCGGTGACGCGATCGAACGGGTGTCCGTGCGGCCGTACCGTGAACGTGACCACGTCCAGATCCGGCGCGCGGCGCGCGAGCTCGCACGCCACGACCGCCGAGAGGCTGCTGCCGATGCTTCGAATGCCGATCACGGTCGCACGCCGCGGCTGGCGCTCGGCCAGATACGCGCGGGTGGCCGCGGCGTACGCCTCCGGATAGAGCGCGTAGTAGGCGAAGCCTTCGGGCACGCGCCGGCGGACGAGCGCGTCGGCGAGCTCTCGGCGGACCACGCGCAGCATGGCGCGCATGCCGCGGCAGAGCGACGTCGCGCGCGACCGACCGCTCGCGTCCACCGCCGCGAGAATGCGTGCGGCGGTCAGCGACAGGTCGCGCAGGCCGGAGGCGATGTCCTCGTCGACGTCGTGCTCCATCGTGTCGAGCACTGCCGACTCGAGCTCGCCGGCGGTGATCAGCAGCTCGACGGCCGCATCGTATCCCGGCTGCGACTCGACCGCCGCGGCGAGTGACTCCGCTGCATCGGCGAGCGCGGTCGCGCGCTCCGCCACACTGGAGTCACGGTACACCAGCATCGGTCGCGGTCAGGTCTGCACGGCATCAGCCCACGCACGGCCGGTCGCCGAGAGCAGCTCGGCGCGGCCACGCTCGCGCGGCCAGACCGGCGCGTCGCGCTCCGGCTCGCAGATGTAGATCTCGTGCCCGGGACGGCCGCACACGCGCAAGCCGGACGATCGCAGCATCGCCTCGACGCCGGCGTGATTCGGCGCCCACCAGTTGGTGGGATCGCCGCTGAAGTTGTGTTCGATGAACGCCATCTTCGGCCAGCCCGGCGCCGTGAAGGCGTCGCGGTCGTTGATGTCGCGATCGAGCGCCGTGCTCGTGTCGACCTGCTCGCCGGGCATCGTGAGCGTCTGGAAGACGAGCAGCCGGTCCACCGTATTCGCCACGATGTCGAGCCCGAGCAGCGGATAGCGCAGGTGGTAGAACACGCCCATGAACAGCACCAGATCGTAGCGCTCGGTCGAGTGCGCGAGGTCGTAGATCTGCATCCGCCGGAACTCGACGCGGTGATCGAGCGCGAACTCGCGCGCGGCCCACTCGGCCTGGCGGAGAAACAGCGGCTCGACGTCGATGCCGGTCACGTGGGCGCCGCGCGCCGCGAGCTCGAACGTGTAGAAGCCCGCGTTGCACCCGATGTCGAGCGCTCGCCACCCGGTGAGATCCGCCGGGAGATGATCCGCGATCTCTCGCCACTTGAACGCGGGAAAGTCGCCGAGCGCGTGCGTCGGCGCCGTCTGCGATCCGTCGGGCAGGTGCAGGTTGTGAAACCAGGGCCCGAGACTGGCGATCTCGCGCGCCCGCTCCGGCGACGGAGCGGAAACTTCGTGCTGCAACAGCTTGGTCATCGCCCTGTCCTCTCGAAAAGTCAGCTCACCGCGGTCCCGGAGCTGACCTCTCGCACATGGTGTTCGAGCTCCTTGGCGCGGTGTTCGGCGGTGTGCTCGGCGAGCACCCGGGCGCGCGCGCGCGCGCCGATCCGCCTGCGCGCGGCGTCGGGCAGCTCGCGGAGGATCGCCACCGCGTCGGCGGTCGACCGCGCGATGAGAATTTCCTCATCGGGGGTGAACAGATCCGCGAGGCCGTCCCAGGCGTCGCTGATGATCGGCGTCGCGCAGGCGGCGGCCTCGAACAGCCGGACGCTCGGTGAGTAGCCGGCTGCGATCATGTCGGCCCGGGTGACGTTGAGCGTGAAGCGCTGCGCCGTGTAGAACGCGCGGTGCTCGCGCGGCGCGAGGTGCGCGATGCGCTCCACGTTGCGCGGCCAGGCGAGCGACTCGGGGTACTGCGGGCCGGCGACAGCGAAGCGCCCGGTGTTCCATCGACGCGCCGGCTGAATCAGCAGGCGCGTGAGCGTGGGCTGGCGGTCCGCGCTGTACGTGCCCATGTAGCCGAGATCCCAGCGCATCGGCCGCGATTCCGGGAAGTACTCGCGCGGGTCGAACGAGCAGTAGAGCGCCCGCGCGCACGGCGATCCGAATTCCCGCTCGAGGCGCTCCAGCGTCGGGCCGCCGGTGAACGAGAGATACAGGTCGTAGCGCGGCACGAGGTCGATCGACAGATAGTCCGCGCCACCGGCGGCGAGCTTCGCGAGCGTCACCGGCGTGTCGATGTCGTAGAACGCGCTCACGCCGCGCGCCGTGGCCGTCACCCACTCGCCCAGCTCCACACCCTCCGGCACATACGAGCCGACGATCACGAGATCGGCGTCGGCCACCGCGCGCGCGTGCCGATCGCGAAGCTCGCGAAGGCTCTCGTACAGCACGGTCTCGCAGTACGGCGGCGTCGGCAGGTCGCGGTTGTCGGCATACCAGGGAACGTCGCGCTCGAAGAACGTGACGCGATGCCCGCGCGCGGCGAGCTCCCGCACGAGTCCCCGGTACGTGGTCGCGTGCCCGTTGCCCCATGACGAGGTGATCGACAGGCCGAAGATCGCGATCTGCATCGGCCGCGGCGCGCTCGATTCGATCACGCGACCGCCTCCGTGGGATGCACGGGAGCGTCGGCCTGCGCCAGCGCGCGCGGCGTACCGCGCCGCGCCGCCAGCAGCGCCTCGACCTCGCGGGCGCGGTGTGCGTACGTGTGTTCGGCCGTCACGCGCGCGAACGCCGCGTTCCCGATCGCCCGCGCGCGCGCCTCGTCGAGTGACTGCACGTGCGCCGCCACCTCGTCGCCGTCGTGCGCGACGAGCACTTCCCGTCCCGGCTCGAGAAAGACTTCCACGCCGACCCAGGCGTCGGTGATCAGGCACGCCGCCGCCCCCGCCGCCTCGAACACGCGCGTCGGCGGCGAGAAGCCGTAGCGCGCCATACTCTCGCGATTCACGTTGAGCACCGCGCGCGGCGTGCAGTTGAACGCATTGTGCTCGTGCGTGTACACGTGGCCGATCGCGCGCACGTTCACCGGCATCGGCTTGTCGCTCCAGCCGTTCCCGCCGAGCACGAAGCGGCGCTCCGGCAGCAGCGTCGCGGCGCGAAGCAAGTACTCCTCCACGCGCGCCTCGCGGTCGGGCAGCCGATTGCCGAGAAAGCCCAGGTCCGCGGCGAAGCGCGCGTCGGGCGCCGCGGGATGGTGCGTGCTCGGATCGAGCGCGTTGTAGATCGGCACGCAGCCGCGCGCGCCGAGCGCCGTGTAGGCGCGCACCACCGGATCGCCGCCGCCGTACGTGAGCACCATGTCGTACTTCGGCACCAGCGCGCGGAACGGATCGGCCGGGTTGGCGGCGACGCGGTCCAGCGTCGCCGGCGCATCCACGTCCCAGAACATCACGGTCGTGTTCGGGCCGCGGAGCGCGAGCACCTCACGCTCGAGCAGCTCGTCGAACACGCCGACGCCGCTCGCCTTCACGACCACGTCGGCGCCGCGCGCCCGCTCGAGCATCCGGTGCACGCCGTCCTCGCCGTCGCCGGGATAGACGACCACCGTCGCCCAGTCGGGATCGGCGATGTCCCGGTGCTGCTGCCGCTCGAACGCGTCGGGCTCGTAGAACGTGACACGGTGCCCGCGCTCGTGCAGCGCGCGGATGATGCCGCGGTAGTACGTGGCCGCGCCGTTCCAGTAGGCCGAGACGAGGCTCGAGCCGAAGAATGCGATGTTGAGTCCCGCCGTCATGCGCGAATGGTCTCCTGCGTTGAAGCCGGCGCGATCGAGGCCGTGATGGTGAGCAGCTCGTCCACGCGATGCGCGCACGTGTGGCGCGCGAGAATCGTGCGCAGCCCGTTGCCGGCCAGGCTCTCCGCCAGCTCCGCATCGTGGCGCACCGACGAGAGCAGCCGGCGCATCTCCGCGCCGTTGCGCGCCACGAGATAGTCGCGTCCCGGCGTGAACAGGCCTTCCACGTCGTCCCAGGGCGCGGAGACGAGCGGAATCCCGCACGCCAGCGCCTCGAACACGCGAATGGTCGGAATGCCCGGCAGCGCGCGAACGTACGGGCGGCGCGGCACGTGGACCGTCATGCGGTGGCGCGCGAACACTTGCGGCGCGCGGTAGTTCGGCAGCCAGCCCGCGTATTCGATGCCCGCCTGCGCGAGCATGCCGCGCGCCTCCTCGGGATACCGCACGCCGTGCACGCGGGCCGCGAGCCGGAGCGCCGCCGCGGGCTGAATGAGAAATTCCTGAAGCTCGGCCGTCCGCTCGTCGTCTCCCCAGTTGCCGATCCACACGAGATCGCCCTCGACTGGCACGCCGCCGATCGGATGGAACACGCGCGGGTCCGCCGCCTCGTGCCAGACGTAGACGCGTGATGCCCACTCGCGGCGCGCGTACACGTCCTGGATCGCGGCGCCGAACGCCAGCACGCCGTCGTAGTGCCGCAGATCGTACGCCCCCATGCTGTCGGGGTCGGTGATCGCGCGGTGATGCGTGTCGTGGAACAGCAGCGTGAACGCTCGCGTCGCCGCCCGTTCCTCGCCGATGCGCGCCACCAGATCGTGCGCATTCCACTCGTGTACGAGCACGAGATCCGCGCCGTCCAGCGCTCGCGAGACGTCGAACGCCGCGGGATCGTAGACGTTCGCGTCGAGCGCGGGGTACGCGGTGCGATACCCATCGAGCGCCGCCTCGCCGTGTTCGGCCGCGAGGTTCGACGCGCTCCACGCATCGCGCGGCTCGTACACCGCGACGTCGTGCCCGCGCGCGACCAGCTCGCTGGCCACACCGCGCAGGAAATGCGCGTTGCCGTGGTTCCAATCCGATCGCAGCGAGTGATAGAACATCACGACGCGCATGCGATCACCTCTACCGCCGTGGCCGCGCGCGCTTGCAACTCGTCGTACACCTGCAGGTACGCATCCGCCATGCGTGCCGGCGTGAATCGCCGGGCACGCGCCCGCGCCCGTGCGGCGAGCGACACGCGTCGCGCCGGCGCCCGACACAGGCCGTCGATCGCCGTCGCGATGCCGTGCGCGTCATCGGGATCGACGAACACGGCGGCGCCATCCCACAGCTCGCGGAGGCTCGGAATGTCGCCGAGCACGAGCGCGCATCCGGCAAGCGCCGCCTCGAGCCCCGACAAGCCGAACGGCTCGTACCGCGCCGGATGCGCGAAGACCGCCGCGCGGCCGAGCCACGCCGCCAAGGCATCGGGCGCGAGCACCCCGAGCAGGTGCGCGGACTGCGAAGCGTACGTTTGCCCATCGGGCGACGTGGCCGCGCCCGCGATGTGGATTGGCCACGCCACGTCGCGCGCGATCACATCGAGCACGGCGAGGTTCTTGGCCTCGTCCCACACGCGGCCCGCGGCGACGATGATCTCCTCCTTCGCCGCCGGCGCGAATTCGTCGGCGCGCCGCGCGTTGTAGATCACACGTACGTCCCGCAGCGCGCCGTAGTGCCGCAGGAGCGCATCGCGCATGTAGCGCGACGGCGCGACCACGGCGTCCGCGGCGCGGAGCCCGTCCGCCACGCGTCGCGTGTATTCACTCCATTCGCCGCCGGCCGGCGCGCGCCGCACCGCCTCGTGCCACGAGCGCACGCACGAGTGGCCGACCACGAGGGCCGGTGCCGACCAATCGAGCGAGCCGTGCGCGTAGCCGTTGACGTGGACCAGGTCGGGCCGATGCGCCCGCTCCAGCTCCAGCAGCCACGCGCCCGCACGATCGACGTCGGCCCACGGGTCTTCCATCCACTCGAGCCGATACGTGCTCTGTTCCACGAGCAGCCCCGGCACGGCGGCAGCCTGCGCGCGCTGCGCCGCAGAGAGCGGCGCGCCCATCGTCGCCAGCACGACGTCCACGTTCCGCTCGGCGAGCGCGCGCGCGAGCTCCGTCGCGTACGTCCACACGCCGCCGACCGTGTCGGCCGTCATGAGCACTCTCATCGGCCGTAGATCCGATCCAGGGTGTCCGCGACGTCGCCGATGCGCTCGACCGCCGGGTCGTATCGCGTGCCGCTCGCGAGGCGCATCGCCCAGTCGACTGCGGCGCGGCCGCCCCATTCGTCGGGCGGCGCACAGAGCCTCTCCGTCGAGGTGCCGCGATATCGCTCGGCCGTGAAATCGTAGAAGGAGCCGTTCACGTTGCGCAGCGCCGCACCGCCCTTCGTTCCATAGAATGTCGCGCCGATCAGCGCGTCGCGACCCGCGGGCAGGTTCCACGAGCACGTGAGCGTGATCGTCGCGCCCGTCTCGAGATCGATGCGCGCGACGGCATAGTCCTCCACCTCGTCGTGCGCGGAGCGAAGCGGGGCGCCGTTGGACCAGAGCCGGCTCGTGACGTCGTTCACGCGCGGGAAGCCCAGCGTCCACATCGCCAGATCGACGAGGTGAATGCCGAGATCGATCACGCAGCCGCCACCCGAGAGCTTCGGGTCATGGAACCACGCCTTGTCGGGACCATATGCGTTGTGAAACGTGAGGTCCACCGCGTACACGCTCCCGAGCTCGTTTGCCTGCACGAGCTCGCGCACGCACTGCATGCCGCGCGTGTAGCGATACGACAGATCCACGCCGAGGAGCCGATCCGCCGCTCGCGCGGCATCGATGACGCGGCGCGTCTCCTCCCCGGACCTGGCCAGCGGCTTCTGACAAAACACCGCCAATCCGCTCGAGAGCGCGGCCACCGACTGGTCGGCGTGCAGCGCGCTCGGCGTCGCGATCACCAGTCCGTCGAGGTCGTGCGCGAGCAGACTGTCGATGGTCGGCTCGGCGATCGCCGCCTTCGTGGACCCGGCGGCTTTGGCCGCGGCGTCCGGGCTCTCGTCCGCGACGGCGGCGATCGTCGCCGCGCCGCTGTTCGCGATGCACTCCATGCGATGCCGGCCGATCCAGCCGACGCCGAGAAATCCGAGACGCGGCTTCACGGCGTGACGAGGGCCTTGAGGAAACCGTCGGGGCGCTCGACGGTCGCGGTCATCGCCGCGTGCAGCTCGTCGAGCGGATACCGGTGCGTGAACAGCGGCGTCGGATCGATCTCGCCGCGCCGCATCGCGTCGACCGCTTCGCGAATCCCCCGCACGTACACGAGCGGGTCGCGCTCGTGCGCGTTGACGACGTCGAGTCCGCGCCAGTTCCACAAGAACATGTTGACGCTGCGCGGCCCGTCCTGGTGAAAGCCGGCGATCACCAGCCGGCCGCGCTCGCGCGTGAGCTCGCCGGCCAGGTCGAGCGGCCACTGCAGGCCGACGGCCTCGATCACGCGATCGCAGCCCACCGTCGACGTCAGCGACATCACGCGATCGATGATCCGCTGATGGTCGTCCATCGGGATCGTCTCGGCCGCGCCGAACTGCGTCGCCACGTCGAGCGCGAACGGCCGCCGCGAGATCGCGATCACACGAGCGCCGGCGTTGCTGGCGAGACGCGTCAGCATCGCACCGAGAAATCCGACGCCGACGATCGCGACGGTATGGCCCGGCTCGATCTCGCTGCGCCGAAAGATGTTCATCGCGCACCCGAGCGGCTCACCGGGCACGTCGACCCGATCGAGCTCGGGCGGCAGCGGGACGACGGCATCGGCGCGCGCCACGTCGTACTCCGCGAACGCACGGTACGAGAGCGCCGCGACGCGCTGGCCCGGCTGGACGTCCAGCACGCCGTCGCCCACGGCGTCGATCACGCCCCAGCCCTCGTGCCCCGGTGAGCCCGCGGGCTGCGGATACTTGAACCACTCGCGACCTTCCCACACGGGCACGCTCGACGCACACACCCCGCTGCCCTGCAGTCGAATGCGCACTTCGCCCGGGCCAGGCTCCGGAATTTCCGCGGCGAGCGTACGCGCCGCGCGTGGCGCGGTCAGCGTGGCCGCGCGCATCGTGCCCGTCCGCGTGCCGGCTTCGAGAGGCGTCGCCGTCACGCGGCACCTCGGTCGACCATGCCCGCGTCCGCGGCGCCCACCGGATCGATCACGATCGGCCGTTTGGCGCGTGCCGCCGGCCGCTTCGCGCGCGCCGCTTCCGTGCCGAGCCAGTCACGCAGCCGCGTGACGCCTTCCACCGCGCTGACCGTCTGCCGCCACCCCGTCGCGCGCGCGAACTTGGTCGTGTCCGACACGTAGTAACGCTGGTCGCCTACGCGCCAATCCTCGAACGTCACCGCGGGGCGGGACCCGTTCAGCGCCGCGATCACGTCGAGGAGCTCGAGCAGACTGATCGTGTTGCCAGCGCCGCCGCCGATGTTGAATGCCTGGCCGCTCAGCGCAGGCATGTGCTGCTGCGCGAGCAGGAACGCGTTCACCAGATCGTCCACGAACAGGATGTCGCGCACCTGCTTGCCGTCGCCGTACAGCACGATCGGCTCGCCGGCGAGCGCGCGGATGAGGAAGTGCGCCACCCAGCCCTGATCCTCCGTGCCGAACTGGTGCGGGCCGTAGATGCAGCTCATGCGGAAGACGACCGTCTTCAGGCCGAACGACCGCGCGTAGTCGCGCACGTACTGATCCGCGGTGCCTTTCGAGCATCCATATGGACTGTGAAAGTCGAGCGGTCGCGCCTCGCTCACGCCCCGCGCGGCGATCGCCTCGTCGCGCGGCGTGTAGCGCGCATCGCGCAACTCGAGCGCGAGATCGTCGAGGCCGCCGTACACCTTGTTCGTGGACGTGAGCACGAGCGGCGGGCGCTCGTCGGAGCGGCGGATTGCCTCGAGCACGTTGAGCGTCCCGCGCGCATTCACGGTGAAGTCGTCGACGGGATCGTCGAGACTCGTCGTCACGGCGACCTGCGCCGCGAAGTGGAACACCTGCCCCACCCCGGCGACCGCGCGCTGCACCGCGGCGAAGTCGCGCACGTCGCCGATCTCGACGCGCACGTGGTCGCCGTGCGTCTCGCGCAACCACGCCACGTTCCGCGTCACACCGGCGCGCGAGAGGTTGTCGAACAGCACGACGCGGCGGCCCTGCTGCAGCAGCCGATGCGCCAGGTTGCAGCCGATGAAGCCCGCGCCTCCCGTGATGAGCACCGGCCGTTCCCGGCTGGCCACCTCCGGTTCCTTGACGATCGTTCGCGGTGCGGATTCGTCTCGACGACTCATACCGTCAACCCCCGCGCGGCGAGCTCCTCGCTGGCCTCGGCGACCCGATCCTCGGCCGACTGGCCCTCGAGCCAGCTCGCGAGCTCCGACAGCCCTGCATCGAACGCGACCTGCGGCTCGTACCCGAGCACCGCCCGCGCGCGCGAGATGTCGGCGAAGCAGTGGCGAATGTCGCCGACGCGATACTTGCCGGTGATTTCCGGCGTGATGTACTCCTTGCCGAGCACCGCGCCCATGCGGGCCGCGATCTCGCGGATGCTGTATGAGTGTCCGCTGCCGACGTTGATCGCCTTGCCGGCCGCGGCGGGTGATTCGAGCGCGAGGCGGCACGCGCGCGCGATGTCGAGCACGCTCACGAAGTCGCGGCGCTGCTCGCCATCCTCGAACACCGTGGGGGGATTGTTGTTGAGCAGGCGCGACGCGAAGATCGCGAGCACCCCCGTGTACGGATTCGACAGCGCCTGGCGCGTCCCGTACACGTTGAAGAACCGCAGCGCCGTCGCTGGGACGTTGTACGCGTCGCCGACCATCAGGCAGAGACGCTCCTGATCGTACTTCGAGAGTGCATACACGGACGCGAGCGCCGGCCGCTTGCTCTCCGGCGTCGGCGCGGGCGTCAGGCGCTCGCCATCGGGCCCGCGCACTTCCCATTCGCCGCGCGCGAATTGATCGCGCGTGCGATCGACGGCCTCGACCTCGGCGCCGTCGGGGCCGTGATACAACCCTTCGCCGTAGATGCTCATGCTCGACGCCACGACGAGCTTCGAGACCGGCCGCTCGATGAGCGCCTCGAGCAGCACCGCGGTCCCGCGATTGTTCACGTCGGTATATCGCTCGATCTCGTACATGCTCTGGCCGACGCCGACGACCGCCGCGAAGTGGAAGACGGCGTCGACGCCGTCGAGCGCGCGGCGCACCGCGTCGGGATCGCGCACGTCGCCGATCATGAGCTCGACGTCGTCGGCGAGATAGTCGGGCCGCCGCTGGCCCGGCCCGTGTACCTGCGGCGAGAGATTGTCGAGCGCGCGCACGTCGTATCCCGCGCGCAACAATTCGTCTGCCACGTGCGAGCCGATGAATCCCGCCCCGCCCGTGATCAGTACCTTCTGCTGCATCAGCGCCTCCCAATGCGAGTGAAACGTTGGGGACGCCTGCTTCTGCAAGGTGCGCGCCGAGGTACTTACGTTGTGCGCGCGTGCTCAACTGAGGCACGCGCGCGCTCGCGTCCGTTGCGAGGGCGAGCGCGACGACGCGCATCGCACGGTCGAGCTGCGCGCGCGTGATGCGTGCGGCCACGCGACTTGCGCGCACGGCTATTAGCAAACGCTAATCGCCGCGATGCGCGACGCGGGCGCGCGAAAATCCGGCGACTGCTGCAAGGTTGATGCGCGCGACGACGGTGCCGCCAACAGAACGCCCGGCCGTGTGTCGTCGGACACGGCCGGGCGTCGGGACGGACGGGGTGGGATTCGAACCCACGGTACGCTTTTGACGTACACAAGCTTTCCAGGCCTGCGCCTTAAACCACTCGGCCACCCGTCCTGGGTCCTGCGATATCCTGCGTCCTGCGGGATCGTGCTGCGCTCGTGCTGCGCTCGTGCTGCTGCCGAAAAACAAAACCGGCGCGAACGGCTGTGGATCGGGCCGCCGCGCCGGTCAGACGGACAGGGAGAGATTCGAACTCTCGATACCGGGTTCACCGGTATGCCGGTTTTCGAGACCGGTGCCTTCAACCACTCGGCCACCTGTCCAGGACAGCCGGGTAAGTTAGACCGAGTTCAGGGGGGCGTCAACGCTCCCGCGCCGCGCT